>BQJF01000234.1 GCA_021604565.1 Minwuia thermotolerans | reverse complement strand
CAGCGGCTTCTGGAAGGACCACAAGGGCGCCAAGATCAACGCCATCCGCACCCGTACCCTGATCGAGCGGGCGGACGTGGTCGTGGTACGCTTCGGCGACAAGTACAAGCAGTGGAACGCCGCCTTCGACGCGGGCTATGCGGCGGCGATGAACACGCCGCTGATCGTGCAGCACGACCCGTCCCTGACGCACCCGCTGAAGGAAGTGGACGCTGCCGCCCTGGCTGTGGCCGAAACGCCTGAGCAGGTGGTTGAGATCCTGGCCTATGTCATCAAGGGCGAACTGAAGCAGCTCTCGGCGTAAGTCTGTTTGCTGCCTGCTCCATCCCTCTCCCCCTCCCGGCCACCCATCAAGGATACTCTCGTGGGTGGCCGGGATGGAGCAGGCCACAGAGAATCCTGGAGAGGGATGGCACAGGCCGCAAACGACTCCCGCCACCAGATGAAGCATGAGGAACAAGCGTGCGCTATGTGAGCACCCGGGGTGTTGCCCCGGTCCTGGAATTCGATGATGTGCTGCTGACCGGCCTGGCGCGGGATGGTGGCCTGTATGTGCCGGAGGCCCTGCCGCAGCTGGATCTGGCCGGGTTGCAGGGGCTTTCCTATGCCGATCTGGCCGCGCAAGTGCTGGGACCATTGACCGGCGACAGTATCGGCCCGGATGATTTCCGGCAGATGATGGCGGACACCTACGCTGCCTTCGATCACACCGCCGTCGCACCGCTGAAGCAGATCGGGGCCAATGACTGGGTGATGGAGCTGTTCCACGGCCCGACCCTGGCGTTCAAGGATTTCGCGCTGCAGGCACTGGGGCGGTTCTTCGACCGGGTGCTGTCGGAGCGCGGCGAACGGGTGACGATCCTGGGGGCCACGTCCGGAGATACCGGGTCTGCGGCAATCGAAGGTTGCCGGGGTCGTGAGGCGGTGGATATCTTCATCCTGTACCCGCTGGGCCGGGTCTCGGATGTGCAGCGGCGACAGATGACGACTGTCGAGGACGCCAATGTCCACGCCATCGCCATCGAGGGGGATTTCGACGACTGCCAGGCGCTGGTGAAGGGCGCCTTCAACGATCTCGGCTTCCGCGACCGGATGCGCCTGTCCGCCGTGAACTCGATCAACTGGGCGCGGGTGGCGGCGCAGGTGGTCTATTACGTCCACGCCGGGATCGCGCTGGGCGGACGCCCGCTGGCCTTCTCAGTCCCGTCCGGCAATTTCGGCAACATCTTCGCCGGGGAGATCGCGCGACGCATGGGCCTGCCGGTGGACACGCTGCTGATCGCCACCAACGTCAACGACATCCTGACCCGGTTCTTCGACACCGGGGAATATCGCACCCGGGGCGTCAGTGCGACCATGAGCCCGTCGATGGACATTCAGGTTTCATCGAACTTCGAGCGGCTGCTGTTCGACATGGTGGATCGTGACGGTCCCCGTGTTCAGGGCCTGATGGACAATCTGAAACAGTCGGGTGGTTTCACGGCCCCTGCCGCAGCCTTCCAGGCGGCGCAGAAGGTCTTCACCGCCCGGCGGGTGGATGAGGCTGAAACACTTGAAGAGATGCGCCGGGTCTGGCGCGACACGGGCGGGATCCTGGATCCGCACAGCGCCATCGGTACCGCCGCCGCCCGGCGCGCACGGGCAGAGGGGCGGATTGCCGACGAAGTGCCGACGGTCAGCCTGGCCACCGCCCATCCAGCCAAGTTCCCGGACGCGGTTCAACGGGCCATCGGCATTCATCCGGCACTGCCCGAACGGCTTGCCGACCTGCACGAACGAAAGGAGCGCAGCATCACCCTGCCCAATGATCTCGGCGCGGTACAGCGCCACCTGGAGACCCACGCCCGCGTCGCTGGCGGAGGGGCGAATTGAGCGCCGGACTGCTGCATACCCTGCCCAGCGGACTGCGTGTCGCGGTCGCCCCGATGCCGGGTGTCGAGACCGTCTCCGTCGGGGTCTGGGTCGATGTCGGCGGGCGCCATGAACGTGTCCACGAGAACGGACTGGCGCACATGCTGGAGCACATGGCCTTCAAGGGTACGGCGCGCCGCTCCGCCTTGCGCATCGCGGAGGAGATCGAGGATGTGGGCGGTTATCTGAACGCCTACACCAGTCGCGAACAGACGGCCTATTACGCCCGTGTCATGCGTGATGACACCGACCTGGCCATCGAACTGATCGCCGACATCCTGTTGCAGTCCACCTTCCCGGAGGATGAACTGGCGCGGGAGCGGGAGGTGGTCCGCCAGGAGATCGCGCAGGTCAATGACACCCCCGATGACCTGATCTTCGATCACCTGCAGGCCGCTGCCTATCCCGACCAGCCCGTAGGCCGGTCGATCCTGGGCCTGCCGGAGCGGGTGTCGACATTTGCTCGCAGCGACCTTCAGGGATTTCTCGGGCGTGGTTACGGTGCGGAGCGCATGGTGGTCGCCGCCGCCGGTGCCGTCGATCCGGACGCGTTCCTGAAAGCCATCGAGAAACTGTTTGCCGATGTCGGT
>BQJF01000233.1 GCA_021604565.1 Minwuia thermotolerans | reverse complement strand
CGCGATAGCCCAGGTCACCGGTGTGCAGCCAGCCGCCCCGCAGGGTCTCCTCCGTCGCTTCCGGGCGGTTGAGGTAGCCGACCATGTTCTGCGGTCCCCGGCTGACCAGTTCACCCACCGTACCCTGCGGAACCTCCTGGTCCTGATCATCGACCACCCGCAGCTCGCTGCCGGGGATGGCCAGACCGACGGAGCCGATCTTCCTGAACGCTTCCGCCGACGAGAGCGCCACCAGCATGCCCGTGCTCTCCGTCTGGCCCATGCAGTGAACCAGACCGGCATTAGGATACATGTCCTGCACCGCCTGCAGCCGGTCCATCGCCATGGGTGCGGCGCCGAACCCGATCATCCGCACGTGGCTGAAATCCAGCTCCTGCTTCAGCGGATGCTGTTCCATCATCAGCAACTGGCTCGGCACCGCGAAGAAGGCGTCGATCCGGTCCTCGGCGATTACGCGCATCGTGCGTTCGGTCTGATAGCTGTCGATGATCAGGGTCGCGCCAAGACTCAGGGTGACCAGAAAGAAGACATGGCTGGCGATGTGAAACATCGGCGTGCAGGCAAGGAACCGCATGTCCGTGCCTGGATATTCCCAGGCCTCCGGCATCATCAGCGCACCGGCAATGAGGCTGTGATGGGTATGGATGACGCCCTTGGGCGTTCCCGTGGTGCCGGAGGTGTAATAGATGGCCGCATGGTCATGCACATCGATGCCACTGCTCGGCTGCCAGTCGCCGGCATCGGACGGCGGCGGGTCACGGTCCACCACGAAGCGTGGTGGAGACCGCTCCGCAAGCGCCAGCGCAGCATCGATCAGATCGTCGAAACGGCTTTCCTGAACGAACAGCACCGGTGCTGAGTCCTGGACCATGAAGGCCAGTTCGCGCGGCACGAGTTTCGGGTTGATCGGCACTGCAATGGCCCCGGCAGCGAGAACCGCCAGATACCAGATCGCATAGTGATCCGAATTGTCGACCAGCAGTTCGACCCGGTCACCCGGCCGCACACCGAACCGGTCCGTCAGCATGGCCCGCGTGGCCTGGACCCGGCGCATCATCACGGCATAGCTGGTCTCCCGCCCCTGGAACACCATGGCGCTCCGGTCGGGGTCATGCGCCGCCGCACGCGCCACCAGATCCGTGAAGGTCAGGTCACCGCTGATGCCGTAACGGTCCTGCATCTCCGCCACGAAATCATCCGGGCTCACGTCGTAGCGACGCTCTCGGGGTTGCAGCAGCGCGAACCCGGTCGCCATGCCGGCCCCGTTCATGCGGCAGGCCGCCAGGCGCCACCGGCCTGTTCCATGCCGCCCAGTGCCTGATAGACCGCATCCACCAGTCCCTGCCCGCGCTCGTTCAGCAGCAGTCCTTCACCCATCCGGTTCATGGTGTAGCCGAAGCTCAGACCCGTCTCCGGATCGGCGAACCCCAGCGAGCCGCCCGCGCCGACATGGCCAAAGGCCCGGCGACCGATGATCGCGCCCTCGATCCCCAATCCCCGATTGTCCATCGATTTCATGAAGCCGGGCGCGAAACGCGTTGGTATCTGCAGGGTCGCGTCACGACCCGTGGCCATGGAAACCGCCTCCATGTCGGCCAGCGTCGCCGCATCCACCAGCTCCACACCATCCCATGAACCACCATTGGCGAAGGGCCGATACATCCCCTCCAGTCCGCGTCCGTTGGTGATGCCGCCCGCGCCGCCAAGCTCCGCCACGTGTCCTTCGCGGCTGTTGCAGCCCTTCGACAGGAACCCGCCGGAATTGAACAGGAACAGGTGCGGGATGGAACCGGGCTGGTTCAGACCGACCTCCAGGAACGGCGGCTGCGCATCGCCCGGCTCGTGCCTGCGGAAGATCATGGGGGCCACGCGCGGCTCGATCTCCTCCGGCAGGCCGATCCAGAAGTCGAGGCCGAGCGGTCCGGCAATCACGTCCTGAAAGTAGGTGCCGAGCGACTTGCCCGATGCCCGGCGCACCAGTTCGCCAACCGTCCAGCCGAACGTCAGACCGTGATAGCCATTGCGGTCGCCGGGTCGCCAGAAAGGTTCCTCCGCCGCCAGCCGTTCGCACATGTAGTCCCAGTCGTAGATGCCGTCGGTCTTCAGCTTCTCGCGCAGCACCGGCACACCGACCGAATGGTCCAGCATCATGCGGACAGTCGCTTCCTGCTTGTTGCCCGCCGCGAACTCCGGCCAGATATCGCCCACGGGCGTGGCAAGGTCGAAGGCACCCTGGCTGATCAGTGTGTGGGCGCAGATCGCCGTGGCACCCTTGGTGCAGGAGAAGACGACGGATACCGTGTCCTCCTGCCAGGGGGCCTGCGTCTTCTGATCTGCGATCCCGCCCCACAGGTCCGCGACGATTTCCCCGTGCAGGGCAACGCGCAGGCTGGCACCAACCTCCCCGAAGTCCGCGAAGTTGCGCGCGAACGCTTCCCTGACCGGTGCGAAGCGATCCGCCACCTGCCCCTGAACAGCCGTTTCCGTCATCTGTTTCCTCCCCG
>BQJF01000232.1 GCA_021604565.1 Minwuia thermotolerans | reverse complement strand
CTGGAACGCCATACGGTGCTCCACATGGTGCCCGGCCTGAATCACGGCCTGCCGCATCAGGGCCGTCGGGCCGATCGTGCAGTCCAGCCGCGTGTGGGTGACCATGGAGATGATGGTACGGACACCGCGTCCCTCCTCCCCCACCATCATTGCCTCGGCGCCGTGATACTCGATCTCGCTGGAGGCATTCGACTTGTTGCCCAGCTTGTCCTTCAGACGCTGCAACTGGATGGCATTGCGACTGCCGTCCTGACGCCAGCGCGGCACCAGGAAGCAGGAAACCCCCGCGTCCTCCTCCGTATAGGCCAGGGTCAGGAAGGCATCGCACATGGGGGCGGAACAGAACCACTTGTGGCCGGTCAGCTCATAGGTCTCCCCCGGCCCCTGACGTCCGCGTGCCACGGCACGGGTGGTATTGGCACGGATGTCGGAGCCGCCTTGCTTCTCCGTCATCGCCATGCCCATGGTCAGTCCGGACTTCCGCGCAGCCGGGATAGAGCGGCTGTCGTAGGACCGGCTCATCACACCCTGCTGCCAGAAGGCAGTCGCTTCCGGCTGGCGCAGCAGTGCCGGTGTCGCGGCATAGGTCATGGTCAGAGGGCAGCAGACCCCTGCCTCCACTTGATACATCATGTACAGCATGGCCGCGTGGGCGACATGGCCACCTGGCTTGCCTTCCCAGGCGATGGAATGCTGCCCGTGCTTCATGCCCAGCGCCATCAGGGCGTGGTAGCCAGGGTGGAATTCGGCCTCGTCCACCCGCTGGCCATAGCGGTCATGGGTCTTCAGCACCGGCGGAAAGACATTGGCAAGCCGGCCGTGCTCCAGGTTCTCCGCCTGTCCCAGTTCAGCGCCATAGGCGTCGATCGCCGCGGCGTGCCCTGCCGCACCCTCCCGCGCCAGCGCCTCCACCAGCGCCGCATCGGAACGGCAGAGGTTGTAGTCCTCCAGCGGAGGCGGCTGGTTGAAGACCTCATGCGTCGCCAGATCGGTGCGGGGATTATGGGCAGCCATGGCAATTCCTCCCTTGTCGCAGCATGTCTCTGGCGGTGAGTATGGGCGCAGCCGACAGACAATGGCAAACGACGCGGAGGAGGCGTGGAATGGTTGATCAGGAACTGGCGAAACGGATCGTGGCGGAGGTGGATCGCGGCTTCGATGACCAGATCGCCTTTACCCAGGATCTCATCCGCTATCCCTCCCAGCGGGGTCAGGAGCATACGGCCCAGGACTTCCTGCACGACGCCTTCGCAGACCGTGGCCTGAAGATGGACCGCTGGACCATCGACGTCGGTGATATCGAGCATCATCCGGGCTTCTCGCCGGTCAATGTCTCCTATGACAATGCGGTCAATGTGGTCGGGACCCATCGTCCGCGTGACGAGACCGGCCGGTCCCTGATCCTGAACGGTCATGTCGATGTGGTTCCCGTCGGCCCCCTCGACATGTGGACCGCCCCACCCTACGAGCCGCGCATCGATGGCGACTGGCTCTATGGTCGTGGCTCCGGCGACATGAAGGCCGGAATCGCCGCAAACCTCTATGCGCTGGACGCCCTGAAACGGGCCGGGGTGCAGCCGGCAGCGACCGTCTACATGCAGTCGGTCACGGAGGAGGAATGCACCGGAAACGGCGCTCTCGCCTGTCTGACACGCGGCTATCACGCTGACGCGGTGCTGATCACGGAGCCGACGCACGACTGCCTGGTGCGCGCCAATGTCGGTGTCCTCTGGTTCCAGGTGGAAGTGCGGGGCCGCCCGGCGCATGTCTATGAATCAACTGTCGGTTCCAGCGCCATCATCGCCGCCTACGGCCTGATCAACGCCCTGCAGGGGCTGGAAGCCGAGATGAACGCGGAGAAAGGTGACCACCGCTATTTCGAGGACTCAGCCAAGCCGATCACAATCAATGTCGGCAAGATCGCGGGTGGCGACTGGGCATCCTCCGTCCCGGCCTGGTGCCGCTTCGACGTGCGGGCCGGCATCTATCCCGGCACTTCAGTGGAGGAGGCGAAGCAGCGCGTCGAACAGGCACTGCGGGCGGCCTGCATTGATGATCCGTTCCTGTCGAACCACCCGCCCAGTATCACCTACAACGGCTTCACGGCGGAGGGCTACACGCTGGAACCGGGTTCCGACGCCGAAGCCTGCCTGGCCGCAGCCCACCAGCGGGTGCGGGACGTCGCCCTGACCGACGCCACCATGCCTGCCTATCTCGATGCCCGCGTCGCCGTGCTCTATGACGACACGCCCGCCCTTGTCTACGGGCCGGTGTCGGAACATATCCATGGCTTCGATGAGCGCGTCAGCATCAGTTCGACGCGGGAGGTCACGCGCACGGTCGCACTGTTCATGGCCGACTGGTGCGGCGTGGAGACGGTTTGAGTCATTTGAGGCTTTAGCGGGCCGTTCCGCCCCTCTCCCCCTCCCGACCACCCATTGAGGATACTGCCGTGGGTGGTCGGGAGGGGGAGAGGGGCGGAACGGTCCACACAGAATTCCGGGGGAGAGA
>BQJF01000231.1 GCA_021604565.1 Minwuia thermotolerans | reverse complement strand
TGGGTGGTCGGGAGGGGGAGAGGGCAGGCCGGGGTCCGCAAACGACTCAGGAGAGGGCGGGCCGGGATCAGCAGACATGCCCTGCGCGTGCAGCCTCCCGTTTCCGGGCAACTCACCGGGTTCACCACCTGTTGCTGAACGCCTGCTCATGTTGCGGAGACAAAAAAAAGGCGGGTCGCGAACGACCCGCCGAGTCAAACAGGGAGGCTTCACGTCTGGGAGACGTCGGACATTGCTGAACAGGGAGGCGTCAGGAATGCCCGGTGATATTGCGCTGCAACATCGACAGGTGGAGATTTAGGGTTTCGGTATGCGGAAATAAAGGGCAGCGCCTGCACGCGGGCCATGCAGTTTGCGAATGGCTTGAGAGACCCGGTTTTCTGCGGTTTTCCCGTCACACGGGAATACTACTCGCGGGTTGTTGCAAATTGGCCATGCCGCAAAAATGCTCAGAAACGGGTTTCGGCGACCTTCCGGATCAGGAAATCCCGGAAAACGGTGATGCGTTTCGAGTTCCGCAGCTCCTCCGGATAGACGAAATAGGTGTCGAATTTCGGCCCTGCCACGTCATCCAGCACGCGAACCGGCTGGCTCTGCCCCTGAACGATGTAATCGGGCAGGGCACCGATACCGAGCCCGCTTTCGACCGCCAGCAGCAGGCCATAGATATTGTTGACCTTCAGCACCGGATTGCGGGGCTTGTCCGGGTTGGCACCCAGCTCCATCAGCCATTCGCTGGCACGCACCGGGTTCGGAGTGTCATCGCCATAAACGATCAGCGAATGGCGGTCGAGATCCTCGGGTGACTTCGGCATGCCCCGGCGCTTCACATAGTCGGGTGACGCATAGAGGTGGAAATTCACCGTCATCAGTTTCCGCTGCACCAGATCGGGCTGGGTCGGTGGCCAGAGACGGATGGCGATATCCGCCTCCCGCATCGTCAGATCGACCTCGCCGTCGGTCAGCACCATGTTGACGTTGATATCCGGATAGGCCTCGATGAATTCGCGGATGCGCGGGGTCAGCCAGGTCGAGCCAAGCCCGATGGTCGTCGAGACCTTCAGTTCGCCACGCGGCTTTTCCTTGGCATCGGTCAGCATCGCCTCAGCCATTGCCAGCTTGGCGAAGACGTCCCGGGCGGTCTGATAGAGCAGTTCGCCCTGCTCCGTCAGGATCAGTCCTCGGGCGTGGCGGCGGAACAGCGTCGTGCGCAGGCTTTCCTCCAGGGCACTGACCTGACGGCTGACAGCCGACTGGCTGAGGTTCAGCAGGTCACCCGCGTGAGTGAAGCTTCCGGCCTCCGCGACCGTGTGAAATATGCGCAGCTTGTCCCAATCCATGGTGGGGAAAATATCCGTCCAGACGGAATCGACAAGCAAAATCAGGAAGATTCGCTCACGGACCGAAAATCACCGCTACTCGGCGGCCTCCGCGACCTCGTTCGCGGCGATGAACTTCTCCGCTTCCAGCGCCGCCATGCAGCCCGTGCCGGCGGCCGTGACGGCCTGACGATAGGTCTTGTCCTGCACGTCGCCGGCGGCAAAGACACCGGCAATGCTGGTCGCTGTCGAATCAGGGGCGGTATTGACATAACCCTCTGAATCCATTGCGACCTGGTCCTTGAACAGGCCGGTATTGGGGTCGTGGCCGATGGCAATGAAGACGCCGTGCATCGGGATCTCGCGGGTTTCCCCGGTGGTGACATGGCGCAGCCGGACCGCACTGACACCCGGCGGATCCTGTTCGCCCAGCACTTCCTCCAGCACGTGATCCCAGACGCATTCGATCTTCGGGTGTTTCAGGACACGGTCCTGCAGGATCTTCTCCGCCTTGAGCTGGTCGCGGCGATGCACCAGCCAGACCCTGGTGGCGAAATTGGTCAGGAACAGGGCTTCTTCCGCCGCCGTGTTGCCGCCCCCGACGACGCAGACTTCCTTGCCGCGGTAGAAGAAACCGTCGCAGGTGGCGCAGGCGGAAACCCCGAAGCCCTGGTACTTCTGCTCGCTCTCCAGCCCCAGCCAGCGGGCAGAGGCACCGGTGGAGATGATCAGGGTCTCGCCGACATAGGTGTCGCCATTGTCGCCCCGGGCCACGAAGGGGCGGCGGCTCAGGTCCACCTCGGTGACGATGTCATGGATGATCCGGGTGCCGACGTGCGCAGCCTGCTGTTCCATCTGCTGCATCAGCCAGGGGCCCTGGATGACTTCCGCGAAGCCGGGGTAGTTCTCCACATCCGTGGTGATGGTCAACTGACCGCCCGGCTGGATGCCATGCACCATGACCGGTTCCAGCCCTGCGCGGGCGGCGTAGACGGCGGCGGTACAGCCTGCCGGGCCGGAGCCGATGATCAGAACCTTCGTGTGAATCGTCTGGGCCATGATCCCGCTCCCTTGCATCCGGTTGGCACACGCTATTTCGCATCGTCGGCGCGCATGTCAAGTTGTGTCCCCGACGATCACAGCACGGTGCCGGACATTGCCATGGATATAGACGAATTCCGCAGCCACGCCCAT
>BQJF01000230.1 GCA_021604565.1 Minwuia thermotolerans | reverse complement strand
CGCCATCGGCTGCCTGCACGTTCAGCTTCGCACCATGGGTCAGCAGCGCCATCTCCCCTGTACCCACGGGGCTGTCCCCCACCGACACGTCACCCGCATAGACATAGATGAAGGCGTTGTGGCCTGCAGGCAGGGTCTCGGCCAGTCCCTTGCCTGCATCCAGATGCACGTCCCAGTAGATCGGGCTGACCGCGATGTCGCGCACCGCCCCCTCCTGCCCGCGCAGGGTGCCAGCGACCAGGCGGACACGCACGCCATCTTCCAGATCCAGCTCCGGAATGTCCTCCGGCTCGATGTCCTGATAGCGGGGAGGGCGCATCTTCTGCGCGGCAGGCAGGTTGACCCAGAGCTGGAAGCCCCACATCAGCCCGTCTTCCTGTTCCGGCATCTCGGAATGCACGATTCCTCGCCCTGCGGTCATCCACTGCGCGCCGCCGGGCTTCAGCAGCCCGGAGTTGCCCTGGTTGTCCCTGTGCCCCATGCGACCGGCGAGCATGTAGGTCACGGTCTCGAAGCCACGATGCGGATGGTCGGGAAACCCGGCGATGTAATCACTCGCGTCATCGGAACGGAACTCGTCCAGCAGCAGGAAGGGGTCGAAGAGCTGCAGCTCCGGCCCGCCCAGACTGCGCTTCAGCCGGACCCCTGCCCCGTCCTGCGCGGCGACGCCCGGCACGATATGCGCAACAGCGCGTGCATCCATCCGGGTCGCCCCGGTTTCGTCCTGCAGTGTCGCGTCCATTCCCAACTCTCCTGTTCCGGGCAACAACCGATCTGGTGCAGAGATGGCACCGCGTCAGTCCCCGATCAATTGCACGGCTGGAAACGCTGCGTTTCCGGCGCGTCCCGCAATGGCGCGCGACTTGCTGTTCTGTGGGGTATCATGATGGTGTATTGCAAATTGCGAGATCCCTCCTTCTCAGCCCTGTGCAGAGTTCTGCTGCTGACATGCATTATGGGATTCGCCTCCATTCCGGCATCTCTCGCACAGGCCGCCAAAGATCGTGCCGAGCTCTACAGGGAGGCGTTGAGCGCGTTCCGGGCCAAGGACTATGATCAGGCCGTCTCGATCTGGCGTGATCTGGCCGAGAAGGGTCACGCGGCGGCGCAGAACAATCTCGGCCTGTGCTATCTGCATGGAAAGGGCGTGAGGGTTGATCGCGAGCTGGCGCACAGCCTGTTCAGCGACGCCGCGGAGCGAGGACGGGCCGCAGCACAGAACAACCTCGCCCGGACTTACCTGAAGGGCTGGGGTGTGGACCGGAACGAGCCCGAGGCCTATCGCTGGTACCGTGCCGCTGCCGAACAGGGCCACGCCAACGCCCAGAAGAATCTCGGCGTCATGCTGCTGGAGGGCAGTGGCGTCGATGCCGACCCCGAGGCCGCATACGACTGGTTCCAGCGCGCCGCCGAACAGGGCGAGCGACGGGCCTTCTACCGGCTCGGACTGATGTATGCGCGCGGTCTCGGTGTTGTCAGGGACTGGTCGGCAGCCGTCACCTACTTCAGGGAAGGCGCGGCACGCGGCGACGCCGGGTCGGGTTTCCTGCTGGCGGAAGCGTTCGAGACCGGCAAGGGGATCGATGTCGATGTCGACCAGGCCCTGCGCTGGTATCGCCGGGCGGCAGCGCGCGGTCATCGCCGGGCGCTGATCACGTTGGGCGAGAAATTCCGCGACGGGACGAATGTCCCGCAGAACATCGCGCGCGCGATCATGTGGTTCGAACTGGCGGAACGCGCCGGTCACCGCCGCGCCGGTTCGACACTTGAGAAATTGATGGATCAGGCGAATGAGCGCCAGATCGCCAAGGCAGAGCAACTGCTCGAGCGGTTCCTGGGCAAACTCAAGCCCCCCGCTCGCGCCAAATTCGAGGACCAGTCTGCATGAATGACCAACGCATGAATGTTGTCGGCTTTGGTGCCATCCACAAGAGGTCGGTGCGTATCGCCGGCCACCCGACAAGCATCTCGCTGGAGGATGTCTTCTGGTCCGCCCTGCGCGAGATCGCGGACGCCCGTGGTCAGAGGCTGAGTGCGCTGGTCGAGGAAATCGACCGCAACCGCGACACGGCAAACCTGTCCAGCGCCATCCGCATCTTTGTCATGCAGACGTTCCGGCAGGCCGCCGGAAACCTGAACATGCGGCAGGCGAGTTGAAGACAGCGGCAGCAGCCTGCAGGCCGGTGCCGGGTCCGTCATCTGACGGACCGGTCTAGCGGGGAAATTCGAGGCCCATCTCGCGATAGCGCGCCGGATCCTCCAGCCAACGCTCCCTGACCTTCACGAACAGGAACAGGTGGACGGGGCGTTCCAGCAGTTCGGAGAGTTCCTCCCGCGCTGCCTGCCCGATCTGACGCATCGTGCGCCCACCCTTGCCCAGCACGATCGGCTTGTGGCCGGTGCGCGAGACATAGACGATCTGGTCGATCCGGACCGATCCGTCCTTTCGCTCCTTCCATTTCTCGGTCTCGACAGTCAGGGAATAGGGCAGTTCCTGATGCAGGCGCAGGAACAG
>BQJF01000229.1 GCA_021604565.1 Minwuia thermotolerans | reverse complement strand
CGATGAATGCTGCTTTCTGTGCCATCGTGTGTTTCCCTGCCCGGTGTTTCCCTTGACCCATTCCTACACTGCGCGACGGGGGACCGGAAGGCCCGCGACTCGCAGGCTGCGCGGTTGACCTGCACGGCAAAGGGGCCATGCTCGTGACCATGAGCGATTCGGGAATCCTGCGGCGGTAATTCAAATGAAGTGGCTGTGGCGACTGCTGTTCACCATCGTGCTGACGCTGGCCATCGCGGTCGTCGGCGTCTTCATCGCCGGTCGCATGTCGCTGCCCGAGTATCAGGGCACCGTTGCCCTGCGCGGATTGGAAAATACGGTGCGCATCGTGCGCGACCGTTTCGCCGTTCCGCATATCCGCGCCCAGAACCGCGCCGACAGCCTGTTCGCACTGGGCTATGTGCATGCGCAGGACCGGCTCTGGCAGATGGAGATGCAGCGGCGCATCGGGCAGGGGCGGCTGTCGGAGATCGCCGGGGACTCCACCCTGTCCACGGATATCTTCCTGCGCACCCTTGGTGTCTATCGGGTGGCGGAACGCACCGTGGAGCGGCTGGACGCCGAAACCCGCAGCCTGCTTGACGCCTATGTCGCGGGCATCAATGCGTTTCTGGAGAACCGGGAGGGACTGCTGCCGCCGGAGTTCCTGATCACCGGCATCGAGCCGGAGCCCTGGCGGCCCGCCGACACGCTGGTCTGGCTGAAGATGATGGCCTGGAACCTGAGCGGGAACTGGGCCAACGAGGCACGCCGCGCGGCGCTTGCCACCCGCCTGAGTCCGGAACAGATCCGTGACCTGTGGCCCGACTACCCCGCTGACGGCCCGACCGCCATCCGGAACCTGGCCAGTGCGATGCCGGCCGACTTCTGGTCCGATCTGGCAAAGCTGGACCCGTTTCCCCAGGGGCCGGGCACGGGGTCGAACAACTGGGTGGTCAGCGGCAGCCGCAGTGCCACGGGCAAGCCGCTGCTGGCCAACGATCCCCATCTTGGCCTGCAGACACCGGCGATCTGGTATTTCGCGGCCATGGATGACGGGACGGACGCCACCATCGGCGCAACCCTTCCCGGCGTCCCCTTCGTGGTGCTGGGCCGCAACCGCCATATCGCCTGGGGCTTCACCAATACCTCTCCCGATACGCAGGACCTCTACATAGAGCAGGTGAAACCGGACGACCCGACCCAGTATCGCACGGAAGATGGCTGGGCGACTTTCGAGACCGTTCGGGAGGTCATTCGGGTCAGCGGTGGCAACGACGTTTCCATCACCGTGCGCAAGACACGGCATGGCCCGGTGATGTCTGACGTGACGGAGCGGCTTTCCGGGATCGCTCCCGACGGTCACGTCGTGGCGTTCCGCTGGCATGTCCTGGATGACGACGAATTCTCGATCCGTGCCGGCCTCAACACCCATCCGGCCCGCAACTGGCGCGATTTCCGGGAAGCCATGCGCGACTTCACCGGCGCGCAGCAGAACATGGTCTACGCCGATGTGGCGGGAAACATCGGCTTCATCGCGGCGGGCAAGGTGCCGGTGCGCGTGGACCAGTCCGACTGGCAGGGCATGCTGCCGGTGAAGGGATGGGAGCCGGAGGCGGTGCGTGTCGGTTACATCCCCTATGACGCCCTGCCGCAGACCTTCAATCCGGCGAAGGGCTATGTCATCACGGCCAACAACCGCATCGTCGGTGACGGCTATCCCTGGTTCATCACCAACGAATGGGCAGCCCCCTATCGGGCCCAGCGGATCACCGACCTGCTGGAAGCGCGCTCGATTCATTCCATCGAGAGTTTCAAGTCGATCCAGGCGGATCAGGTGTCCCTGTTCGTGCGCCAGATGAAGCCCCTGATGACGGTAATCGCGCCGGAGCGGGAGGACCTGCGGACCATCCTGGCGGACCTGAAACTCTGGGACGGTGACATGGATGCCGACCGGGCGGAGCCGACCATCTTCGTCGCCTGGTATCTGGAACTGGTGCGACAGCTGATCGTCGATGAAACCGGGGACCAGATCGACCAGGTCTTCGGCTTTCGCCCCTCCTTCGTCCACAACGTGCTGACGGATTGCAACGGCGCCAGCCGCTGGTGTGACGATGTGGCGACGGACGGCGTAGAGAACTGCAACGTGATCATCATGCGTGCGCTGGATCTGGCCATGGCCGGGCTGGAGATGCGGCACGGCACCGACCGGGCGGACTGGCGATGGGGCGACATTCACCGGGCGATCAGTCCGCACAATCCGTTCGGGCGCGTCGATCCGCTGAAACAGGTGTTCGATGTTTCGGTGCCTGTCGGCGGCGGTTCCTTCACCGTCAATGTGGCGCACGGGCGACCCACCAGTCCGGAAGGTCCGATGACCACGGGTCATGCGGCGTCGCTGCGCGCGCTGTACAATCTCGATAACCTGGATGCGTCGCTCTACATGCATTCCACCGGGCAGTCGGGTCATCTGCTGTCGCCGCATTACGACGACTTCGCGGAGCGCTGGCGGCAGGTGGACTACATCCCCATGTCACT
>BQJF01000228.1 GCA_021604565.1 Minwuia thermotolerans | reverse complement strand
TGGTTCTCCACCGCGATCGAGGAGATCCATGTCGGCAAGTCGGCGGTTCCCCTCTCCGTCGCGCTGCGCCTGCCCTACATCCCCGTCACCCGCGTCGAGAACTATTGCGCCTCCGGCACCGAAGCCTTCCGTGGCGCGGTCTATGCGGTCGCCTCCGGTGCCGCTGACATCGCGCTCGCCGTGGGTGTCGAGAAGCTGAAGGACACGGGCTATGGCGGTCTGCCGCAGAACATGGCCGGTGCCGTCTCCAACATGACCTGGGCCAATGCCTCCGCGCCCGGATCGTTCGCCCAGCTCGCCACCGCCTACCAGAAGAAGCACGGCGTGAAGCCGGAAGACCTGAAGCGTGCCATGGCCCAGGTCTCCGTGAAGAGCCACGCCAACGGCGCCAAGAATCCGAAGGCGCACCTGCAGAAGGAAATCGACACCGACGCCGTGATGAACGCGCCGATGATCGCGGAGCCGCTGGGGCTGTTCGACTGCTGTGGCGTGTCCGACGGGTCCGCCGCCGCCATCGTCACCACGCCGGAGATCGCCCGCAAGCTCGGCAAGAAGGATCTGGTGACCGTGAAGGCGCTGCAGCTCGCCGTCTCCAATGGCATCGAATCCAGCGGCGAAGGCTGGGACGGGTCCTATTTCATGACCACCCGCAAGGCAGCGGAGCGGGCCTATACCGAAGCCGGGATCACCAACCCGCGCGAACAGGTCTCCATGTTCGAATGCCACGACTGCTTCTCCATCACCGAGCTGGTGACGGCCGAAGACCTCTATATCTCGAAGGAGGGCACGGCCTGGAAGGATTTCTTGGATGGCTTCTTCGATGCGGATGGCGGCGTTCCGGCGCAGATCGACGGCGGCCTGAAATGCTTCGGCCACCCGATCGGAGCCTCTGGCCTGCGCATGCTCTACGAGATGTACCAGCAGTTGCTGGGACGGGCCGACAAGCGCCAGCTCGCGGACCCGAAGATCGGCCTGACGCACAATCTGGGCGGGTTTCCGCACCACAATGTGTCATCCATCGCCATCGTGGGGCTGGAGGGCGCCTGATCATCTGCTCATCGTTCCCTGTACCGACAGGGGACGATGACAGGCTCTATTCGGCCATCACCAACTTGTTCCGGCCGGCGTTCTTGGCCTTGTAGAGAGCCATGTCGGCGCGCTTCATCAGGGATGGCGCATCCTCCCCCTCCTTCAGCGTGGCACCGCCGACGGAGCAGGTGATGTCGATGGCACCGACGTCCTCGCCGGTCTCGAAGGCCTCGACCTCCATGGCCCAGCGCAGGCGCTCGCCGACCTTCATGGCCAGTGCCTCGTCGGCTTCCGGCATCATGACGACGAATTCCTCACCGCCGAAGCGGGCGCAGAGGTCGAAGCCGCGCACGCTGCGCTCGATCCGTTCCGCGAACTGCTTCAGGATCTTGTCGCCGGCGGCATGACCATGGGTGTCATTGACCGACTTGAAATGATCGATGTCGAGCAGCAGGAATGACAGCGGCTTGCCCGCCGTCCGGTTGCGCTGCATCGCCATTTCAAGGTGCTGGTCCAGGTAGCGACGGTTGTAGAGACCGGTCAGCGGGTCGGTCATCGCCATGGTGATGGACGCCTCGACGCTCTCGCGCAACTGGTCCTGGAACCGCTTGCGGCGCACCTGTGTCTTGGCGCGGGCCGTCAGTTCGTTGCCGTCGATCGGGCGCAGCAGGTAGTCCGTGACACCCAGTTCCAGCCCCTTGGCGATCCGCTCGTTGTCGCTCTCCTCCCCGATCATCAGGATCGGCACCTGGCGGGTCACGGCGTCATTGCGGATGCGCGATGTCAGGCGCAGCGGATCGGTGCCGCGGTGATCGAGTGACAGGATGATCAGGTCGGGGTTGCCTTCACGCGCCATGGCGATCGCGGCTTCCGGCTCGGCCTCGAACGTCAGGCTGAACTTGTCGCCCATGTGGCGGTTGACGTGCCGGTTGTCGGACGCATTGTCATCGATCACCAGAACCGGCGCGCCCTCGACCGTCATCTCGCCTTCGGTGGAATACATGCCCAGCCGTTCACCGGTCTGGCGGCGCAGCTTCAGCTCGTCCATCGTCATCTTCAGACGGACCAGCGAGCGCACGCGGGAAAACAGGGCCATGTCATTGACAGGCTTGGTCAGGAAGTCATCAGCCCCGGCCTCGAGCCCCTGCACCCGGTCGGATGCATCGGACAGGGCGGTGACCATGACGACAGGAATATGGGAGACGGCCGGGTTGGCCTTCATCCGGCGACAGACCTCGAATCCGTCCATGCCGGGCATCATCACATCCAGCAGCACGATATCCGGATTGTCCCGTTCGACGACTTCCAGCGCCTCGGGACCATTGCTGGCGGTGAATACCTGATAATACTCACTGGAGAGCTTCGCCTCCAGGATACGCACGTTCGGCAGAACGTCATCGACCACGAGCACGCGGGCTGACATCAGCCGTCAGCCCAGGAACTGCTTGACCGTGTCGATGAAGGTCCCGACGGAAATGGGCTTCGAGATA
>BQJF01000227.1 GCA_021604565.1 Minwuia thermotolerans | reverse complement strand
CCGAAATGCGGGCAGGCCGGTTCCACCCTGTCCGGACCCGGTGAAACCTGTTTCACGACACGGGGTTTGGGCGCGGCAACGGCCTCCGGGCGCCCCCTGTTCCGCCCCTTCGGCTTGCGCGGCGGACGCGGCTGTTCGATCACCACCACGTCGCCCGGCGCGGTGAAGGGGACATGCACGGTCTTGCCGTCCAGCACCGCAACACCGTCGCCTGCGCTGCCCAGCCCCTCGATTCTCACTTCACTCATGTGCCGCGCTCTCCCGCCAGCAGATACTCGATATTGCCCTTCGGCCCCGTGATCGGGCTTTCGATACTGCCCAGCACATGCCAGTCGGGCTGTTCCGCCAGCCAGTCCGTCAGGCGCTGGCGCACCTCATCGCGCACTTTCGCGTCGCGCACCACCCCACCCTTGCCCAGCGCCGCACGCCCGGCCTCGAACTGCGGTTTCACCAGCGCGATCACCCGCGCCCCCGGCGCGGCCAGCGCCAGTGCTGGGGCAAGGACCAGGGTCAGACTGATGAAGCTGGCGTCACAGACAATCAGATCCGGCGGATGCGGCAGGGCATCAGGGGTCAGGTCACGGGCGTTCATGCCCTCCAGCGAGGTGACGTCAGGCCGTTGTTTCAGGCTTTCATGCAACTGGTCACGCCCGACATCGATCGCGGTGACATGACGCGCGCCACGTTGCAGCAGGACATCGGTGAAGCCCCCCGTCGAAGCGCCGATATCGAGGCAGTTCAGGCCCGTCGGATCGATCGCGAAGTGGTCCAGCGCCGCCACCAGCTTCAGCGCACCACGGCTGACAAAGGGATGATCCGGCTCCGACAGGGCCAGAACCTGTTCAGGTTCCACGATCTCCGCCACCCGACCGACTGTCTGACCGTCCAGCGTGACCTTGCCAGCCTCGATCAGGGCTCGTGCGCGGCCCCGGCTCTGAGCCAGACCACGCGCCACCAGTTCCAGATCCGCCCGGCGTCCGCTCATGACACCGGTCCGGGAAGCCGCCGGATCAGTTGAGCATCTGGTTGGGCAGCCAGGTGATGATGGCGGGGAACGCCACCAGACCGGCGACCGTCAGCACATCGGCGATGAAGAAGGGACCGATCCCCCTGAACACGTCCGTCAGGGGAATGTCCGGTCTCACGCCGTTGACGACATAACAGTTCAGACCGATCGGAGGTGTGACCAGACATATCTCCACCATCTTCACCACGATGATCCCGAACCAGATCGCAACATCGTTGCTCCCCGGATCGAAACCAAGTCCCGGGCCAAGCGCCACGACAGCCGGATAGACCACCGGCAAGGTCAGCAGCAGCATCCCGATGGCATCCATGAACATGCCCAGCACCGCATAGGCAAGCAGGATCAGGATCATGATGGTCCAGGGATCGAGCGGCAGGGCCACGATCCAGTTGGCGAAATTCTCCGGCAGACGGGCGAAGCCGAGGAAGCGCACGAAGATCAGCACGCCCCAGATGATGGAGAAGATCATCACCGTCAGCTTGGCGGTCTCCAGGATCGCGTCCTGGAACTGCGACCACTTCATGCCCCGGACCGCGGCCATCACCAGCACGACAAACGCACCAAGCGCGCCTGCCTCGGTCGGGGTCGCGAGACCGAGGTAGATACCGCCAATGATGATCGCGATGACCATGAGAATTGGTGTCGTGCCGGGCACGCTTTCGAAGCGCTGCTTCCAGGTATAGCCCCGGATCGGGCGGCCCAGTTCCGGATTGCGCCAGGCGCGGAAGACGATCAGCAGGGCATAGACGACGGCGGAGAACAGTCCTGGCAGGAACCCGGCCAGCAGCAGCGCGCCGACCGACTGCTCGACGATGATGGCGTAGATGACCAGGATCGCGCTCGGCGGAATCAGGGACGCCAGCGTCCCACCGGCCGCGACAACGCCAGCAGCCAGTCGCCTGTCATATCCGGCGGCCAGCATCTCCGGGATCGCGATCCGGGCAAAGACAGCAGCGGTCGAGGTGGAGGCACCGGAGACGGCGGCAAACCCGGCAGTCGCGAATACGCTGGCCACCGCCAGGCCGCCCGGCACCCAGCCGATCCAGCGCCGCGCCGCCTCGAACACCGCCTTGGTGATGCCCGCATGAAACGCCAGATAGCCGATCAGAATGAACATCGGCAGCACGCTGAGCGTATAGGCCACCGACTTGGAATGGGGGGTCAGGCCGGCCAGACCCGCACCGGCCATGAAGGCCTTGGCCAGATCGAAATTGGGCTTGGCATAGAGCACCGCGATGATGCCCACCATGCCGACAATGGCGCAGGCGAAGACGACGCGCATGCCCAGCGCGATCAGGAACAGCAGCGCCACCATGCCGATGATGCCGATTGTCAGTGGATCGGTGATCATGCGCCTGCTCCCCGGTTGGCGGCATTCTGGGCCTTGTCGTCGTCACCCGTGCTCGCGATGTCCTGACGGGCCACGTCCTCGATGGTCGGGATGGTCGGCACCCCAACGGGCGTCTTCGAAGGATCGAGAAACAGACGCATGTAACCGACCAGTTGCAG
>BQJF01000226.1 GCA_021604565.1 Minwuia thermotolerans | reverse complement strand
TTTGTCGGCTTCGAGAACCTGCTGCAGACGGCGTTGCAGCCGTTCGGTCAGGTGGTCGAGCTGGACACCGGCGACTTCGACAATGATGCGACGACGGACAGCTTCATTGCCACCAACTGGGCCGACTTCGGCCAGAACTTCCCCGGTGTGGATACGCAACTGCTCTACGATGTCCTGTTCACCTCGGTGAACGGTGCGGATGCCACGGTGAACTTCAGTGCCTCCAGCACGGCTGGGGGGCGCATCTTCGTGGGTGAGTCCTTTGCGGTGGTGGGGGATCGCTGGCCGTTGCCCGATGATGTGGTGGTGGCGGAGAACACTGGCGACGACAGCCTGGTTGTGGATCTGTCTGACGGGCTGGTGCTGGATCCGGACGATCCGGGTGTCTTCAGCCTGCTGGATGACGCGGGCGGCCGTTTTGCGCTGAACGGGTTCGAGCTTCGGGTTGCGGATGGCTCCGGCCTGGATTTCGAGGCGGCTGAGAGCCACGCGCTGACGGTGCAGATCAGCAGCATCACCGGCGCGGTGGTGGAGCGGACACTGACGGTTGGCGTGACGGACGTGAACGAGGCCCCGACATCCGTCGAACTGGACAATGCCTCGGTGGCGGAAGATGCGTCGGCGGCCACGGTGGTGGGTCAGTTGAGTGGCGAGGATCCGGAGGGTGACGCGCTGATCTTCGCGCTGCTGGACGATGCCGGGGGTCGCTTTGCGCTGGACGGCGACCGGATTGTGGTTGCGGGCGACGATGCGCTGGATTTCGAGACGGCACAGAGCCATCAGGTCCGTGTCGAGGCACGGGATGGCGGCGGGCTGACGTTCGAGGATGTGCTGACGATCGATGTGACGGACGTTGCCGAGGCGACGCTGGACCTGGATGGGGACGGCAACATGAATGCGCTTTCGGACGGCCTGATTGCGCTGGGCCGGATGTTCGGTGCGCCGGTGCAGCAGCTTTCGGGTTTTGCGGCAGGCGGTTCGCCGGGGGCTGATCCGGCGGAACTGGAACTGCGGTTGCAGGACGCGGAGGCGGGGTTCTTCGATGTGGACGGCGACGGGGTGCAGAACGCGCTTTCGGACGGTCTGATCATCCTGGGCCGGCTGTTCGGTGCCCCGGCCTCCCAGCTTGCCAGCTTCGCCAACCCGAACGGGCTGCGCACCACACCAGAGGACATCACCAGCTTCCTCGATGCCGTCGATATCAATGTCGCGGCATGACGGTCAGACCATGCCATCTGCACCATTTCTCCAGCGCGTTCGCGCATCGTCAGAATCTCAGCCCTCCTCCGGCCAGGACGGAGACGAGAAGCGCAGATCGCCCGTCAGCCCCGTAAAGGTCGCCAGGAACGCCGGATATTCGCGTGTTGAGGGACAGGTGCACCTGATCGGAAAGCAGGTAGCGATACCCGCCGGAGAGGTGCCAGCTCGGCGCGATATCGGTGATCCGGTCGCGACTGATCGCGTCCTCACCAATGGCAGGCGAAGACAGCCGGGTCGTCACATCAAGAATGTTCCAATTTGCGCCGATGCCGAGCGCGGCATGGACCTGATGGCGGGAACTCCAGCCGCTGTTGGCGGATATGGCAAGGGAGATGGCGTGGCTGCGGGCCGTGAAGTCGACGTCGGCACGGATCGGATCGTTGAGTATCTGGATTCCGTCGGGCAGCTGCGCGGTCGCATCGCCGTCGATACGCTGGAACCGGTAGTCGATCCCGAGACCGAGACCCCAGGGCAGCAGTGCGGGGAACAGCAGGGATGCACCGAGGGATCCACCGCGCCCGCCGAAGATGGAATTCAGCCGGATATCTGTCGTGGCATCCAGGATATCGGCCGTGAACGCTTCGTCGATCGAGGCCAGGGCAAGCCCGCCGGACACCTCCACCAGAAATCTCGGTGGCCTGTGGTCGATGGGTGTTGTGACGGTGCCTCTCATCGCGGGTGGCAATTGTGCCGGGGCGGGCAGCGTCGGCTGAGCTGGCAGAATGGCCTGCCGCGTTTCAGCCGTCGCATTGCGGTTGATGATCGGAGCCGGCAACGCGGAAGACCGGTTCGTCCGATTGGCTGCACCAGACATTGCTGCACCAGACATAGCGGCATCGAAACAGGCCAGGCGCTCGCCCGGAATGGGAACCGCCGCGCAGATCCGGAAGGCGTATGGGACATCAGAGGCCGGTTCGGCGCCAGCGGCTGAACCGAGAATCGCCCAACAAGAAAGAAATGCACTTATTGAGTGTATATATTTGCGAGCATATTCACATTGCATGTCCGATAAAGTAACCTACTGCATTAGAAAAACAATATATGCGAGCATAATGGACGTTATTTAAAAATATACGATTCATGGTTGACTGCCATTGGCATCGAAAGATATCGTTAATACAACCTTTTCGCGTGTGTCCTGGGGTGAAGCAGATGACCGAGTTCAGAGTGGGCGATGGCTTCCCGGAGTCCGTCGCCCTGTTGCAGGCATTCTCGGATCAGTTGCTCGCCGCATTTGATGCAAGTGTTCTGCTGCTGGAGAGTGCCTCAAGTCAGCAACTGGTCT
>BQJF01000225.1 GCA_021604565.1 Minwuia thermotolerans | reverse complement strand
CCTCTTCCTCCGGCATGTCGGCGAAATAGTTGTAGGACTTGTTGTATTCCCGCACGTGCTCCAGGCAGAACAGGTGATAGCCGTCGGCCCCGTCGCGGGATTTCGGCGCACGGAACTCTCCCAGTTCCAGACAGCCTGCCTTTTCGCAGGGCCTGGCGTTGGCTTCCTCGAAATGGATCCGGCCGCCATAGCGGGTCCGGCGTTTCTGCTGCGTCCGTGCCATGCGCGGGATTATGGTGAGGCGGGCAGGCACGGGCAAGCTTGACAGGCGCGACAATACCGTCTCACGGTCGCACCGCTGACCGGCCCATCAATCAACCGCGCGGGAAACCGAATGACCTATGCCGAACGCATCCATCAGCGCCTGACGGAGGCCCTGTCGCCGGAAACGCTGGTGATCGAGGACCAGTCACACCTGCACAAGGGCCATGTCGGTGCCCGGCCGGAGGGGGAGACCCACTTCCACGTCCGCATCGTCTCCGCCGCCTTTGCCGGTCAGAGCCGCGTCAACCGCCAGCGCAGCATCTACAAGCTGCTGAAGGCGGAGATGGATGAACGTGTCCACGCCCTGGCACTGGAAACCCTGACGCCGGAAGAAGTGGCGGGCTGAGGGCGCGCCGGACAGGCCGAACGCTCAGGCCGAACACTCAGGCCTCGTCGCGGAACCGCCGCTGTTCCTGAAACAGCCGTACCGCCGATTTCACCGCCCGACGGAACGCCGCCATCGGGGCGTCATCGGGGGACTGCACGAAGACCTTGCCGCCATTCTGTTCCGCCCCGGCGACCAGCATCAGGTTGACCGGCCAGCCAAAATCCTCGACCCACCAGCCGTCGGCATCGACCGCGCGGCCCTGGCCGTCGGTGGCCCCGGCAACGGCGCTGCGTATGGTCAGCGGGCGCGGGTCAGCGACATGGCCGAAGACCGGCTTGCCCGCCGCGATCATCCAGCCGAGTTCGAACGCCGTGCCATCGTCAGCATTGGGACCGCGAAACGGTGACAGGTTGGCAACACAGCCGTCGGCACCGTGCATCAGCGCGATGTTCGCCCGGTAGATGTGATGCGCCGTGCGGGCCGGATCCGGATCGGGCGGCGGCGGGTCATTGTCCAGCGGGAACAGGCCGACGGCGCCCAGCTCGGCGCAGATCTCCCGCATCCGGGCACCACGCGCCAGCGCGTCCGGCGCGAACACGTCCGGCCCGGCGAGATAGAGGCGGGGGCCCTGGCTCACGCGATCAGGTCCGGGTCTGCCTGGGGCTCACTCGACAGTGATCGTGACAACGGCAGAAGCCACGGGCGGCACATGCGGCACATGATTGTGATCGCCCAGCAGGATCTGCAGGGTGTGCCGACCCTTCTCCAGGTCCAGCGTCGCCTCTGTCTGTCCGCCACCGAAGTGACGCAGGCCGTCCTCCGCAGGCAGGGAGTACTCCAGATCCTCCCCCGTCGGCAGGGGGCGGTCGATCAGCAGGTGGTGGTGACCGGTATTGGCCTTGTCGATCCCGGCGGGCGCGACACCCATGCCGGTCAGGCCGAACCGCACGGTGACCGGAGAGGTGACCGTGGCCCCGTCGGCGGGGCTGATGATGTAGGCCTGCGCGCCCGCCGGGGCAGGAGACTGGGCGAGGGCGGCACCGCCCAGCAGGAACAGGGACGCGGCAACCAGGGACAGGATACGCATCGGAAAGCCTCCGTTCAGGTGAAGCACACCCGACAGGATAGGCTGCGCCGGCATTTATGTCTTCGCCGGATCGGGTCTATAGTGACCGCCGACAGAACGCAGCAACCGTCCGACGGACACAAGGGGAGGACAGGCCATGAAACTGACAGCGGAACAACTGCAGCAGTTCGACGAACTTGGATACGTCATGCTGCAGGACGTCTTCGACTCCGCCGAGGTAGGGGTGCTGCAGGAGGAACTGCCGCGCATCTACGCCATGGACAGGCCGGAGGTCTGGCGGGAAAGCACGGGCGTGGTGCGCACCGCCTTCGCCGCGCACCGCTACAGCGAACCGTTCAACTGCATCGGTTCCCATCCGCGCCTGATCGGCCCGGTGCAGCAGCTGCTGGACGGCGATGTCTATATCCACCAGTACAAGATCAACGCCAAGGCCGCCTTCGACGGGGATGTCTGGCAGTGGCATCAGGACTATGGCACCTGGGCGCGCGACGACCAGATGCCGGAACCCCGGGCCATGAACATCGCCCTGTTCATCGACGACGTGACGGAATTCAACGGCCCGCTGTGGGTCATTCCCGGCAGTCACAAGCAGGGTGTGCTGGAGGCCGGGCACGATCTGGCCACCACGTCCTATCCGCTCTGGACGCTGGACAAGGCCAGCATCACCGAACTGGCCAACGAACACGGCATGTTCTCCGCCAAGGGCAAGGCCGGATCGGTGCTGATGTTCCATTCCAATCTGGTGCACGCCAGTTCGCCCAACATCGGGCCGTGGGGCCGCACCATCGTCTACCTGTCGCTCTGCCACGTGGACAACCACATCCGCCAGTTCAAGCGGGAGGAATGGATCGCCCACCGCGACTTCAC
>BQJF01000224.1 GCA_021604565.1 Minwuia thermotolerans | reverse complement strand
GTGCCGCTGTACGAGGAACTGGTGGAGGTTGCGGGCGGCAAGGACGATCAGGCCCGTTTCCTCAGCTACTACTGCCCTCCCCCCTATCTCTCCGGATGCAGTCAGGCGATCTGGCCCGGTGGACGGCCCGTGCTGGTGCGCAATTACGACTACAGCCCCTATGCCTTCGACAGTGTGGTGATGCGCACGGAATGGCAGGGACGGACCGTGATGGGCATGACGGACGGGCTGTTCGGGCTGGTCGATGGTGTCAATGACGCAGGACTGGCCCTGTCGCTGACGTTCGGCGGGCGGCAGGTGGTCGGCGACGGCTTCGGTGTGCCGCTGATCCTGCGTTACGTCCTGCAGACCTGCAACACGGCGGACGAGGCAGCCGCGGCCCTGGCCCGCATTCCGACGCACATGAGCTACAACGTCACCGCCGTGGATGCGAAACGGAACTACGTGACCGTGCACATGGCCCCTGATCGTCCGGCCATCGTCACCCATGCCGCCGTCGCCACCAACCATCAGGAAAAGGTAGAATGGGCCAGCCACGCCCGTTTCACCGCGACCGTGGAACGTGAACGCTTTCTGCTGCAACGCCTGACCCTGCATGTTGAATCAGCGAACCGCTTCGTCTCCGCCTTCCTGCGCCCGCCACTTTATTCCTTCGCCTTCAACCAGGGTTTCGGCACACTCTATACGGCGGTCTACGAGGGGCGACAGCGGCGACTGACCCTGCACTGGCCCGGAAAGACCTGGAAGCTGGAGATGCGCAACTTTCAGGAGGGCAGCGCCTCTGTCCGCCTGCCGGACGCTGCCTTGCCGGGCGCAACAAGAAGCACATGAGCAATACGGCCGAGGGGGAACACGACCATGGCAAGCAACATTTCCGATGACCTGAAATCGGGCGCGCTGGTCTATCACAGTGCCCCGCGCCCCGGAAAGATCGAGGTCAATCCGATCAAGCCGCTGGGCAACCAGCGTGATCTGGCGCTGGCCTACAGCCCCGGTGTTGCCGCCGCCTGCGAGGCCATAGTCGACGACCCGAAGGCAGCAGCACAGATGACGATCCGCGCCAATCTGGTTGCCGTCATTTCCAACGGAACCGCCGTGCTGGGGCTGGGTGCCATCGGCCCGCTGGCGGCAAAGCCGGTGATGGAAGGCAAGGGTGTCCTGTTCAAGAAGTTCGCAGGCATCGACGTTTTCGACATAGAAATGGACTGCAACGATCCCGACCGACTGATCGACGCCATCGCCATGCTGGAACCCACATTCGGCGGAATCAATCTGGAGGATATCAAGGCCCCAGAATGCTTCGAGGTCGAAGAGCAACTGAAGAAACGCATGGGTATTCCGGTGTTTCACGACGACCAGCACGGCACGGCCATCATCGTCGGTGCCGCGGCGCTGAACGCCATGCAGATCGCGGGCAAGAACCTGGCAGACGTGAAGATCGTTGCCTCCGGCGCCGGGGCTGCGGCGCTTGCCTGCCTCAACATCCTCGTCTCCCTCGGCGCGAAGCGGGAGAACATCTGGGTCACCGATATCGAGGGTGTGGTCTACAAGGGCCGTGAGGTGCTGATGGACCGCTGGAAGTCTGTCTTCGCGCAGGAAACGGACGCACGGACCCTGGCCGATGTGATCGACGGGGCGGATATCTTCCTCGGCCTGTCCGCTGCCGGTGTCCTGAAACCGGAACTGCTGAAGAAGATGGCGAAGGACCCGCTGGTTCTGGCACTGGCCAACCCCACGCCGGAGATCATGCCGGACGTCGCACGCGAGGTGCGACCCGACATGATGATCTGCACAGGGCGTTCGGATTTTCCAAATCAGGTCAATAACGTACTCTGCTTTCCCTATATCTTCCGCGGTGCCCTGGATGTCGGTGCGACTGCCATCAACGAGGCCATGAAACTGGCTGCGGTCGAGGCCATTGCCGAGTTGGCACATGCCGCCCCGTCCGATGTCGCGGCCAAGGCCTACAGCGGTGAGGCCGAACTGTTCGGACGCGGATCGCTGATCCCGAACCCGTTCGACCCGCGCCTGATCCTGAAGATCGCCCCGGCAGTCGCCCGCGCGGCGGAGGCGAGCGGTGTCGCCACCCTGCCCATTGACGACTACGAGGCGTACGAGGAACGGCTGGAACGCTTCGTCTTCCGCTCCGGCATGATCATGAAACCGATCTTCGCCCAGGCGAAGGCCGCCCCGCGCCGGGTGGTCTACGCGGAGGGTGAGGACGAGCGGGTGCTGCGCGCTGCCCAGGTCGCACTGGAGGAACGGATCGCAACACCGATCCTGATCGGCCGTCCGGAAGTGGTGAACCAGCGGCTGGAACGCTTCGGCCTGTCGATCCGGCCCGGAACCGATTTCGAACTGGTGAACCCGGAGAGCGATCCACGTTACCGGTCCTATGTCGATACCTACCTGGAGCGGGCCTGGCGGCGGGGCGTGACTGCCGACAGGGCGCGTACCCTGGTCCGTACCCGCCCGACGGTGATTGCGACCCTGGCGGTACAGCGCGGCGATGCCGACGCCATGATCTGCGGGCTGGAGGGACGGTTCGACCG
>BQJF01000223.1 GCA_021604565.1 Minwuia thermotolerans | reverse complement strand
CGTCGGTCACGGGCGCGTTGGAGCGCCCGAAGTCCATGCCGGTGGAGGAGATGATGCGTAGCAGCATCGCAATGTGGACCGAACCGGCCACCTGGCCGTCCACGGACAGGGTGGCTGTCGCCGACTGGTCGGCATTGCGGTCTACCTGCACCATGACTTCGTGCGCACCGGGGCTGAGGGACGTTTCCGTCGCGACCCGGCTGTGCTCGCGGAAGCAGTTGTAGTCGAACACCACCCTTCCGCCACTGACATAGAGCGCCAGACCGCTGTTGATGGTGCCGCGGGCCAGGATGGCCCCGTCTCCATTGCCTGCCGGATGATCAATGGTCGCGGTGATGGTGAAACTGCGTGCCGGGCTGGGGCAGGCGTCGGCCACGATGTGGCTGACCGGCGGGTAATAGACATAGCGCCGCCGCGCGGTTGGTGTCCCCGGCTGGCGGGAGGCGCGGAACAGCATCCCCGCGCCCCGGTCATCCAGCGGCAGCACGCCGTGGCGCTCCGCCTCCACCCACCATCTGTCGGTCAGTTCCTTCAGTTTGGCCGGTTCGCGTTCCGCCAGGTCATCGCACTCGGAGAAATCCTCATCCAGATTGTAGAGTTCCCACTTGTCATCATCGAAGCTCTTGCCCCGGCGGTGCCAAGTCACGGCCTTCCAGCCGTCCATCCAGATGCCCCGATGACCGAGCATTTCCATATACTGCACGTCCCGGTCAGGCCTGGCGTCCGGGTCGGTCAGTGTGTCCCTCAGGCTGACGCCGGTCATCGGCATCTGCGGCACGCCCGCGACCTCGTCCGGCATCCCGACACCGGCGACGTCCAGGATGGTGGCAGCAATGTCGGTGGCATAGGCGAAGGGGCGGCGGATCTGCCCCTCCTGCCCCTTCAGCGCGTTCGGCCAGTGGATGATCAGCGGATCACGGGTGCCGCCGCCATGGGTATTCTGCTTGTACCATTTCAGTGGCGCATTGCCGGCCTGCGCCCAGCCCCATGGAATGTTGGAATGGCTGCGCGGACCGCCGATCAGGTCCAGGTGCTTCACTGCCTCGTCGACGTCCTCGTGCAACTGGTTGAAGTGGCGCATCTCGTCGAACACACCCGTCGACTGGCCTTCCTGGCTGGCGCCATTGTCGGACATGACCACGATCATGGTGTCATCCAGCCGCCCGATCTCCGCCAGGAAATCCACCATGCGCCCGATCTGGTGGTCAGTATGGTCCAGCATCCCGGCGAAGGCTTCCTGCAGGCGGTTGGCGAAAGCCTGCTGGTTCGGTGACAGGTCGTCCCAGGCGTCCACCCCCCGGTTGCGCGGCGCGAGCTTCGTGTTGGCAGGAATGATGCCGGATGCCTTCTGGCGCGCATACCATTCCTCCCGCGCCGCATCCCAGCCCGCATCGAACCGGCCCCGGTACTTGTCCAGATACGGCTGCGGTGCCTGATGCGGGGAGTGGGTGGCGCCGAAGGCCATGTACATGAAGAACGGACGCTCCGGCACCAGCGAGGTGGTATCGCGGATCATGCCCATGGCCTGATCCACCATGTCCTCCGAGAAGTGATAGCCGTCCTGCGGTGTGCCAGGGGGCGACATCAGGTGGTTGTCGCAGGTGATTTCCGGGCTGAACTGGTCCGTTTCTCCCTGCATGAAGCCGTAGTAGCGGTTGAAGCCGCGCTGCAGCGGCCAGTTGTGGAACGGCCCGGCGGCGGAACATTCCACCATCGGGGCCAGATGCCACTTGCCGGTGGCGAAGGTGGCATAGCCATCGTCGCGCAGCACCTCGGCGACCGTTGCCGCCGACCGGGGCATGGCACCGCGCATGTTGGGAAACCCGCTGTCCATGTTGGAGATCGCGCGCATCCGGACGGTGTGATGGTTGCGCCCGGTCATTACACATGCGCGGGTCGGCGAGCAGAGCGATGTGGTGTGGAAACTGGAATAGCGCAGCCCGTTTGCCGCCAGTCGGTCGACGTTCGGCGTTTCGATGGTGGAGCCATAGCTGCCGAAATGGGAGAAACCGGTGTCGTCGAGGACGATCAGCAGGACGTTGGGCTTGCCACGCGGCAGTTTCGGTTCCGGCCACCAGGCCTCCGACTCGTCGAAGGTGCGGCCAATCGTGCCACCGAAGTCCGGTTCTGCCGGGTGCCTGTAGCTCATGATGCGGTCCTCCCCTACCGTTGCGCTGCATAGTCTGAACCCGTTGCCGTCATCTGCAAACCGTCTTGGGTTTGCGGCGGGCGGCGGACTGGTGCATCTTCCGCCGGAGCATCTCAACGGGACGGACAGCAGGCGCATGTGGCAGCGAACCAAGGACCTGATACGCAACGCCGGACACCGGGCCAAGGTCGCGGTCTCGGCCCACGATCGGGTGCTGCCGGACTTCATCATCGTCGGCGCGCAGAAGGCCGGTACGACCTCGCTGCATCACTATCTGCAGCAGCATCCACTGGTCCTGCCGCCTTCATCGAAGGAAGTGCATTACTTCGACTATGGCTATCCGCGCGGGGAGAACTGGTATCGCGGCCACTTTGCCCGCACGGCCGAGAAGCAGGAGCTGGAGAAGCAGCTCGGTG
>BQJF01000222.1 GCA_021604565.1 Minwuia thermotolerans | reverse complement strand
GCATCTTCGTGATCGTCCAGTATGGCGGCATCGGCCTGTTGATCGCATCAATCATGCGGTTCTGCCCGACCTGAAGCTGGCCGGAGCCCCGCACCTGTGACGCGGAATTGTCGCATCCGTCACACTCGCGGCAGGCGGGTTTTGACGGCACAATGCCTGCCCGGTATGTGTACCCTCTCCAGTGCCGAAAGGGCCGGAGACCGAATCCAGAACCAGTCGAAAGGTTCCACCAATGGATTATGCGAAAGTCTTCTCCAGCGCCGTGCAGTCGCTGCATGAAGAGAAGCGGTATCGCGTCTTCACCGAACTGGAACGCCACGCCGGACACTACCCGCGCGCCACGAACCATTCCGGCGGCAACAAGCCTGACGTGGTCGTCTGGTGTTCCAACGACTACCTGTGCATGAGCCAGAGCCCCATCGTGACGACCGCGATGAAGGACGCCATCGACCGTATGGGCGCCGGTGCAGGCGGCACACGCAACATTTCCGGCACCAACCATCCGCTGGTGGAACTGGAACGGGAACTGATCGACCTGCACGGCAAGGAAGCGGCGCTGGTCATGACCTCCGGCTTTGTCGCCAACGAAGCCGCGATTTCCACCATCGCCCAGTTCCTGCCCGGCTGCGTCATCTTCTCCGATGAGTTGAACCATGCCTCCATGATCGCCGGCATCCGCCATTCCGGGGCGGAGAAGAAGATCTTCCGCCACAACGACGTCGATCACCTGCGGCAGTTGCTGGAGGAGACCGATCCGGACCGGCCGAAGCTGCTGATCTTCGAATCCGTCTACTCCATGGACGGCGACATTGCCCCGCTGGAGAAGTTCTGTGACCTGGCCGACGAGTTCGGGGCACTGACCTATCTGGATGAAGTCCATGCAGTCGGCATGTATGGTCCGCGCGGCGGCGGCGTGGCGGAGCGCGAGCAGGTCATGGACCGCATCGACGTGATCCAGGGCACGCTGGCCAAGGGTTTCGGCGTCATCGGTGGCTATATCGCCGCCTCCGCCGATCTAGTGGACACCGTGCGTTCCTACGCCCCCGGTTTCATCTTCACCACGGCACTGCCGCCCGGTGTGGCTGCCGGTGCCGTCGCCAGCATCCGCCACCTGAAGACCAGCGATCTGGAGCGGGAGCAGCAGCAGGAACGCGCGGCCACCCTGAAGCGCCGTCTGGCCGAGGTCGGGCTGCCGGTGATGCGTTCCAACACCCACATCGTGCCTGTGCTGGTCGGCGATCCGGCCCTGTGCAAGCAGGCGACCGACATGCTGCTGGACGTGCACGGCATCTACATCCAGCCGATCAATTATCCCACGGTGCCGCGCGGCACGGAACGGCTGCGCATCACCCCCGGCCCGCGCCACAGCGATGACCTGATGGATGAACTGGTGACGGCCCTGCTGGCGGTATGGGAAGCGCTCGACCTGCCTCTGACCGACGCGGCGGCAGCGGCGGAATAGGCTCCGTCAGGTCTTGCGCGGCTTCCGCTGCAGCACCCGCCCGGTGGCAGTGGCGGTGACGACGATTTCGCCGTCGGCATCGAACAGGCGCCCGGACAGGAACGCCACCGACTTGCCCAGCTTCTCGACCTGAGCCTCGGCGAACAGTTCGCCGGGCTTGCCGCCGTTGAGAAAGCTGACCTTCAGTTCCAGTGTCGGAATGATGATGCCGAAATCGCCCCTGATGATGCAGGCGACCGCCATGGCCTCATCGACCATGGCGGTCAGGAAACCGCCCTGGACGACCCCGATGCCATTCATGAATTCCGGTCGGGCCTGATAACGCACCCGTGCCCAGCCCCTGTCAGGGTCGCAGTCCACCAGATACTGCCCCAGCAGTTCGCTGGCCGGAGCCAGCGGGCGGCTGCGCAGGATGCGAAGCGCGCGCTCGCGCCTCGTCTCTTCAATGTTTTCAGACATCGCGGGACCGTCCGTTCGTTCAGATGCGTTTGTGGATGTGATAGCGACCGGGACGAACGCCTTCCGGCAGTCCAAGCGGTGCAAATGCCGGGTCGGGCAGCGGCTGATCGCTGACCAGGATCGTGCCGGCCTGTGACAGGGGCACCAGCAGCGGCGCGATCATCGCCGCCATTGCGACGCTGGCCGCCTTGTCACCGGTTCCGGTGTCGGCATGGATCAGCGCCACCGAACTGCCAACCATCCGGGCCGCCTGCGGCAATGTCTCGAGAAAATCGCCAAGCAGCAGGTCTTCGTCGGCGGGGATGCAGTCCGGATGGGCATTCACCTGACGCTCGAACACCAGGATGCGGCGGTCAGGCAGCATGCTGCGCAGATGGTCGAACGTGCGTCCGTTGCCCAGGCCAAGCTCCAGCACATCACCGGTCAGACCGGCGATGGCGGATGCGGCCCAGTCAAGACACGCGCGCTGCGCGGACAGGCGTTCGATGACGGAATCGAGGCGACTCATCTTTGCTGAACCGGGCCAGACCTGTGCCGACCCTAGTCGGACCCCTGCAGCTTGTTCAGATCGTTGCGGGCCTGCTGCAGGTCCTGGGTGGTCCGGTCGAGACGGAAAGCGATCTCGCGCATGATCTCGATGGTCATCTGCGG
>BQJF01000221.1 GCA_021604565.1 Minwuia thermotolerans | reverse complement strand
ACCAGTTCCGATGGCACTTCCTCGGGCAGCGGGCCGGCTTCGGTCTCGAACAGGCGCTTGCCGATCTCGATGCTGCGGACATAGCCCTGGTAGCTGGCGCGGCACAGCCCGCACATGGCCAGATGGCGTTCGAAGCGTTTCCGGGACGGCTCGGCCAGCGTGCCTTCGTGATAGTCCATCAGGAAATTCTCGAAGGTCCGGCAATTGATCAGTCCCGGATAGTGGCGGAACATCAGGCCGACCATCCTGTGTCGCCAGCCGTGCCGGTTCCGGAGGTGGCCGCGTGCCATGCGCATCAGGATGCCGAGCAAGGGATCCTTCATAGCTGTCCCGCCGCGATCAGGGGTTCCAGGTGCTTGCGCAGGGCCGAGCGGGCGCGGTGGATGCGCACCTTTGCCGTACCCTGCGTTATCTCCAGCTGCGCCGCGACCTCGGCGATGCTCATCTCCTCGATATCGCGCAGCAGCAGCACGGTGCGATGGCTCTCGGGCAGCGCCTGAATGGCACTGGTTACCGCCGCGCGGGCATCGGCGCGCTGCAGGATGGTCTCGGCGCTGTCGTCGCTCACCACCAGGCTGTCGTTCAGGATGCCGCTGTCGTCGAATGTCGGCATCAGGTCGTCAATGGGGACTTCCTGTCTGCGTCCGCGTCTCCGCAACTGCTCCAGGGCGCAGTTGACGGCAATCCGGTGCAGCCACGAATTCACACTCGATCGTCCCTCGAAGCCGTCGAATGCGTTGACGGCACGGATCAGGGCATCCTGCGCGCAGTCCATGGCCTCGTCATGGCTTTCGACATAGCGCATCGCAACACCGGCCATGCGTGCCAGTGCGGCCCGGATGACCTGTTCCTCATTCACGTCGGAAGTTGCGCCAAGCGCCGTTGCAAGACTGCCGACGCGCCGTGCCGTGCCGACAGGATCATCTGCCCTGGCGAGGCACAGCAGCAATAGGGAACTTGTCCAGCGCATGTGGTGTTCAGGCCCAGAGGGGAAGCTGTGACCAGCATCCTGCGGGGGCTGGTTCCTGTCAAACGGCACTGCTGGCAGCCTTTCGTCACCCTGTTGAAACTGTCGGATGTAACCAAACCTGCCTTTGTGACGTCTGAATGGGAACAAAGGTTACATGACCCCCGCAGCAGGAGCCCGTGCCATGGCTGAACTGGATTTCGTGCCTGTAGCAAGAGCACCTGCGTGGCTGGCGCCCGCTCATCGCCGGATCGCACGGATTCAGGATGTGCTGGGCAACATTGGCTGGCCCGTGCTTGACCTGGTGCTGCGTATCTGGATCGGCCAGACTTTCCTGCTGTCCGGCCTGGTCAAGGTCGCGGACTGGGAGAGTGCGGTCTTCCTCGCCACCCACGAATATCCGGTCTCCTGGCTGGCACCATGGCTGGCCGCGCTGCTTGGGGCGGCCATCGAGGTCGTGGGCGGCGCGGCGCTGATGCTGGGGGTGGCGACGCGGCTGGTGGCACTGCCGATGGCCATCCTCAGCCTGGTGATCCAGAGCGTCTATCTGGAACTGAATGTCCACATCTTCTGGGCGCTGTTCCTGGGCTGGTACGTGGTGGCAGGCGCCGGTCCCATTGCACTCGACCGTCTGCTGGGGCGCGGCTTCGTCACCTTGCCGCTGCCGCTGGTCGGAACCATTGACCGGTTCTGGCGGTGGTCGGACAGGTTCCTCTCCCCTCTCTGGCTCGTCCTGTTCAGGGTCTGGATCGCCTGGATATTCCTTGCCTCCGGCCTGACCAAGATCGATGATTTCGGGAACACCATCCTGCTGTTCCAGTACGAGTACGCGGTGCCCCTCATACCGCCTGTGCTGGCGGCCTGGCTCGCGACATTCTTCGAACTGGTGGCCCCGGTGGCGATCCTGTTCGGTATCTTCTGCCGCCTCGCAACCCTCCCGCTGGTCGTCATGACCCTGGTGATCCAGTTCACCTATCTGGATCATGCGGATCATTTCTGGTGGCTGGCGATCCTCGGCCTGCTTGCACTGCGCGGACCCGGGCTGCTGGCAGTCGATACCCTGCTGCAGCGGGTGCTGGTGGCACGCTACCCCGCCGCGTTGCAGCCCGCCCGCTGGGATGATGGTGCGCTGCCGCATGTGGTGGTGGTCGGCGCGGGTTTCGGTGGCGTCGCCGCAGTGCAGGGACTGAAGCACAGCCCCTGCCGGATCACCCTGATCGACCGTCGCAACTATCACCTGTTCCAGCCGCTGCTGTACCAGGTCGCGACGGCCGGACTGTCCCCCGCCGACATCGCCAGTCCGATCCGGGAGATATTCCGCGATCAGCCCAATGTGCGGGTTCTGATGGGGCGTGTCACCGATGTGGATACCGCCGGGCGCCAGGTCCTGATCGGCGAGACGGCGATCAGCTACGACCATCTGGTCATCGCAACCGGCGCGCGACATGCCTATTTCGGCAAGGACGCTTGGGAACAGTTTGCCCCTGGCCTGAAGAAGATTCCCGACGCGACGGAGATCCGTGGCCGGATCCTCGGAGCCTTCGAAGCGGCTGAGGAATGCATTGATCCGACCGAACGCGCTGCCTGGATGACTTTCGTCATCGTCGGCGGTGGCCCGACCGGCGTCGAACTGGCCGGGGCGATTGCCGA
>BQJF01000220.1 GCA_021604565.1 Minwuia thermotolerans | reverse complement strand
CCGGAGGAGGTGATTTCCACCTTCTGCAGCATCTGACGCACGATGACCTCGATGTGCTTGTCGTTGATCTTCACACCCTGCAGGCGATAGACCTCCTGGATCTCGTTGACTAGGAACTCGGCCAGTGCGGCGACACCCAGGACCTTCAGGATGTCGTGCGGTGCCGGATTGCCGTCGACGATGTAATCGCCGCGCCGCACCTGATCGCCCTCGTGAACACCGATGTGGCGGCCCTTCGGGATCAGGTAGTCGACCGGATCCTTGCCGTCCTCTTCCGGCGTGATCGTCAGGCGACGCTTCGCCTTGTAATCCTTGCCGTAGCTGATGCGACCGTCGATCTCGGCCAGGATGGCATGATCCTTCGGACGCCTGGCCTCGAACAGTTCGGCCACCCGCGGCAGACCACCCGTGATGTCCCGGGTCTTGGAACCTTCACGCGGGATACGCGCCAGCACGTCGCCGGCATGAACCGCCTGACCGTCCTGAACCGAGAGGATGGAATCGACCGACAGGAAGTAACGCGCCTCCTGCCCCGTATCCAGGTTGATGATCTCCCCCTGGTCATCCCGCAGCGTGATGCGCGGACGGATGTCGTTCGCCCCCGGCTGGCCCTTCCAGTCGACCACGACCTTCGAGGAAATGCCCGTGTTCTCGTCCACCACATCGCGGACACTGACGCCGTCGAGCAGGTCACGATAGGTGACGATACCGCTGCGCTCCGTGATGATCGGAACCGTGAACGGATCCCACTCGGCCATCTTCTCGCCCTTGGTCACGGTCTGGCCGTGGTCCTTGGCGAGACGGGAGCCATAAGGTACCCGGTGACGTGCGCGTTCCCGGTTGTTCTGGTCAAGCAGGACAAGCTCGGTGGTCCGGTTCATGACAACCAGGCGCCCTTCCGAATCCTCGACCACAGCGCGGTTCTCGATGTTCAGCGTGGCATCGTGTGCCGCCTCGATGGATGAGTTCTCGCCCGCCTGCGCCGCGCCACCGATGTGGAACGTGCGCATGGTCAACTGGGTACCCGGCTCACCGATCGACTGCGCCGCGATGACACCGACCGCCTCACCCATGTTGACCTTGGTGCCACGGGCCAGATCGCGGCCGTAGCACTTGCCGCAAACGCCATGACGGCTCTCGCAGGTCAGGGTGGAGCGTACGATGACAGCCTCGACGGCGGCCTTCTCGATGATGTCGACCTCGGTTTCCTCGATCAGGGCACCCGCCTTGACCAGAACGTCGCCGCTGGCCGGGTCCGTGATGTCCTCAGCCGCCATACGGCCCAGGATACGCTCGCCCAGTGCTTCGATGACGTCACTGCCGTCGACCACGTCACGCACGACAAGGCCGTGGGTGGTGCCGCAGTCTTCCTCGTGAATGACCGCATCCTGCGCCACATCGACCAGACGACGGGTCAGGTAACCGGAGTTGGCCGTCTTCAGCGCCGTGTCCGCGAGGCCCTTGCGGGCACCATGGGTGGAGATGAAGTATTCCGAAACCGTCAGACCTTCCTTGAAGTTGGAAATGATCGGGGTCTCGATGATCTCGCCCGACGGCTTGGCCATTAGGCCACGCATGCCGGCAAGCTGCTTCATCTGGGCCTGACTGCCTCGCGCACCGGAATGCGCCATCATGTAGATGGAGTTCGGCTGGCCGTGATTGGCGGCACCGGCGCTCTCCATCCCCTTCATCATCTCCTCGGCAACCTTGTCCGAGCACTGCATCCAGGCATCGACGACCTTGTTGTACTTCTCGCCGGAAGTGATCAGGCCGTCCAGGTACTGCTGTTCGTACTGCTTCACCAGCGTGTTGGTCTCGTCGACCAGACCCTTCTTCGAATCCGGGATGATCATGTCATCCTTGCCGATGGAGATGCCGGCCCGGCAGGCATGGGCAAAGCCCAGACCCATGATCCGGTCACAGAACAGCACCGTCTCCTTCTGGCCGGTATGGCGATAGACGATGTCGATCAGGTTGCCGATTTCCTTCTTGGTCAGAAGGCGGTTGATCAGCGAGATCGGCACGCGCGGGTTCAGCGGAAGCTTCTCCGCGATCAGCATGCGGCCCGGCGTGGTCTCCAGACGCATCATGGACAGCTCACCCGCGTCGTCATAACCCCAGTGCCGGGTGGTGATCTTCGCATGAAGATCGACCAGGCCCTGGTCCAGCGCATAGGACAGTTCATCCATGCCACTGAAGGTCAGGCCCTCGCCCTTCACGTTCTCACGCACCATCGACAGGTAGTAGATGCCGAGCACGATGTCCTGGCTGGGCACGATGATCGGCTTGCCGTTGGCGGGCGAGAGAATGTTGTTGGTGGACATCATCAGCACGCGGGCTTCCAGCTGCGCCTCCAGCGCCAGCGGCACGTGAACGGCCATCTGGTCGCCGTCGAAGTCCGCGTTGAAGGCCGTGCAGACCAGCGGATGCAACTGGATCGCCTTGCCCTCGATCAGCACCGGCTCGAAGGCCTGGATACCGAGGCGATGCAGGGTCGGCGCACGGTTCAGCATCACGGGGTGTTCCCGGATGACCTCTTCCAGCACGTCCCAGACTTCCGGCCGCTCCTTCTCCACCAGCTTCTTGGCGGATTTCACGGTCGGGGCCAGCCCCTGCAGTTCCAGC
>BQJF01000219.1 GCA_021604565.1 Minwuia thermotolerans | reverse complement strand
GTGTACAGCAGGTCAACCAACAGGTTGGCGACCAGGTAGATCGCGGCAATCAGCAGGATCAGGCCTTGAACGACAGGAAAGTCGCGCTCGAAGATGCTGCGTACCAGCAGCCGACCGATTCCGGGATAGGCGAATACGGTTTCGATCAGAACCGTGCCCGACAACAGCGACCCCAGCTGAAGCCCGGTGATGGTCACGATGGGGATGGCCGCGTTGCGAAACGCGTGCCCGTAGTTCGTCGCACGGGCCGACAGCCCCTTGGCCCGGGCGGTCCTGATATAGTTCTCGTTCAGGACCTCGAGCATCGCCGACCGGGTCAGCCTCATCACCAGACCGGCGCTGTAGAGCCCGAGCGTGATGCCCGGCAGCACCAGGTGCCGCCAACTGCCTTCGCCGAAGGACGGGAACCAGTGGAAGTAGCTGGCGAAGACCAGGATCATGACAAGACCGGCAAAGAATGGCGGGGCGGAAACGCCTATCAGCGCAACGGACCGCGCACCGAAATCGATCCAGGTGTCCTTCTTCAGCGCCGAAAGAACCCCTGTCGGGATACCGACAGCCAGCGTGAACACCATCGCAACCAGGGCGAGCAGCGCGGTCCGCGGCAATGTCTCTGCGATGATCCGGCTGACCTCGCGCCCGTTGTAGAACGACCGCCCCAAATCGCCTTGCGCGACGTCCCCGAGATAGATCAGGAACTGCCGCGCGATGGACTCGTTCAGCCCCATGGCCTCGCGGATAGCGGCGACGGTTTCATCCGTCGCCTCCAGGCCGCCCATGATCTCCGCCGGGTCACCGGGCGTCAGCCGGGTGATCGCGAAGGCGATGACCAATACCCCGATGAGGACGGGAATAAGCTGCAGCAGCCGTCGGACGATGAACAGAGTCATCGAGTTGAACCTGCTTTCACGCCACAAAAAGCAGTGCCCATCCGCCAGGGATGGGCACTGCCGAGTTGTCGATCGGTGGCCGCCGGTTGGCGATCAGTCGTTGACGGACACGCCCCGAAGGCTGAGCGACTGGTTGGGGTTCAGCACGAAGCCCTCCACGGCGTCGCTGGCTGCCACATTGATCTGCAGGATGAAGACCGGAAGCCGAATGACATCCTCTTCGAAGATCTCCGCCATACGCCGGTAGCCGACCAGCCGCTCTTCTACGCTTGCAGTGGATTGCGACAGCTCGAACGCCGCGTCGTATTCCGGATTGCAGTAGCGCTCATACCCTCGTGCGCCCTGATTGCATTGGGGGCGCTCGGTGATGTATCCGACCTCACCGGTCCGAATGCCGGATGCAAGAACGAATCCCTGATAGCTCGGAATCTGGGTCGGATCCTCGGCGTGGGCCCCGGCACCGGCGGTAAGACCGGCGAACATGCCACCGCCCTCGATTCTCTCGATGACCATGCGGGCGCCCACTGCGCGCCACTGCTGCTGAATTACTTGCAGTGCCTCGATCTCGCCGGGGTACGAGGCCTGGGTCTGGACGTTAACCTCCAGGGCCACGCCATCCTTCTCGCGGATGCCGTCACTTCCCACGACCCAGCCCGCCTCGTCCAGCAGTCTCATCGCCTCGTCCGGGTCGTATGCGCGTACGGACGGGAAAAACCCGAGTGCGGGCTCCATGCCCATACCTTCCGCAAGCGTGCCGTTCGCACCGATGATGGTCTGGACCTGGTCGAGATCGATCGCATGGGCCAGCGCTCGCCGGACGTTCACGTCCTCGAGGATCGGGTCAGCGGTGTTCAGCCCGATGAAGATGATGCGGGTCGAGGGTGTCTGAAATACCTGGAACCCTTCGGTGTTGAAGGAGTCGATCTCCTCGGCCGCCACGGTGAAAGCCATATTGATCTCACCGTTCTGCAGCGCGATTGCCCTCGCGGACGCCTCGGGGATGACTTCGAAGACCACGCGATCGACCTCCGGACCGTTGTCGGCATCCCAGTAGTTCTCGTTGGCAACGAGTTCCACGCTCACCCCCGGTGTCCAGCTGTCGAACATGAACGGGCCGGTCCCGCTGGGACCGTCGTCATAGCCGTCGTCACCCAGTTCCTCGTAGACGCTGGGGTCGACGATCATGAACAGTGGGGCGCCGAGGATTGCCATGAAGACACCGCTGGGCTGCTCCAAGGTGAAATCGATGGTATAATCGTCCACCACGGTGATTGCACTCATCGGAGGGATAAGGCCGGCCGCGATGCCCGGCGGATCACCATTCAACTGCCGGTCCATGTTCCAGGCCACGGCTTCGGCGTTGAACGGCTCACCGCTGTGAAAAGTGACATCATCGCGCAGGGTCACGCGGTATGTCAGCCCGTCGTCGAGCAGTTCCCATCCGGTTGCCAGCACCGGTGCGATCTCCTGATCCGGATTCACCGTCACCAGTCCCTCGTGGATCTGATAGGTGACTTCGCTGGTGCTGTTGTTCGCCTGTCGCAAGGGGTTCAGGGCCCGAACGTCATCCGGCCTGGCGATGCGCAGCACGGACTCACTGCCGTCTTGGCCGACGGCCTCGCCCGTCGGAAAGGCGATCATGAACAGGCAGCCGACGAGCAGCAACGACAGCAGCCTCACGCAACGCAGTCCCACAGCTTGTCCTCGGTCATCAGGCATCGGGCTTCTCCTCGGCAGTC
>BQJF01000218.1 GCA_021604565.1 Minwuia thermotolerans | reverse complement strand
TTAATTAGCGATGGGACGGGTCGCAAGTCCGCAACGCGCTGCATTTCGCGGCAAATCGACCGGACAGGCCAGACGATCAGGAGTTTTCATGACCGCCACCACCGTCGATCCGGAAGAAATCAGCCGTTTCAGCGCCATGGCAGAGACCTGGTGGGACCCTGACGGGCCGATGAAACCGCTGCATCAACTGACCCCTGCCCGGATGCGATACCTGAAGGCGCAGATCGTGCGCCATTTCGATCGTGAGGGACAGGGCGCGGCGCCGCTTGAGGGGCTCTCGATCCTGGATATCGGCTGCGGTGGCGGGCTGGTGGCGGAACCCATGGCCCGGCTGGGCGGGAATGTGACCGGTGTCGATGCGGCCGGGGACAACATCCAGGCGGCCCACGCCCATGCGGAGGGGCTGGGTCTGCGGATCGACTACCGGCATGACACGGCGGAGGCGCTGGTCGAACAGGGCGCGCAGTTCGATGTCGTGCTGGCGCTGGAGATCGTGGAGCATGTCGCCGACGTGGGTCTGTTCGTTGGCTCGGTCGCGAAACTGGTGCGGCCCGGTGGCCTGGTCATATTCTCCACCCTGAACCGGACCCCGAAAGCCTGGGCGCTGGCCGTCTTCGGGGCGGAACGCGTGATGCGCTGGTTGCCCGTCGGCACCCATTCCCATGCGAAGTTCGTCAAACCATCTGAACTGGCTGCCCATTTCCGCAATGGCGGGCTGCAACTCGATGACCTGACCGGACTGGTGTTCAGCCCGCTGTCGGGCTGGTCCCTGAACAGCCGGGATCTGGACGTGAATTACTTCGCGACCGCGACGCGGGGCACCGACTGATGGCCATCCTGAAGATCGCCCGCATGGGGCATCCGGTCCTGTTGCGTGTGGCGCAGCCTGTCGCCGATCCAACCGCCCCGGAACTGCTGCATCTGGTTGGCGACATGATGGAAACGCTGGAAGATATCGGTGGCGCCGGGCTGGCCGCACCACAGGTGCATGAGTCCGTCAGGCTGGTCATGTTTCAGGTCCCGCCGGGACGCGATCACGAGACCGTGCCGCTGACGATCCTGTGCAATCCGGTTGTCGAGCCGGTGACGGAGACGGTCGAATGGGGCTGGGAGGGCTGCCTGTCCGTGCCGGGCCTGCGCGGTCTGGTCCCCCGGCCCGCCGCAGTGCGCTATCGCGGGCAGGGCATCGACGGCCAGATGATCGACCGCACCGTTGAGGGGTTTCATGCGCGCGTGGTACAACATGAATGCGATCATCTGGATGGTGTGCTCTATCCGCAGCGCATGCCCGATCTGAAGCACCTGATCTTCGAGACCGAGATGAAACATCTGGTCACCGGTGCTGAGGACACTTCGCCCGAGGCAGAAGGAGAGGACGCATGACGACCGAATCCGACACGGCAACAGGTGCCGCGGACCTGAGCGCCCTGCAGGACCGGATCACCGATGCCGCGCTGATGCACGCTGCCTTTGACGGCTGGACGGATCAGGCATTGCGTGCCGCGGCACGGGACGCCGGAGCGAGCGAACTGGACATCTATCGCGCCTTTCCTGGCGGTGTGGAGGATCTGCTGGACCATCACCTGCTGATGGCCGACCGCCGGATGGTGGAAGACATCCTGGCGCTGGATCTCGATACCATGAAGATCCGGGAGAAGATCACCCGGGCGGTGCGGATGCGTCTCGAGGCGGCCGAACCGCACAAGGAGGCGGTGCGTCGCGGCTTCAACCATCTGGGACTGCCACATCGTGGACCCCGGGCCAGCCGCGCGCTCTGGCGGACAGTGGACCTGATCTGGCGCGCGATCGGCGATACCTCGACCGATTTCAACTTCTATACGAAGCGTACCCTGCTGGCTGGCGTCTACATGAGCACGCTGCTGTTCTGGCTGAACGACAGGTCCGATGATCATGCCGACACCTGGGCCTTCCTGGACCGCCGGATCGCCAATGTCATGCAGATCGAGAAGGCGAAGGGCAAACTGCTGGGCAGTGCGGTTAACCCTGCCAGCCCCGTGCAGGCGATGCGCCGGATCGGGGAGAACGTGCGCCGTCGGCGGCCATTTCGCGCCTGATCGGCATATTGTAGATTGACGTTAACGTAAACTGCGGAATATCCTCCCGCAGAGACGCCGGACAGGCAAGAAACTGACGTCAGGGGAGAAACATGAACCAGCACATCACGCGTGATTCCGTCTATGAGACTGTCGACCGGGATGCCTTTCCCGCGATGATGGAGGTTGATCGCTACAACCGCCGGACCAACGCGTTCGACGAGATCATCTCCGCCACGCATGACCATTTCTGGGACCCGCTGGATCCGGCATATGTCGATCTGTCGAAGCCGTTCGACCTGGAGAACGAATACCTGATGCCGCCGGAGCAGGTGCCGGAACTCTCCGGTGCCGTGCGCGACCGTCTGGATGAAGGACAGCGCATCCGTCTGGCCAACGAATCCACCCGCTGGGGCCTGTCGGGCATCCTGCATGGGGAGCAGGGCGCACTTAGTCTCTCTGCCAGCCTCTGCCATATCATGGTGGACGCGGGGGCACAGGAATATGCCGCCAACCAGGCGCGGGAGGAGGCCCGTCACGTTACCGGGTTCGCCCGTTACATCGGCAACCGCTGGGGCACGGCCTATCCGGTGGG
>BQJF01000217.1 GCA_021604565.1 Minwuia thermotolerans | reverse complement strand
CCGGTCCGGCCCCGTCGAAGCCGGACCCTGCTCCATATCCTGACCCGCGTGACATGCATTGATCCGTTCAGGCTTCCTGGCGCATTAATGCACTTGTCTCAAATCCACTTCCCCGGCATAAGATAGCGTAGGGCTGCAGGGTCGGGGAGGGCCGGACGTGGACTACGAGCAGATTCTCTACGAAGTGTCGGGCGGCGTCGCCACGATCACCATGAACCGTCCGGACCGGATGAACGCCATGACCCTGCAGATGGGTGGGGAGATCCGGCAGGCCATGCAGGTCGCCTCCGATGACGCTGCGGTGCGGGCCATCGTGCTGACGGGTGCCGGTCGCGGTTTCTGCGCCGGTGCCGATGCGGCACGGCTGTCGAGTACAGCCAGCGGCGGCAAGGAGCAGGAACCCCTGCCCAACCATGGCGCGATCCGGGGCGGGCTGGCCCTGCCGGAGGGGTTCCACGCCAAATATGCCTATCTGACCACGGTGCCGAAGCCGCTGATTGCCGCCATGAATGGCGCGGCGGTGGGTGTCGGGCTGGTGCTCGCGCTGTTCTGCGACGTGCGCATCGCGGCGGCGGAGGCCAAGATGGGCACGGCCTTCGCCAAGCGCGGCATGGTAGCGGAGTATGGTCTGGCCTGGTTGCTGCCGCGCCTGATCGGACCGTCGCGTTCCCTCGACCTGCTCTATTCGGCCCGGATCGTCCAGGGTGACGAGGCGCAGCGCATGGGACTGGTGGACCGGACCGTGCCCGCCGCCGACGTGCTGCAGACCGCGCAGGACTATGCCCGCGACATCGCCACCAATGTCTCGCCGCGCTCCACCCGGATCATGAAGGATCTGGTGCTGCGGGCGATGGAGCAATCCATGGATGCCGCGCAGGACCAGGCCGCCGATGAACTGGCGGCGGCCCTGAAGTCGGAGGATTTTCGCGAGGGCATTGCGGCCTGGCAGGATAAGCGGGCGCCCGCGTTCACAGGCCGCTGACAGGAGTATTGGGGCATGGAACTCGCACTGAGTGCCGACGAACAGGCCTTCCAGACGGAAGTCCGTGACTTCCTGAAGGCTGAACTGCCTGCCGACATCGCCGACCGGGTGAAGCGGGGGCTTCCCGTGGGGCGACAGGACATGTTGCGCTGGCACGAACCGCTGCGGGCGCAGGGCTGGCTGGCGGCAAGCTGGCCGAAGTCAGCCGGGGGCCCCGGCTGGACCATCATGCAGCGCCACATCTTCGACATGGAATGCCGTCTGGCCCATGCGCCGCCGCTGATCGCCTTCAACTTCAACATGATCGGCCCGGCGCTGATCGCCTTCGGCCGTCCGGACCAGAAGGAACATTACCTGCCGAAGATCCTCTCCGACGAGCACTGGTGGTGCCAGGGCTATTCGGAGCCGGGAGCGGGTTCCGACCTCGCCGGGGTGCAGACGCGGGCAGTGCGCGACGGCGACAACTATGTCGTCAACGGCTCCAAGATCTGGACCAGCGCGGCGGAGGAAGCGAATCACATCTTCTGCCTGGTGCGTACGGATCCGAGCGCGAAGAAGCAGGAGGGTATCTCCTTCCTGCTGATTGACATGGATACGCCGGGGGTGGAGGTCCGGCCGCTGATCGCGCTGAACGGGCGGCGGCTATGGAACACGGTGCATTTCGACGATGTGCGGGTGCCCGTGGAGAACATCCTGGGCCGCGAGAACGAGGGCTGGACGGTGGCCAAGGCGCTGCTGGGGGATGAGCGGCTGTTCGTCTCCCGCGTGTCCGAGAACGCCCGGGTGCTGAGCATCGTCAAGGAGGTCGCGCAGACGGAGACCGCCGACGGCCAGCCGCTGCTCCGCGACCCCGACTTCGCCATGAAGATCGCCGACCTGGAGGCGCGGCTGAACGCGCTGGAGATGACCAGCCTGCGCATCCTCTCCCGCGCCAACGAGGGCGGGCGGATCGGTGCCGAGCCTTCGATGACCAAGCTGCTGGGCAGCCACATGGTGCAGGACCTGGACGTGGTGCTGTACCAGGCCATCGGCTGCTACGGCGCGCCGGACCATTCCGACTTCCTGTTCCGGGGCGGCAACCAGATGCCGGTCGGGCCGGAACATGCCGTGGGCATCACCTCGGGCCAGCTGCATCATCGCGGCTACACCATTGCGGGCGGCACCTCGGAGGTGCAGCGCGGCATTCTTGCCAAGGCGGTGCTGGGTCTCTGATACTGGCGTACTGAATGGGAACCGCCGCCGGGAGACTGCGCGCATGGCACTGGATATTCGCCCCGCAACCGCCGACGACGTTCCGGCGATCACCGCGATCTATGGCCATTGGGTAGAAGTGGGAACGTCCTCCTTCGAGCTTCAGGCCCCGGACGAGGCCGAGATGCACAGCCGCTTCGCCGCCCTGAAACAGAAGGACCTGCCTTGGCTCGCCGCGACACGCGACGGCGCATTGGTCGGCTATGCCTACGCCGGTCTCTACCGTCCCCGTCCAGCCTATCGTTTCACGCTGGAGGACTCGATCTATCTCGCGCCGGATGCAGTCAGCACCGGCATCGGCCGCCCGTTGCTCACCGCCCTGATCGATACCTGCCGTGATCTCGGCAGCCGCAACCTGATCGGCATCGTCGGCGACCCCGACACCAACCGCGGCTCCGTCGCCCTGCACCGCGCCCTCGG
>BQJF01000216.1 GCA_021604565.1 Minwuia thermotolerans | reverse complement strand
GTGGCGGCGGCCATGTTCACCGTGGTGATGCCGGAGCCACAGAAGCGGTCCAGCGTCACGCCGCTCGACTTCATGCTGTAGCCGGCATCCAGCGCCGCCATGCGCCCCAGGTCACCGCTCTGGGTGTTGACCTGTGCGCTGGTGCCCCAGACGATGTCGTCCACTTCCTCGGTATTGATCCCTGTCCGCTCCGCCAGCGCCCGCAGCACTGTCGCACCAAGCTGCTGCGGATGAATCTCCGACAGCGCGCCCTTCCCATACTTGCCGACACCGCGCGGTGTCCGGCAGGCGTCGATGATCCATGCTTCACTCATGCTCTTGCTCCCCGGCAGATGGAATTCAGTCTGCCCGCAGGTTAGTTCGTTCGTGCGACCGATGGAAACGCAACCTGCACATGGCTACAGTCGGCAAACCGGGGCCTCCCGCCAGTTGCGTGAAACCTCCTGCCCCTGTGGGTTTGACGGGGCTCGATTGACAGGCGAGTCTGGCCCCAGCCCCCGGAACCGCCATTCAGGCAAACCCTGCGGGCGGACTGAAACCGGGGAGGGGTTCAGATGAACAACAGTCTTTGCGAGATGTTCGGTATCGACGTGCCGATCTTCGCCTTTTCCCATTGCCGCGACGTGGTGGTGGAAGTGTCGAAGGCCGGAGGCATGGGTGTCCTGGGGCTGGCCCGGCAGGACCCGGCCCGGCTGGAGGCGGAACTGGACTGGATCGACAGCCACATTGACGGACGCCCCTATGGCGTTGACGTGCTGATGCCATCCAGACTGGAGGAAACGGGCGGCCGGAAGCTCGACCTGGATGGGCTGCTGCCGCAGGAGCATATCGACTTTGTCCGGGACATGCTGGACGAGGCCGGGGTGCCCAGGCTGCCGGAAGCGGACGAGCAGGACATCAAGCGGGAGATCCTGCAGGGCATGAACTTCACCCCGCGTGAAGGCATGGAACTGCTGGACCTCGCGATGAAGCATCCGATCAAGGTCATCGTGAACGCCCTTGGTTCGCCCCCGCCTGAACTGGTGGCAAAGGCGAAGGCCAGGGGAATCCGGCTCGGCGCACTGGCAGGCAAGCCGCGCCATGCGCTGAAACACAGGGAGGCCGGGTGCGATTTCGTCGTCGCGGTGGGCAACGAGGCCGGGGGCCATACCGGCGACGTGACCTCGATGGTGCTCTGGCCGGCCATTGTCGACGCGGTCGCGCCGATGCCGGTGCTCGGTGCCGGTGGAGTCGGTCGGGGACGTCAGGTCGCCGCCGCGCTGGCGCTGGGCTGCGAGGGGGTCTGGACCGGTTCGGTATGGCTCAAGACAGTGCAGAGCGAGGTCACGCCGGAGATCAAGCAGAAGATGTTTGATGCGGAAGCAAGCGACTCCGTCTGGACCCGGACCGTCACCGGCAAGCCCTGCCGGACCCTGAACAACGCCTTCACCCGGGCCTATGACGCCGACACGGCGCCGGACCCGCTGCCTGCGCCATTGCAGAACTATCTCTGGTGGCAGGAAGGCCGTACCCGCGTGGAGCGGGTCCGCGCGCACGACTTCCTGACCTACCCGGTGGGCCAGCTGGTCGGCGACATGCAGGAGGAGACGACCGTGAAACAGGTCGTCTACGAGATGATCGACGAACTGCTGGATGCGCGCGACCGCATGAACCGGATGCTCGGCTGACCAGACGAAGGGGCGTTCCAGTGCGGTCCGCTGTCTGATCGCATCACCGGCCCCATCATTTGATGGGCCTTTCTAGATATACATGTCGCGCAGATTGTAGTCCCGGACGATGCTCCGGCGGGTTTCCTCGCTCCAGCGATTCCGGTCTTCCTGACCGATGCCGGGGCGGTAGACGTAGGACACTTCATCCGGGAAGCGCTGCCGCCGTGCATCGATACCGAGGGAGATCATGCGGCTGCGCTCACTGACGCGTTCCTCGTCGAAGGTGACTGCCTCGCCGGACAGCAGTTCCGTCGTCACCCCCAGCACCCGTCTGCGGGCAAAGAAGCCGGCATTCACCGTCACCCGCCGGTCGGGGGAGGAATTGGCGAACGATCCATGCACCAGCTGGCGGTTGGTCATGATGACGTCGCCACTGTCACAGACCAGTGGCACGGCCCCATTGATCTGCTCGGAGCCGCTTTCCGCGACCAGGCGCCGGATATCGACCCGGCCCAGCCTGTGGCTGCCGGGCAGCACCCACACACCATTGCCCGGCGTGCTGGGAAAAAGCTGCGCCATGAAGTTGAAGCCATGCGCATCCATGTCCCAATCCGGCGCATCCCAGTGGGTCGTGCCGTCCTGGTGCCAGGCGACGGACGGGCCGAGGCCAGGCTCCTTGATGAAGACAACCTCGTTGTAAGGCACGAAATCGTCGCCCAGTACGGCCTCGCAGGCGGCCAGCAGTCCGGGATGGCCGTAGAGGCGCAGGCACGAATCCATCAGCTGCAGGTTCCCGTGCAGCAGTTCGATGGTCCATTCGGGCGCATCATCGGCCGGCGTCGGCTCCGCCACCTTCACCGGATGCCGCCCCTTGTTCCGGCTGGTGCCGCCAAGGGGATCGCTGAGCGGACGGGCGAACCGGTACGGCGGGCGGGAAAATTCCTGGCCAAGCGCGGGCTTGCCGTCCCTGTCCAGCGTGCTGTCAGGCGTCACCGGTGCCCGGGC
>BQJF01000215.1 GCA_021604565.1 Minwuia thermotolerans | reverse complement strand
CCGGCAGGCGCGCGGGTTTCAATACGCCGACCCGGCGACTGGAGGTCTGGTCGGAGGTGCTGCACCAGCACGTGGGATCCGGATTGCCGTTTCCGACGGAGACAGCCGGGGCACCTGATCCATCGTTGCCCCTGAGCCTGGGATGCGCGAAGACCGTCGCCTATTGCCATAGCCAGCATCGCAACCTGCCGTCCCTGCGTCGGCTGATGCCGGACCCGTTGCTGGAGATCGGCGCGGCAACAGCGGCAGAGAGAGGAATTGCCGATCAGGACTGGGTCCGTGTCTCTACGGCCACCGGCAGTTTCGTCGCCCGTGCCAGGGTGACGCGCAAACTGCGCGAAGGGCAGGTGTTCGCTCAGCACGGCTGGTGGGTGCCGGATCAGGCCGGGCAGCCCTATGGCGATGGCACGACCGACCTGATGGGGGCCAACATGAACCAGGCTGTCAGCACCGCGAACTGCGATCCGGTCAGCGGTTCGATCCCGCTCAGGTCAAGTGCATGCGAGGTTGTTCGTCTCGGAAGCAGTCAGGCGTCAGGTGTGGAGGGCGCGGTGTAGCCCATCTTCTCCGGGTCGCCAGCCGCCATGTCAGCCAGTCGTCTGGTCGCATCCGGCGAAACCGGTGCGGTGACCATGGCGACTACCATTGCGACAAGATCATCTGTGAAGAGGTCGGCGAGACCGTCGAGCTTCCTGCGCCTGTCCCAGTCGCACAACACGCCGGTTGCGGCGCGGCTGCCCGTATAGAGCCTGTACCGCAGCAACATCGGCGGCATGTCCGGCAGACAGTGAACGACACCCTGGTGCGCCCGGCGCATGCCGCTGTCGATTCCCTTCATGATCTCCATGAGTCGCAGATCCGGGTCCTGCAGGACCTGATCGAGGAAGCGCAGGGTCTGGATCCCGGACTCGCCATCGCAGCGCTGTTCGCAAAGGGGGCGGACCAGCGCATTGATGTAGTCGCCCACGACAGGCTGCTTCCCCGAGGCTTCCAGTTCATCGACGATCTGGTTCCTGCGGGCATCGATCCTTGCGACTCCGCGTTCGAATACAGCCCGCAACAGTCCTTCGCGTGACCCGAAGTGGTACTGGATCGCCGATGTGTTGCGTTGGCCTGCAGCCTGAAGAATCTGCCTTTGCGAGACCATCGTGATCTGCTGCTGACTGAACAGTTCGCCGGCCGCTGTCAGAATCTTGTCCTTGGCACTCATTCCAATTCATCTCCCAGGGTCGATACCCACTTGTCGCTCGACCAGTCCTCCATCCGGGAACGGAACAGTCATGGTCCTGCTGCCTTGCTCTTGTCCAACCCCCTGCCTCACAACCTACACGCGATGCGGAAGGAACCTGCAGGATGCAACTGCACCTTTTCCTGAATAATTGCCGCTTGCGTCAAGGTCTGTGGCGTCTTGAATGATGCGAGGCATCGAAACGGATGCATGGTTGCCAGCGACGGTCGTCGCGCCATACTGCTGCCAACAGGAACGAAACAGGGTATGGAGGCGGGACAATGAAACTCACACGCAGGGAGATGCTGCAGGGGACGGGCCTGGGGGCGGCGGCGATGCTGCTGGCGCCGGGTGGCGCACTGGCAGCGTCGCACGGCGGCGGGGCGGTGACGATCGCCTATCATGTCAATCTGCCATCATGGGATCCGACTGTCGGCCTGTCCGCCGTGAACCCGACGATCCAGACCTTCTACCAGACCATCTATGACCAGCCGATCACCCAGAATCCCGACCTGAGCTTCTCGCCCGGGCTGCTGACGGGCTGGGGCTGGAACGACGACAGGACGGAAATCTGGATGGATGTGCGCGAGGGCGTGACCTGGCATGACGGGTCCCCCTTCACGGCGGAGGATGTGGCCTGGTCGCTGGCCCGCGCGGGCAATCCCGAGTCCGGTAACCCGATCCAGTTCCTCTGGTCGAAGGTCACCGACTATCAGGTCTCCGGCAACCGGGTCACCGGCAAGGTCGCGGCCTACGAGCCGACCTTCTTCAAGTGGCTGTCGTTCCTGACCGGTTACTTCATGCCGAAGGCCTATTACGAGAAGGTGGGCGCGGACGGCTTCGAGAAGGCGCCCATCGGCACCGGCCCCTACATGGTGGAGGAGTTCCAGCGCAACGCCTTCGTGCGGCTGAAACGGAACCCGAACTACTGGGGCGAGAAGCCGGCCTTCGAGACCGTGGTGTTCAAGTTCGTCACCGATGCGTCGGCCCGCGTCGCGGAGGTGGAGAGCGGTGGCTCCGACATCACGCTGGAGATTCCCTATCAGGAATATGACCGGCTGAAGGACAAGTCGGGCCTGGCCGGCGTGACAACGCCGGTCAGCGACATCGGCATGATCTTCCTGAACGACATCGAGGTCATGACCGACCCGAACGTGCGCAAGGCCGCCGCCCACGCCATCGACAAGAAGGCCATCGTGGACCGGCTGCTGCGTGGCTACGGCGTGCCCATCGACACCTTGCAGGCCCCGGAATATGCCGCGTTCGATTCCTCCATCCAGGTCGCCCATGATCCGGAGGCTGCGAAGGCACTGCTGGCGAAGAGCGGGTACTCGACGGACAATCCCGTGCGTTTCCGCATCCAGACCACCCGCGGTTTCAAGCCGAAGGACTACGAGATGGTGCAGGCCATCGTCGGCATGTGGCGCAAGGT
>BQJF01000214.1 GCA_021604565.1 Minwuia thermotolerans | reverse complement strand
CCGGCCTTTCGATCACACTGAATCTGCCCGAGAACGTTCAGGTGGCCGACAATCCGGAGGTCACCCGCATGATGCAGGGTCCGTTGCGCATGTCCGTCGACAGCTATCAGCTGACCGACCACCGCTACGATCCACAGGCATTCATCGCCTGGCGCGCACTTGTCAGGAACCTTGCCGCGCGGGATCCGGACACGAAGCCGGAACTGAGCCAGATCTTTGACCATCTGGAGGAGTTCCTGGTGCTGATGGAACGGGCCCGTGATCTGGAGCTGGGTGCGGGACATTTCGAGGTCGCAGGCATGAAGGTGGATCTCGGTATTGCCGGGGCCATGGAGGTCGAACGCATGGAGGCACGGGACTTCTTCGGCCTCAAGGGCGGCAGTTTCGAAGCCTGGGGCGTCAGCCAGACAGGGCAGGGCGACGTCCGCATGCATGTCGATCGCTACGGTGCGCAGAGCGGCGACTATTCCGCCCTGCCGGCCTGGCTGCGCTCGGTCTTCGGCAAGCCGCTGAGTGGCGACAGTCCGGACAAGGCCCGCGCCTGGGCGGCGGGCAGGACTCTGGCGGAACTGGTGCCGGTGATCGATCTGGGAACCTTCGGCATGGAGGGGATCGACGTCATCGGCCAGGACGGGAAACCGGTGCGGATCGACCTTGTTGCCGTGGAGCGGATGCGGATCGGTGACAACGGGCTGGTGGAACTGGCCCTGCGCATGGACGGCGTATCCGCCTCTCTGGATATCGGCAGATCCGCCTCGCCACAGGCGGCAATGCTATTGCAGATGCTGAAGGCGAATGGTGTCGAGGATCTGCGTCTCGGGACAGCCTTCGCACTGGAGGCGGGCCTGGCAGACAGTACCGGCGCGCTGGTGCTCGGCTTGTCCGGTGAAGGTCTGGCACAGATGACGGCAGAGGTCGATCTGACCGCAGTGGACTTCGAGAAGCTGCGCACCGCGCCCGCGCCACAGCGCAACATGGTTGCCCTGTCCTCCAGCCTTGCGCGCGCGCAGGTCACGCTGACGGATGAGGGCCTGCGCAAGCTGCTTCTGGAATCACAGGCCGCTCAGCGACCTGGCGCAACGGCGGAGATGATCGGTGCCCAGTTCGGCGCGATGGCGGAACAGATGGGCGCGAGCATGGGCACGGATGCCAGCCGTGCCATCGGCCAGCAGCTTGCTGCCTTCATCACCAGCGGAGGCAGGCTGGAGGTCTCGACCGGCCTTGAGACCCCGGTGCCGGTCATCCAGCTGCTGGGCCTGCAAACGCTGCCGCCCGCCAGCATCATCGACTCCCTGGGTATCTCGGCGCACCACACCGCACCCTGACCCGGTTGGCGCAAACAGAAGGGGCGGCATCCGCATCCCGGATACCGCCCCCTTTGAGCAGTCCACTTTCTGATTGCGACCCCGGCCCGCTTCCCCACCCGGCCACCCACGGCAGTATCCTCAATGGGTGGCCGGGTGGGGGAGCGGGCCGGGGCCGGTTCCATCACGTGATGGAACCGATCTGGAAATATCGCCTGACTGGCTGTCGTGCCGTCAGTACATGTGCTGGCCGCCGTTGATGGACATGGTGGAGCCGGTGACGAAGGTCGCATCATCGGACACCAGGAACAGCACACCGCGTGCGATCTCGTCGGCGTGTCCCAGGCGACCGATCGGGATCTTCGCCACGATCTTCTCCAGCACGTTGGCGGGGACGGCGGCGACCATGTCGGTGTCGATGTAACCCGGAGCAATGGCATTGACGGTGATGTTGAACCGCGCGCCTTCCTGCGCCAGCGCCTTGGTGAAGCCGTGGATGCCGGACTTGGCGGCGGCGTAGTTCACCTGACCGTACTGGCCGGCCTGGCCGTTGATGGAGCCGATGTTGACGATGCGGCCGAAGTTGCGCTCCTTCATGCCGTCGAAGGTCGCCTTGGCAAGGTTGAAGCAACCGCCCAGATTGGTGTCGATCACTGCCTGCCAGGCTTCCTTGCTCATCCGCGCCAGCGTGCCGTCGCGGGTGATGCCGGCATTGTTGACCACGATGTCGATGGGGCCGACTTCCTCGGTGATCTTCGCCACAGCCGCATGCACTCCATCGAAATCGGAGACATCGAACTTGAAGGCGGGGATGCCGGTCTCGGCAGTGAATGCCTTCGCGGCCTCGTCATTGCCGGCGTAGTTCGCGGCAACGCTGATCCCGGCATCGCGCAGGGTGGTGGAAATGGCCGCGCCGATACCGCGTGTGCCGCCGGTGACGAGTGCTACTCGTGCCATCTGATTGGACTCCTTGGTTTCTTTTTCTTGGGGGAGGATGTTGTGACGCCCGTTCCTGACCCGCGGCGCGTCGGAAGCACCGCGGATCGGAACGGTTCGTCGGTCGTTCGGGTCAGTCGCGCTCGACACACATGGCGATACCCATGCCGCCGCCGATGCACAGGGTGGCAAGACCCTTCTTGGCGTCGCGCTTCTGCATCTCGAACAGCAGGGTATTGAGCACACGGGTACCGGAGGCACCGATGGGGTGGCCGATGGCGATCGCGCCGCCATTGACGTTCAGCTTCTCCGGGTCGATGCCGAGTTCCCTGCCGACGGCACAGGCCTGCGCGGCAAAGGCCTCGTTGGCCTCGATCAGGTCCAGGTCATCGACGGTCCAGCCCGCCTTCTCCAGCGCGCTGCGTGTCGCCGGA
>BQJF01000213.1 GCA_021604565.1 Minwuia thermotolerans | reverse complement strand
CTCCTGCGCATCATCGGGTATCTGCTGCTGTTCCTGGCGATTGCCGCGCTGGGAGCGGAGATACTGACGTCGGTGCAGGCCGGAGAGTGGGTTTCGCTGGCCGTGGGTGACGTCTGGGCGGAGATCGACCGAGAAAGCATCGGTCTGGTTCAGGTGGGGCTGGAGCGTTATGTCCATCCTTTCCTGTTCGATCCGATCCTGCTGACGATCCTGCTCTGGCCCGCCTGGCTGGTGGCCGGGGTTCCGGCGCTCGTGATCCTGCTGCTCGCCCGCCGTCGCCGCCAGCGCCGGATGTTCACCTGACCGAGACGGTTGAGCACGACCGGCAGCGGCGGATCATCGGCCTGCTGCAGCGCAGTGAATGGCACATGGAAGTGATCGCTGCGGCGCGGATGCTGGATCTGCCCGACTGGGCCATTGGCGCCGGATTTGTCCGGAACCTGGTATGGGATCACCTGCATGGCCGGACGGATGCGACACCGCTGAACGATATCGACGTGCTTTTCTTCGACCCGGATGATCTCTCGCGCGTCAGTGAAGACAGGCTGCAGACCCGGCTTTCCGGGACCATGCCCGATCAGCCCTGGTCGGTGCGCAATCAGGCGCGGATGCATGTCGGCAACGGTGACGCGCCCTATCGGAACACCCTGCATGCCATGTCCTGCTGGCTGGAAACCGCCACGGCGATCGGGGTGCGGCAGTCGGCGAAGGGACAGCTTGACCTGCTCGCGCCCTTCGGCACGGCCGATCTGTTCGCCCTGCGCGTGGCCCCCACTGAGGCAGGAGTCAGGAAGCGGCAGGCATATCTCTCGCGGGTCCGGTCGAAAGGTTGGCTCGATATGTGGCCGCGACTGGAACTGGTGATCACGGATGACGCGGCTGCCAGCCCTCGAAGATGATGTTGGTGGCGTGCAGCGCGGCCTGACGGCGATCACGCAGGCTGCGGACGGTCCATGTGAGAACCGGCAGATCGCCGGTCAGCCGGGAGGCGACCGGAAGGCTGTGCACATCCCAGGCGAGGAAATCAGGCCGCGCCATCTCCAGGAATTCCGGTCTGAACCGAGGTTCCACGACCTTGTGGCCAAAGTTGCGGTTCTGATAGGCAATGAGGCCACGGCGGACCGTGGGGCAGTTCTCGGCAAACCAGCCAACCAGAACCGGATCGAAGCTCTGCACCGCCACGGGGCCGGGGTGTCCGGCCAGCAGGTCGGCCACCGCCGGGGCGAGGTCAGTGCGGCCATCCTCCGCCATCTTCAGTTCGATCAGCAGGGGCAGGTCGCTGTATGCCCGCAGCACCTGTCGCAAGGTCGGAACGGTTTGCTGTCCGCCCTTCAGCCGCAGGCGGGAAAGGTCACCTGCACTCCGGTCTCCAAGTCGCCCCCGCACGCCTGTCAGGCGCAGCAACTTCCGGTCATGGAACACCATGACCTCACCGTCAGCGGACAGCTGCACATCGATCTCGGCACCGAACCCGGCCCGCCGCGCTGCCGCCAGGGCGGCCATGCTGTTCTCCGGACACGAACTGCCGGGATGGTGCAGGCCGCGATGGGCCAGGGGACGGGTCGTCAGCCAGTCAGCAGGGATCATTCAATTTCCACGACCGCATCGATCTCGACCGCAACGCCCATGGGCAGGACGTTGCTGCCGACAGCGAACCGTGCGTGACGCCCTGCGTCACCGAAGATCTCCACCAGCAGGTCGGACGCGCCGTTGGCCACGACCGGCTGCTTGTTGAAATCCGGTGTCGAGTTGATGAAGACGCCGATCTTCACGATCCGCTTCACGCGATCCAGATCGCCGCCGCAGGCCGCACGGACCTGGGCGATGATGTTCAGGGCGCAGGTACGGGCTGCCGCCTGTCCGGTCTCGATGTCCGTATCGTCGCCCAGACGACCGATGTATTTGAGCTCGCCGTTCCAGAACGGGACCTGCCCGGCAACGAACACCAGATTGCCGCTGACGGCATAGGGCACATAGTTCGCCGCTGGCGATGCCGCCTGCGGCAGTTCGATCCCCAGTTCCTTCAGCCGTGCGTCGATCTTGCCTGCCATGGTCGTCCCTCCTGTTGAAGTTTCTGCTGACCTTATCGCTGATCACCCGGTGCCGGGCAATGCGGGTCGTGACGTGAAGACCATCTGGTGCTACCTGAGTGTCAGGCAAGTTACAGGGGTACCAAGGCATGAAACTGTTCAGGACGATGACAGTCGGAATCGCGGCAGCGGTCGCGGCGCTGGCAATCGGTGGCGTGGCCAAGGCAGAGGAGAAGCTCAAGATCGGCTTCGTCTATTGCTGTCCGGTCGGCGATCTCGGCTGGAGCTACGAGCATGATGTGGGGCGCAAGGCAATCGAGGAAGCCTTTGGTGACCGGGTCGAGACCAGCTTCGTCGAGAGCGTTTCCGACGGTCCCGATGCGGAGCGGGTGATCCGTCAACTGGCCCAGAACGGCAACGACATGGTCTTCACCACGTCGTTCGGCTTCATGAACCCGACCGTGAAGGTGGCCAAGACCTTCGGCAAGGTGAAGTTCGAGCATGCCACCGGCTTCAAGCGTGGCGCCAATGTTGCCACCTATTCCTCCCGCTTCTACGAGGGGCGGCACATTCTGGGTCTGATCGCGGGCCGCATGACCACATCGAACACGGTCGGCTATGTCGCTTCCTTCCCGATCCCGGAAGTGGTGCGCGGCATCAA
>BQJF01000212.1 GCA_021604565.1 Minwuia thermotolerans | reverse complement strand
GACACCCGCGCCTGGCTGGCACACCACGTCAGCCGGATGCACATCGACATTCCGCCACGCGGGTCGTTCAAGTCACTGTCGACCTGGCCGACCTGTTACTGACCGGCGACGGCAAGCGGACAGCAAGGAGGGTCGGATGATCCAGCTCCACGAACACCCCCTGTCGCCCTATGCGCAGAAGGTGAAGATCGCCCTGCGCCACAAGGACATTCCGTTCGAGCTTCTTCGACCGGAAGGGCTGGGCTCAGGCGCGGCGGCGGAAGCCTTCGCGCAGGGCAATCCACGGCGGGAAGTCCCGCTGCTGGTGGACGGTGACTGCCGCATCTTCGATTCCACGATCATGCTGGACTATCTGGAGGAGAAGCACCCGGAAACGCCACTGATGCCGGAAAGCCCGGCAGCACGGGCGCGGGTTCGCATGATCGAGGACGTGGCGGACACGCATCTGGAGGCCGTGAACTGGGGTCTGGGCGAGATCAGGTACTTCAGGCGCGCAGAAGGGGACAAGGCCAATGCGCTGCGGTGCCAGGCAAGGGCACAGCTGGACGGCTTCTTCACCTGGCTGGAGTCGCAGCTTGGCGATGCGGAATGGATGACCGGACCCCTGTTCGGTCGGGCGGACCTGGCGGTGGTGCCATTCCTCAATGCCTCCCGCGGGTTCGGCTTTGCGCCACAGGCGGGCGGAGCACTGGCGGCCTGGCTGGATCGCGTCAACGCGGTTCCGGCGGTTGCAGCCACTGCAGCAGAGGCCGAAACCTCCATCGCCAGCATCGGCAAGGCCTACCGCGCAGTGGAGAGCGGCGGGTTCCGACGGCACTATCGTGACCACCGCCTGGAATGGATGATCCGCTCCGGCGGGCTCGACATCGTTGTGCAGGGCCTGGAGCGGGGTGACATCCGTTTCACTGACGGGTTCGACGGGGGGAAGGACTGATGATCGGCGGGGACGCGGAGACAGAATCCTTCGGCCTCGACGGCAAGGCCGTGCTGGTGGTCGGCGGTGGTGCCGCCGGGGAGGGCATCGGCAATGGGCGCGCGGCGGCGATGCTGCTCGCCCGCGCTGGCGCGGACGTGATGGTGGTCGACCGCCAGGCGGAACTGGCCGAGGCAACGGCGCGGATGATCCGCGATGAAGGCGGCTCGGCAGCAGCCGTCACGGGTGACGCGACCCGCGAGGACGATTGCCGGAACATGGTGGCGCAGACACTGGCGGCCTTCGGGCGTCTGGACGGTCTGGTCAACAATGTAGGGATCGGCAGTCGCGGCAGTGTCGTTGCCATGAGCCAGACCGAGTGGCAGCGGGTAATGCAGGTCAATGTGGAGACCATGTATCTGACTTCCCGGTTCGCCATCCCGGCCATGCTCGAGAGCGGTGACGGCGGTGCCATCGTCAATGTCTCCTCCATCTCCGCGCTGCGTCCGCGCGGCCTGACCGCCTACACGACGTCGAAGGGGGCGGTGATCGCACTGACCCGCGCCATGGCGGTGGACCACGGGCCGGAGGGCATTCGGGTCAACTGCGTCGCCCCGGGTCCGGTCTACACGCCGATGGTATATGAGCGGGGCATGAGCGATGCGGCACGGGAGCAGCGCCGCAAGGCCTCCCTGCTGGGCATGGAAGGCACGGGCTGGGACGTTGGCATGGCGATCCGCTTCCTGATGTCCGCGCAGGCGCGCTACGTTACCGGCCAGACGCTGGTGGTGGATGGCGGGGTCACCCTGAAGGGACCGGAGCGCGATTCCGCAGGCTGAACAGATCGAGATCCAAGGGGGAGGACAACGGACATGGCGCGCGTGAAGTACCTGACGAAGGATGACCTGGCGGAGGCGGACAAGCCGCTGCTGGATCGCGACATCAACCTGTTCCGGGCGCTGGCCCACAATCCGAAGGCTGCACGGGCCTTCAGCCATCTCGGCCGCCACATCCGCTTCGGCAGCGATCTGGACGGGCGGCTGCGGGAACTGGCGATCCTGCAGGTGGGATACCTCGCCCGCTCGCCCTACGAGTTCTCCCACCATATCAAGATCGGCGGCGATTTCGGCGTCAGCGACGACGACATCACCGCCATGATTGCCGAAACCAATGGCGAGGAAAGCGCACTGGAACCCCTGGCCCGGCTGATCCTGCGCGCGGCGCGGGAGATGACGCTGGACGGCGGCACCAGTTCCCGGACCTTCGACGACCTGAAGCAGCACTTCGCCGAGGACATGATCATCGAACTGTTCCTCGCCATCGCCTTCTACAATGGCGTCGTCCGCATGCTCGCCAGTCTGGAGATCGATGTGGAGCCTGAGTACCAGCAGTATCTCGACCGCTTTCCGCTGCCGACTGACTGACCAGATTGGGGCCGCACCATGAAGATCCGCACCGCGGAGATCATCCGCCTTTCCATCCCCTTCACCGACGGCAGTTCCGGGGTCGGACTGATGCCGCAGCAGTGGACGCACCTGGACGTGGCCCTGCTGAAGCTGACAACGGAGGACGGCGTCGACGGCTGGGGTGACGGCTTCGCGTATCACTGCGCCGGGGCGACAATCGCCGCGTTGCAGGACATGGTGCTGCCGCATGTCGTGGGGGCGGAGATCGATGACATTCCCGCCTTCAATCACCTGCTGCAGAAGCGGCTGCACCTGCATGGTCGCTATGGCATCACCATCTTCGCCATCTCCGCCGTCGACACCGCGCTCTGGGACATTGCGGC
>BQJF01000211.1 GCA_021604565.1 Minwuia thermotolerans | reverse complement strand
TCAGCTGCTCCCACCGGCCCCTGGAGGATCAGCCAGAGAAGTATGATGCTTCCGGACATGGTCCCGGTGTTTTCAGCGGGGCAGATGGAAGTTTCACGATCTTGGGCAATACGAAGAAGAAAAAGCGATACTGACCGAATTTTCTTTCGGTTCGGGAAAGGGCGGCTCTCACGAGCCGCCCTTTTTCGTTTGGACGCCTGAACTCGGTCATCTTCCTTGGCTTTGTGCGGCGATCCCATCTCGGGCACCTGTCACCCGATCAGAGCCGACCGAGCGCAATGTGTGTCACTGGCCCGGCGGCAGATCGTCAGCCGAAGCGGTTCTGTCAGGCCGGCATGATGTCGAAGGCGACACTGATGCGGTAGTCCTGCTCCGCAAACGGGATTGTCCGATGGCCCAGCCATGACGGAAACAGGACGATCAAGCCCGGTTGCGGCTGCAGCAGACGTACCGGCGGCTCATCCGTGCTCTGCAGCATGTAGTACGCCCGTCCGAACTCGATCCAGCCTTCATGACCCGAGACACCATCCCCGACACCAGGCGGCACCTGCGGGTAATAGACGCCGCTGAGCCAGCCGGGCGGATGAAAATGCACGTCATGGAAACCGCCGCGGTCCATGATGTTCGCCCAGCAGCCGATCCGCGTCCGACGCGGCCGCTGCGCCAGCCAGGGATGCGCCGGGTCGATGGGATGCGCCAGTTTCCAGCGTGCCACGGCAGCTTCGATCACCGTGCGGAAACTGGCGACCGCCCCCTCTGGCTGCGCAAAGAGTTCCTCGGTACTCCGGCCGCGGGTCAGGGATCGGTTGAGCGCCGAATACCTCAGCGACGGATGACTTTCGATCTCAGAGACCAGGGCAGCGTTGAAGGCCTCCAGGGAGCCGTATCCGGCCGGTGTCGCGACAATCTCGCTGTCCACCAGCCTCTCGAGTGCCATGAGTTCCGAAGCGGCTTCGCGCTGGCCGATTTCGTTCAGGGCCATGCCCTTGTAGGCGATGGCCATCGTCCGGCCCGGATATTCTCGCAGTATGGCGTCACAGCGCCGGATGCAGTCTTCCACATCGCCTGCGCGAAAGGCCGCGAAGGCACCAAGCTCGGCAAAGTCAGGGGGTGCCTCGCCCGTGGCTATGACCGGATCGAGACAGGCCAGCGCCCGGGTCGGCGCATCCGAACTGGCAAGCGCATGGGCCAGATCATAGATCACCGCACCATCGCCCGGCGACAGTCGCAGCGCCGCTTCATTGACCGGGACAGCATCCCCGAACCGCCCGACTTTTGTCAGTAGATTCCCGAGCTGTCGGTGGGCAGGGACATGGGCGGGGTTGAGTCTGATCGCGTACCGGTAGGCCCTTTCAGCCGCCGCATGATCTCCGGCCTTCGACCACGCCGTCCCCAGCCAGAACGCAATCTCGGCATTCCCGGGGCTTGCTGCCGCGGCGGCCTCCAGGTTCTCGATTGCGCGCCCCGGCTCATCTGCCTGAACCAGTGCCATCCCCAACTGGCCGAGCACATCCGCATTGCCGGGCTGGATGGCATTCGCGCGCTCCAGTTCGGCAATGGCAGCCGGATAGTCGCCCACCGACCGCAACATGGTCCCGAGGTTCAGCGCGATGCCGAACGCGCCGGGCTCCAGTTTCGCGGCCCGTTTCAGATGCGTGATCCCGCGCCGGGTCTGCCCGTTCGCGTGCTCGGCCACGCCCGCGACGAACAGCAATGCGGGATCCCGCGGCGCCTTCTTCAGCGCCCTTGATGCCCTGCGCGCCGCCTCGCTGGCCTTGCCCTGCTGCACCAGCGCAAGCAGATCGGAAGCCGAAACAGGGGCGGCGGCGCCGGAAGCCATGACGTGCGCCTCCCTATTCGCCCGTGAAGGTCGGCGTGCGTTTCTCGAAGAAGGCCTCGACGGCCTCCGCATGGTCGGCGGTCTGATGCGCCAGCGCCTGGTAGGCGGCTGAGAGTTCCAGTACACCCTTCAGGTCCGTCTTCTGCCCTTCGCGCAGCAGCCGCTTCGACATGCGCAGCACCTCCGGCGGGTTGCTGGCAATGCGGGCCGCAAGTGCATTCGCCTCGGCCAGCAGTTCATCCTCCGGCACGCACTTGCTGGCCAGACCCCAGTCCGCCGCCTGCGGTCCGTAGACCCGGTCACCGGTGAAGGTCATCTCCGCCGCACGGCTCATGCCGACAGCGCGCGGCAGCAGGAAAGCACCGCCATCGCCGGGAATGATGCCCAGCTTCAGGAAGGACTCGGCGAAGAACGCCTTCTCCGCCACCAGCCGGATGTCGCACATGCAGGCCAGATCACAGCCCGCGCCCACTGCCGGACCATTGACGGCGGCAATGGTCGGCACCTCCAGCTCGTACATGGCCAGCGGGATCTTCTGGATGCCGTTACGATAGCTGTCGCGGGTCTTCATGCCGCCCGAACCGAAGATACCGGCACGCTCGCGCATCTGCTTGACGTTGCCACCCGCGGAGAAAGCCCGCCCCTTGCCAGTCAGGATCACGCAGCGGACGCTCAGGTCGTTCTGGATGCGGTCAGCCGCCGAGACAAACGCCTCGAAGGTCTCCTGATAGGACAGGGCATTCATCTGCTCCGGCCGGTTCATGGTCAGTGTCACCACGTGACCGTCCTGTTCGTACAGCAGTTCGTCGCTCATCTCGTGTCTTCTCCCCATCTGGCATGCGCTGGCCAGACACTATCCGCCG
>BQJF01000210.1 GCA_021604565.1 Minwuia thermotolerans | reverse complement strand
ACAGGTGGCAACAGCTCATCCTTGAACCGCTCGATGAAGCCCGTGTCCAGATCGGCACTGTCGAACGCGGCATGGGTGACGAGCTGCTTCAGGAAGAAGACATTGGTCACCAGTCCGGCAACCCGCGTCCGCTCCAGCATTCCGGCCATGCGGCGGATCGCCTCCGACCGGTCCTTCCCGTGCACGATCAGCTTGGCGATCATCGGGTCATAGAACGGGGTGACGCTGTCGCCTTCGCGGACGCCGGTATCGACGCGCAGCCCGTTGCCGCCCGGCCCGGTATCCCCATCCGGGAACCGCAGCCGCGTCAGCTTGCCGGTGGCGGGCAGGAACATGCGGTTCGGGTTCTCCGCATAGAGCCGCGCCTCCAGCGCGTGACCGTTGATGGCCAGGTCATCCTGCGCCAGCGGCAGGGGCTCCCCGGCTGCGACACGGATCTGCCACTCCACCAGGTCCTGCCCGGTGATCAGTTCGGTCACGGGATGCTCCACCTGCAGGCGGGTGTTCATTTCCATGAAGTAGAAGCGATCCGGGCTCAGCCCCTCCGACACGTCGGCGATGAACTCGATGGTCCCCGCACCGTGATAGTCGATGGCACGCGCGGCAGCGACCGCTGCCTCCCCCATCGCCTGACGCATCTCCGCCGGCATGTCGGGAGCTGGCGCTTCCTCGATCACCTTCTGGTGGCGGCGCTGGATGGAGCAGTCACGCTCGAACAGGTGTACCGCGTTGCCATGGGTGTCGCCGAAGACCTGAACCTCGATATGGCGCGGTTTCACCAGATACTTCTCGATCAGCACGCGCGCGTCGCCGAAGGCATTCTCGCCCTCCCGCATCGCGCCTTCCAGCGCCTTGGTGAAGTCCTCCGCCTTGTGGACCTGGCGCATGCCCTTGCCGCCACCACCGGCCACGGCCTTGATCAGCACCGGATAGCCGATGCGCGCCGCCTCCGCCGCCAGCATCTCCGGGTCCTGGCCTTCCCCATGGTATCCGGGGACGACCGGCACACCGGCCTTCTCCATGATCGCCTTGGCCGCGTCCTTCAGGCCCATGCGGCGGATGGAATCCGCGCTGGGGCCGATGAAGGTCAGCCCGGCAGCGGCAATCGCATCCGCAAATGCCGCGTTCTCGGACAGGAAGCCATAGCCGGGATGGATCGCCTGCGCGCCGGTGCGCTGCGCCGCCTCCAGCACCCGGTCGGCCAGCAGATAGCTCTTCGTCACCTCCGATTCACCGATGCGCACGGCCTCGTCGGCCATGGCGACATGCATGGCGTCGGCGTCGGCATCGGAATGCACGGCGACAGTGCGGATGCCCATGTGGCGGGCGGTGCGGATGACGCGGCAGGCGATCTCGCCCCGGTTCGCGATCAGGATCTTTTCGAACAATGCCATGGTGCTGCCCCTACATCCGGAACACGCCGAAGGAAGTATCCTCCAGCGGCTTGTTGATTGCGGCGGAAAGCGCCAGGCCCATGGTCATGCGGCTGTCCACGGGGTCCACCAGACCGTCATCCCAGAGGTGGGAGGTGGCGAAATACGGGTCCGACTGTTCCTCGAACTGGTCGAAGATCGGCTTCCTGAAGGCCGCCTCATCCTCCGCCGACCATTCCTCGCCGCGCCGTTCGTAGTTGGCGCGGGTGACGGTGGCCAGCACCCCCGCAGCCTGTTCCGAGCCCATCAGCGCCAGCCGCGCGGACGGCCACATCCACAGGAACCGGGGGCTGTAGGCACGGCCACACATGCCGTAGTTGCCCGCACCGTAGGACCCGCCGACCACCATGGTGAACTTCGGCACCTTCGTGGTGGCAACAGCGGTGACCAGCTTGGCCCCGTCCTTGGCGATGCCGCCCGATTCATACTTCCGCCCGACCATGAAGCCGGAGATGTTCTGCAGGAACAGCAGCGGCACATGGCGCTGGCTGCAAAGCTCGATGAAATGCGCGCCCTTCTTCGAGGACTCGGAGAACAGGATGCCATTGTTGGCCACGATGCCCACCGGATAGCCCATGATGTGGGCGAAGCCGCAAACCAGCGTCGGGCCGTACAGCTTCTTGAATTCATCGAATTCGGAGCCGTCGACCATGCGCGCGATCAGTTCGCGCACGTCATAGGGCTGACGCACGTCCTGCGGCAGCACGCCGTAGAGTTCCTCCGGGTCGAATGCGGGCGCGACGGGTGCGCGGGTCTGCAGCGTGACCGGCTTCACCCGGTTCAGGTTGGCGACGATATTGCGGGCCATGGCCAGCGCATGGGCGTCGTTCATGGCGTAGTGATCGGTCACGCCGGAGGTGCGGGAATGCACATCCGCGCCCCCCAGATCCTCTGCCGAGACGACCTCTCCCGTCGCCGCCTTCACCAGCGGCGGGCCGCCCAGGAAGATCGTGCCCTGCTGGCGCACGATGATGGCGTCGTCGGACATGGCAGGCACATAGGCACCACCCGCGGTGCAACTGCCCATGACAACGGCGATCTGCGGGATGCCGCGCGCTGACATGTTGGCCTGATTGTAGAAGATGCGACCGAAATGCTCCCGGTCCGGAAACACGTCCGGCCACTGCGGCAGGTTCGCGCCGCCGCTGTCCACCAGGGAGATGCAGGGCAGGTTGTTCTCCAGCGCCACTTCCTGCGCCCTGAGATGCTTCTTCACGGTCTCGCGGTAGTAGGTGCCGCCCTTCACCGTGGCATCGTTGCAGATGATGATGCATTC
>BQJF01000209.1 GCA_021604565.1 Minwuia thermotolerans | reverse complement strand
TGATCGGCCTCTGGCTGGCACTGTCGCTCTATACCGGTGCCTTCACGGCAGAGATCGTCCGTGCCGGTATCCTGGCCGTCAGCAAGGGCCAGTCGGAAGCCGCCTTCGCGCTGGGGCTGCGACCGGGCCGGACCATGAATCTGGTGATCCTGCCGCAGGCCCTGCGTGTCATCGTGCCGCCGCTGATCAGCCAGTACCTGAACCTGACGAAGAATTCCTCTCTCGCCATCGCGGTCGGCTACATGGACGCCACGGGTACGCTTGGCGGTATCTCGCTGAACCAGACGGGCAAGGAGTTCGAATGCCTGATGTTGCTGATGGCATTCTATCTCATTGTTTCACTGAGTATTTCTGCGGTGATGAACTGGTACAACGAACGAGTCAAGTTGAGGGAGAGGTGAGATGAGCGCCAACCGCGAACCCTTCGTCGCCTCCGGCGACATTCCGCCGTCGCCGCCGCCCTCCAGCGTGGTCGGTCCCGTCGCCTGGGTGCGGGAGAACCTGTTCTCCAGCATTCCCAATGCGATCATGACCCTGGCCGGTCTCTTCATCATCTACAGCCTGCTGGCTTCGGTCATTCCCTGGCTGTTCGTGAATTCGGTCTGGAACGCGACGTCCCTCGGCCATTGCCGGGAGATCGACAATGGCGCCTGTCTGGCCGTCATCAAGGAACGCTATCTGCAGTTCATCTACGGATTCTATCCGGAGACTGAACGCTGGCGCGCGATCCTCACCTTCGTGCTGATGGTTGTGGCCGTCTGGCCGATCCTGTTCGCAGGGGCACCGCGCAAGCTGTTCTATTTCTCGGCAGTCTACCCGGCCCTGGCCTACTGGCTGATCTGGGGTGGTACCATCTGGGGTCCGGTCGGCGTCATGCTTGGCCCGATCGTCGCCATCATCACTTACCGGATCCTGTCCACCGTGCTGCGTGGCACCTCGATGGAGGAAGGGATAGCCGGCGTGCTGGCCCTGATTGCCGCCGGCCTGGCCATGGTGATCTGGTGGCTGCTTGGCGTCGAGCTTTTCGACGGCACCGTGAGCAGCATCGTGTCGATTGGCCTGCCGGTCGTCGAATCCGACAAGATCGGCGGCTTCCTGCTCTCCACGCTGATCGGCGTCAGCGGTATCGCGGGTTCGTTCCCTCTGGGCATCGCGCTTGCCCTCGGGCGGCGCTCAAACCTGCTGTTCATCAAGGCGATCAGCACCGGCTTCATCGAGTTCATCCGCGGGGTGCCGCTGATCACGCTGCTGTTCGTGGCGTCCACCCTGCTGAACTACTTCCTGCCGCCGGGCACCAGTTTCGACATCATCCTTCGGGTCGTGATCATGGTGACGCTGTTCGCATCCGCCTATATGGCGGAGGTGATCCGTGGCGGACTCGCAGCCCTGCCGAAGGGGCAGTACGAGGCGGCGGATGCGCTGGGCCTGGACTACTGGAAGTCCATGCGCCTGATCATCCTGCCGCAGGCGCTGAAGATCTCCATTCCCGGCATCGTCAATACCTTCATCGGCCTGTTCAAGGATACGGTGCTGGTGTCGGTGATCGGTCTGCTCGACCCGGTGGGCATCCTCAACCCGATCCGTGCCGACCAGAACTGGAACGGCATCGTCTGGGAGCTCTATGGCTTCATCTCCATCTTCTTCTTCATCTTCTGCTTCGGCATGTCCCGGTATTCGCAGTATCTGGAGCGCAAGCTTCAGACCGGGCACCGTTGATCGCGCACAGGAAAGGGCTCAACCATGAGTGAAGTGGCAACTGATCGCGAGATTGATCGTTCGAAGCTGCAGGTGTCCGATGAGGTCGCCATCGAGATCACGATGATGAACAAGTGGTACGGGGATTTCCACGTGCTGCGCGACATCAGCCTGACCGTGAACCGGGGGGAGCGGATCGTGGTCTGCGGCCCGTCCGGTTCCGGCAAGTCCACCCTGATCCGCTGCATCAACCGGCTGGAGGAACACCAGAAGGGCACGATCGTCGTGGACGGGATCGAGCTGTCGTCAGATCTGAAGAACATCGACAAGATCCGGTCAGAGGTCGGCATGTGCTTCCAGCACTTCAACCTGTTCCCGCATCTGTCGGTGCTCGACAACTGCACCCTGGCGCCGATCTGGGTTCGCAAGGAACCGCGCAAGGAAGCGGAAGACCGCGCCATGCATTATCTGGAGCGGGTGAAGATTGCCGACCAGGCGACGAAGTTCCCCGGCCAGCTCTCTGGCGGTCAGCAGCAGCGCGTGGCCATTGCCCGCTCGCTCTGCATGAACCCGCGCATCATGCTGTTCGATGAGCCGACATCGGCCCTCGACCCGGAAATGATCAAGGAAGTGCTGGACGTCATGGTCGACCTGGCGGAGACCGGCATGACCATGATCTGCGTGACGCACGAGATGGGCTTCGCCCGCCAGGTGGCCAACCGCGTCATCTTCATGGACCAGGGCCAGATCATCGAACAGAACGAACCGGAAGAGTTCTTCAACAATCCGCAGAGCGACCGGACCAAGCTGTTCCTGAGCCAGATCCTCAGCCACTGATTCTGCGGCCACTCCCCCACCTGGCCACCCCTGAGGATGCGCACGTGGGGGCCGGGTGAGTGTGTGGGCCGGTGCCGCTTCCATCACTTGATGGATCCCCCAGAAACAATGACGCGGCCGGATTGCTCCGACCGCGTCATCCTCCCCTTCCCGGCCTCCTCCCCAGTAGGCCCGGCGG
>BQJF01000208.1 GCA_021604565.1 Minwuia thermotolerans | reverse complement strand
CTCGTCGAATTCGGCCCGCATCTCGTCGATGCGGTTGCTTGCCGCCGCCGGGATGTACTTGTCCTCCCGGAAGTAGACCGCGATGTTGGCCTGGTGGTCCATGACGACGTGACAGAACTCGCGAATGGCCTGTGCCAGCCGCTCGGCCGGATCGCCCCTGCGGTCGTGGGCATCGGCAATGGCCTTCAGCGAAAGCCGCGTGCCGCGCTCTGCAATGTCACCCAGCAGCGCCGCCTTGTTCTCGAAGTGCGAATAGATGAAGGGCTTTGTCACCTCGAGGCGACGGGCGACCTGATCCAGTGTGGTGCCCTGGTAACCCTGTTCGAAGAAGAGCTGTCTTGCCTCTTCCAGAATCCGTTCCCGTTTAAGCCGTGCAATCTCGTCCCGCATGCCCGAACGCATCGGAAATACCCCCTGTCGAGCAGGCCTCTCTCAGCGAGAGCCTGTGGGTGAGTTGGCTCACCGCGTTATTACGTTGGGGTATAGTTGCATACTTCGTGGTAGTTTTCAAAACCGGGATGCATTGCCCGGATGCTGCGGGATCAGCGCTGACAGGCACCGTTCCGACGACGGTATGGTTGATTACAATTCCAGTCGTTGCCGGAATAGTCGAGATGCGCATTATCCGGTAACACGATCTCAATGCAACCGTCGCCCTGAATACTGAAACCGTGCTCGCATTTCCAGCCCTTGCCGTATGCCGAGTCGTCGAGATAGCCGTTGGCCGGGACGATGATGGCCTCACAGGCGGTATCCGTGGCCCTGTAGCCCCTCTCGCAGAGCCATCCGGTGCCATAGGTGAAGCCGGAGAGAAAACCGTTGCGAGGGATCGGAATGGCTTCGCATGACGTGTCCTTGGGGCGGAAACCGCGGATGCACTCCCATTCGGTGCCCTGCGCGCTGAGGAAGCCATTGGCCGGAATGACGATGGCCTCGCATTGGTCTCCGTTCTGAACATAGCCGCGATCGCAGCGCCACGGTGTGCCATAGGAAGAGCCCACAAGGTAGGCGTTCGGGGGCACATTGATGGGTTCGCATCCGGTCCGGGTCTGCAGGTATTTGCGTCCGCAGGTCCAGCGATCACCGGAGCTGTTCAGAATGGCACCAGTCGGCATGCTAATGGGTTCACACTGCCCGCTCACCTCCCTGAAGCCGCGCATGCAGTCCCAGCCCCGACCATAGGTCTTGTCCGTCTCGAAGGCATTGTCGGGTACGTTCATCTTGACGCATGCATCACGCGACCGGCGGAATCCGGCGTCGCAGTTCCAGCCCGAACGGGTGCCGGTCGCATGTGCATTGTCCGGAACAACGGTCTCCGCCGCGCTGGCGGCCAGGCCGGAGATGCAGAGCAGCAGTGTGCCAAGCAGGATCATCAGTTCAGTACGTCTTGCCGCGAATGCGGACATGCGGGGGGTTCCTCTCTGGTGAACCATGCGCGGTCTGTCCGACGCACGGCAGGGACGGCAGGTCAGGAAACCGACACGCCTGCGGGCGGGCATCACTGACCACGTCGATATCGAGGCAGAAAATTCGAGGAAATGGTCGCCATCCAAGACCGGGTATCGAAACCGCAGTCAGGAGGTCATTCAGATGTCTGGTCCACGTATTCCAGACCGAGGCTGTATCCTACCAGATTACCCCGTGAATGATAGCGGCCAGTGCGGCGGCCAGTGCGGACGATGGTGTTGTCCGCAGTCGCTCAGGGTCAGAGACCCATCATGGAGAGCATTGTCCGGGTCAGGGCGGACTTCGGATCCGCGACAGCTTCCATCAGGGTGAAGTGGTTGGTTCCCGGCACCAGCATCACCTCCCGCTTCACGCCATGCAGCCTGGCATAGCTGCTGGACTGGTCGATCCATCCTTCCGGTTCGTCACCGCCAGCCGCCACCAGCAGATCGATGCCGGACCGGGGAGTGAAATTGTCGGTCAGGATATTGTTACGTGCCGCAACCTCGGCCGTCAGCCCGATCTCGGCATTGATGGACGTGCGCATGGCGGCACGTGGATCGAAGATGCCGGAAAGCAGGGCGGCGGAACGGATCAGATCCGCGGGCAGGCCGTGTGTGGTCCAGTCATGTGCGACCGCGACGGCACTGAGGTGCGCACCGGCGGAATGGCCGCTCAGGTGGATGCCATCACTTGATGCGCCATAGTCGGCGGCGTGCTGTGCGGCATGGGCGATACCGCGCATGACTGATTCCACCAGCCCGTCCAGCGTGACCTCGGGACAGAGCGGGTAGTTGATCAGCACCACCGTGGCGCCGGCACCGGCGAAGGGTTCGGCCACGAAACTGTGCTCGTCCTTCGACAGGGCGCGCCAGTATCCGCCATGGATGAAGACATGCATGGGGCTGCCGACCGGGCCGGGGAAGATGTCATAGACTTCGCGCGGGTGCGGGCCGTAGGAGACGTTGCGGCGCATGTCCTGGCGGTTGCGTGCCGCTGCGGATTCCGAAATGAAGTGCTCCAGATGCTGCGCGGCATCCGGTGCGGCCACGCGTGGATTGAAGTGGCGCTCGACCTCTTCGTCGTTCATCTGCTGCCAGTCGCTCATGTCGCTCTCCCCCAACGTCCGGTCAGACCGTGTAGCAGCCTGCCTGTTTCGCCCGCATCACGGTCAGATGATAGACCGTATCGATGGTCGGTGTCGGAATGCCGGTGATGCGGCCCAGTTCCGATACGGTGCCGATGATCGGTTCGATCTCCATCGTGCGGCCGCCTTC
>BQJF01000207.1 GCA_021604565.1 Minwuia thermotolerans | reverse complement strand
GCCAGTTCTGGTCCAGGCACGTTCTGGATTCATGGCAACTGGTACCGCTGGTTCCCGATACCGCCCAGAGCTGGATCGATCTCGGCAGCGGCGGCGGATTTCCGGGACTTGTGGTCGCCGCGACCCATCCCGCCCATGTGACCCTGATCGAATCCGATGCCCGCAAGTGCGCCTTCCTGCGGGAAGCCGCGCGTACCATGGGGCTGAATATCACGGTGATCACCGGAAGGATCGAGACAGTGGCCGATCTGAAGGCCGATATTGTCAGCGCACGCGCCCTGGCACCGCTGTCCCGGCTTCTTGAATGGGCCGAACCCTTCATGCAGCAGGACAGTGTCGGTGCCTTTCTGAAAGGCCAAGATATTGAGAGTGAGTTGACCGCGGCCACGAAATGTTGGAAATTCTCCTGGGAGCGTCATCAGAGCCTCAGTGACGGGGCCGGCTCCGTACTCCTGGTCCGGGGGCTTGAACACCATGGAAATGCCAACGCGTAGCAGACTCGCCCGCAAGCTTGCCGTCGTGAACCAGAAGGGTGGCGTCGGCAAGACGACCACGGCGATCAACCTTGGTACCGCCCTCGCGGCGGTCGGGCGCAAGGTGCTGCTGGTCGATCTGGATGCGCAGGGCAATGCCTCCACAGGGCTGGGTATCGACCGGGCGAAACGCGACCGCACATCCTACCATCTGCTGGTCCGTGCCTCGTCGGTAGGGGCGACCATCGTGCCATCAGCCATACCCAATCTGGACATCATTCCGGCATCGGTAGAGCTGTCGGGTGCGGAACTGGAACTGGTAGAACTGAACCCGCCGCAGCGCCAGCTTGATGAGGCACTGCGTCCGGTAATGCGGGATTATGATTTCATCCTGATCGACTGCCCGCCCTCCCTCAACCTGGTGACGGTCAATGCCATGGTCGCGGCAGATGCGGTGCTGGTGCCGTTGCAGTGCGAGTTCTTTGCACTGGAGGGCCTGTCGCAATTGCTCTCCACGGTGGACCGGGTCCGGCGCACCCTGAACCCGAAGCTGGAGGTCCAGGGGATCGTGCTGACCATGTTCGACCGGCGCAACCGGCTGTCGGAGCAGGTGGCTGACGATGTGCGGGCGCATCTGGGTGCCAAGGTCTATGACACGATCATTCCGCGCAACGTCCGGGTATCGGAAGCCCCCTCGCACGGACGCCCGGCCTTGCTGTATGATCACCGCTGCGCCGGCAGCCAGGCCTATATCCAGCTTGCCGGTGAGATGCTGCGACGGGAACGGCAGCGGACAGCGGCCTGAAGGTGGGCCTGGCGGACGCAGCCGGGATAGGTTCTGAACCCGGCGGTTTCCGTTCTGTTTCGGGGAGTTGCCCGTCCGGAAGCGGGCAGAACCGGTCGTGATGACCGATGATGCGGTTCAGGGAGCCAGCACAGAGATGACCTTCAACGACGATTCCGGTGATCGTGATCGGCCCAGGCCGGATGCGGCGAACAGCGGCCGCAATCCATCCTCGCGCGGCCTCGGACGCGGACTTTCCGCCCTGCTGGGGGAGGAAGTCGGCGACAACGAGCGGGTGCGTGATCGCGGTCGTGGCCTGAAACAGGTTCCCGTCGCCTACCTGCGGCCCGGCAAGTTCCAGCCGCGGCAGGCCTTTGACGAGGACGAGCTCGCCACCCTTGTGCAGTCGATCAATCGCCAGGGCATCCTGCAGCCGCTGATCGTCAGGCGTTTGCCGGGGGATGAGGAGAACTACGAGATCGTCGCCGGGGAGCGGCGCTGGCGCGCGGCGCAAATTGCGCAGCTGCATGAAGTGCCGGTGATCATCCGCGAGCTGAGTGATACCGAGACGCTGCAGATCGCCCTGATCGAGAACATTCAGCGCCAGGATCTGAACCCGATGGAAGAGGCGGAGGGCTATCAGCGGCTGATGCGGGAGTTCAGTCATTCCGCTGCAGACATTGCCGAAGCCGTCGGCAAGAGCCGGAGCCACGTCGCCAATGCGGTGCGACTGCTGTCCCTACCAGATGATGTCAAGTCCTACGTCCGGTCAGGCGAATTGACGGCTGGCGCGGCGCGGGCGGTGATCACCGCCGATGATCCAGCGACGCTGGCGCGGGAGGTTGTGGAGCGTGGTCTGAATGTGCGGGACGTGGAGGCAATCCGACGGCAGGTGAAGCAGGGCACGGAAGCCAGGCCGAAGCCAGAGGCCCGCAAGGACGCGGATACCGCGGCTCTGGAGCAGAGTCTGGCCGATGCTCTTGGGCTGAAGGTCGAGATCCGGCACAAGGGCACCAGGGGTGAGGTGCGCATTGCCTATCGCACGCTGGAGCAGCTTGACGAGATCTGCCAGCGGCTCACGCGTACCTGAACAGGTGCCGGCCGATGCGTAGTGCCTGCCAACAGTAGGACCGATATTCAGGTCAGTTCCTGGTGTGACCGTTCAGAAACGACGACTGCGTCTTGCCATACCCTGGGCAGCGGTGCCGAGTCGAAGCAGCAGGTCCCGGTAGACCAGGTTCTCCGAAAGCTGGCCGGACCGTCCACGGATATCCGCCTCAACGATCAGGCGTCGGGCTGTGGCCCTACGGTCGGAGGGCCAGTAGTCAGCCATGCGCCGGAAGGCGTCCTGACGCGAATGGGGAAAGATCCGCATGCCTTTCAGGGCAGCATCGACAGGCTTGCCGGCCTGGCGTGCGGCGTCGAGTGCATCGAAACGGTCGAACTGGGTCAGCAGGGATGTGATGGTGATGATCGGGTGGGTCTTCTCG
>BQJF01000206.1 GCA_021604565.1 Minwuia thermotolerans | reverse complement strand
CCCTGATAGAAACGCGTGAAGATCGACTCGTGGTGCTTCCCGTCATAGGGACGCCAGCCGATTTCCCTCTCGATCTCCTGGCGTGCCTGTTTCACGTCGAACGGCAGCAGGTTGAGGATCGGCACGATCTCGATTCCTGACGATGCGATCCGGCGGCGCTGCCTGCGTGAGATGAATGGGTAGTTCTTCAGCTTCTTGCCGTTGCCGTGCTTGCGATAGATGTCCTGGATGTTGATGTGGTCCAGCTTGTCGTAGATCCAGTGCTCGGGCAGGAAGAACTCGGTGGCAATGTTCACGCCGCTGATGATGTGGCTGATGCCGTTCTGGATCGCGATCTCGTAGAGCGCGCCATAGATGGCGTGATCCGTCAGTACCTCGATGTCGACCACCGACGCCCGCAGGTAGGCCACCTGCAGTTCCCGGAAGTCGTCCCAGTCGATGACATAGGTCTCGAGGTCCAGATCCAGCCTGGTGACGATGCGGTCGATGTTCTCCACCGCCAGTTCACTGTTCCATCCATTGTCGAAGTGGACCGCCAGCGGGCGCAGGCCGAGACGTCGCGTCAGCAGCGCGATGTAGGTGCTGTCAACGCCGCCGGAGATGCCGATGACGCAGTCATAGGGCTTGCCCTTGCCGGCTTCCCTGATGCGGGCCACGACCGAATCCAGCACGGCACGGCTTTCCGCTTCGGTCTTCGGAACGCTGGCGAAGGAAGCTTCGAAGTCCCGGCAATGGTTGCAGATGCCATCGTCATCGAAGGTCATCCTTGGGTCATCCGCCAGCGTCATGATGCAATGGCTGCAGGCAACGAAGGTCTGGTTCTGGGCGTTCATCCGGTCATCCAAGGATGGGTCACGCAGCCATGGGCGGTTCGGGTCAGGCCCACAGGTGATCCTCCCGGTAGGCGGGGAAGGATGCTGCAGGCATGTAGCCGACATAGGGTTCCGGTTCACTGCGCGGTTGGCAGCGCTCCGGGTCCAGGTCCCGGATCTTCCGCGCTGGGTTCCCTGCGATGACGCAGTGGCCTTCCAGGAATGGCTTGGTGACGATGCTGCCTGCGGCGACGACGGTGAAATCGCCCAGCGTCACGTCGGGCAGGATCACGCAGTTTGCGCCGATCCAGCAGTTCGAGCCGATCTCCACCCGGCCATGCAGATGCCTATCCAGGTCGTAGAGGTCGTGGTTGGCGCTGATGATCGAGGTATTGGCCGCAATCTCGACATAGTCGCCGATGATGACTGTTCCGATGCCCTGGATGTAGCAGCCGGGCTCGATCCCGGGGTTCGTGTTTCGCCCGACAATGATCTGCTTCGGCTGTGTCACCTTGCTGGTGAAGTGTACGCCCCAGTACGCGGACCGGTTGAAACCCACCACCTTCTGCATGAACCAGATCGGCAACGTGATCGGCCCCTGCTTGCCCTCGTAGGCCTTCAGGAATCGGAAAGCCGGAAACAGCAGCAAGGTGCGGTAGGCGGCGCGCCCCAGCGACCCACCGATCCGCCGGGCGATCCGGATATGCAGCGGCCCGAACTTGTTGCGGTACGTCAGGTTCATGCGTCTGCCCGGCTCACGGTCCATGCCAGTTCGGGATGCACCATGCCGGGCATCCGTGCCGCATGTTTCGGCCCCCAGCCATCATGCACCAGTTCCTCTATCTCGAAGGCGCATGTCTGGCCGCTGACCAGGTCCTGGACGCGGGGTGTCTCGATCCCGACTTCGACCATGTATCGGCCGTCAAGCAGCGTCCGACCAGGCAGTGTGACCGTGCTGGTATAGCGGCCTGCCGGCCGGATCGCACCGGAACTGGCGGCGGCGTAGTCACTGCCGATGAACAGCAGGGTGCCCTCGGAATTGAACAGGCTGATACCGACGCGCAGATCACCGCGCGGTGCTTCCAGTTCGTAATCGACCTCGACCAGGATGTCCTCGTCGCTTCCCAGCGCCCCCTCGGTCTGGCCCAGGCGGTTCTTCACGTAGATGCCCCGCAGGGTGACGCCTTCGCTGCCCGGGGCTTTGTCCTTTGGCCAGGTGACCATGCGCGAGGCGGTGCTGCCGAGCGTCATGTACTGTTCGATGATCGCGTTGGTCTCGCCGCTGTTCACCACGGTGCCCTGATTCATCAGGATGGAGTGGGGGCAGAGCTGGCGGACGGCGGCCATGTTGTGGCTGACGAACAGCACCGTGCGATGTCCGGTCGTGCTCAGGTCCTTCATCTTGCCGAGGCAGCGCTGCTGGAACTCCGCATCACCCACCGCCAGCACCTCGTCGACGATCAGGATATCAGTCTCCAGGTGCGCGGCCACCGCGAAGGCGAGGCGGACATGCATGCCCGACGAATAGCGCTTCACCGGCGTGTCGATGTACTTGGCGCAGCCGGAAAACTCCACGATCTCGTCGAAGCGGGCGCGGATCTCCTGCTTGTTCATGCCCAGGATCGCGCCGTTGAGGAAGATGTTCTCCCGCCCCGTCAGGTCGGGGTGGAAGCCGGTTCCCACCTCCAGCAGGCTGGCAATGCGCCCGTTGATGTAGATGTTGCCCTCCGTCGGGGCGGTGACGCGGGAAAGCAGCTTCAGCAGGGTGGACTTGCCGGCACCGTTGCGCCCGATGATGCCGACGATCTCCCCCTGTCCGACCTCGAAATTGATGTCGCGCAGGGCCCAGACGAAGTCCCTGGTGCCTTCGCTGGTCCGGTCATTGACCGCGCCGACCCGGGCATAGGGGTCGGGGCGACCGCGCAGGCGTGCCCAGACCCGGTTGAGGTCGTGG
>BQJF01000205.1 GCA_021604565.1 Minwuia thermotolerans | reverse complement strand
GATCCCGCCCAGCATCCTGCTGCTGATCTTCGGCATCTTCGCCGAAGTGCCGATCGGAAAGCTGTTCATCGGCGGCTTTCTGCCGGGTCTGCTTACCGCCCTGATGTTCGTGCTGATGATCTACGTGCGGGTCAGGATCACGCCGAAGCTCGCCCCGTCCGTGCATGAAGAGGTTTCCTGGCGGGAAAGGTTCACCGCCTTCTATGAAACCTGGCCGGTCATCCTGCTGGTCATCGGCGTGTTCGGTGGCCTGTTCGGCGGCATCTTCACGCCGACCGAGGCCGGTGCCGTCGGCGCCGCGCTCTCGATCGTGATTGCCTTCCTGAAACGCGACCTGAACTGGCCGCGTCTGCGGGATGCAACCTCCGAGGCGATGCAGAGTACGGCAGCGATCTTCATCATCGCCATCGGTGCCAACCTGCTGACCCGTTTCCTCGCGTTCGCCGGTGTCTCCGACTTCCTGGCCGAGATGGTGCTGGCAGAAGGGATCAGTCAGCTCGAGCTCATCCTGGGCATCTCCGTGGTCTTCCTGGTGCTGGGCATGTTCCTGGATCCGCTGGGCATCATGCTGCTGACCCTGCCGATCTTCCTGCCGGTGGTGGAATCGCTGGACATCAATCTGATCTGGTTCGGCATCCTGATTGTGAAGTACCTGGAGATCGGACTGATCACGCCGCCGGTCGGCCTGAACGTGTTCGTCATCAAGGGCATAGTGGGAGACGCGATCAAGACAGAGGTCATCTTCAAGGGGATACTCTGGTTCGTGGTCGCCGATCTGATCACGCTGGCCCTGCTGATCGGGTTCCCGGAGATCACGCTGCTGCTGCCGGAGTGGCTGTATTGAGCAGCCTCTGGAGAACCTTCAACGAAGCATTGTCAGGGGAGGAATGACACGGATCCGGGTGGCAGCCGGCAGCTTGATCGCACCGTGTCCAATTGTGGCTCATGGCGCGCTATATGCCTGGGAGCGACCGGTGCGAGGGGGAGGGGAAGAGCGATGAAGGAGAACGGTGAACGGGCAGGAACGCCCCGGGTCCTGCCGCTGCTGATGCTGCTGTTCGCCGTCGGCGACCTGTCGACTTCTCTGCTGGTGCCGAGTCTTCCGGGGATCGCCAGAGAGTTCGGCACGTCCAACGTCACCGCCCAGCTCGCGATCTCGGGTTTCGCCGTGGCGTTCGGCCTCGGCCAGTTGCTGATGGGGCCCCTCTCCGACGCTTTCGGTCGACGACCGGTGCTGATTGGGGGGCTGGTCCTGTTCGGGCTCGGCTCGGTAATGGCAGCGCTCGCGCCAGGTATCGGGGCGCTGATCGCCGGTCGCATCGTCCAGGGTGCCGGTGCCAGCGCCGGCTACGTGCTGGCCCGTGCGGTGGTTCGTGACATCGCGACTGATGACCGCCAGACCGCGCGGATGATGGCGCCGCTGTTCATTTCCAGTGGCTCGATGATGATCTGCGGTCCGCTGATAGGCGAGGCGCTGATACCCCATGGCGGCTGGCAGGCCGCGATCCTCGCCGGTCTGCTGGTCGCCAGCATCGCCTGCGTCTGGCTGGTCTCGAGCTTTCGCGAGACGTTGCCGGAGCGGAGGAGGGACGGGCTGAACCCGATCCGCATGGTCCGGACCTATTCCGGCCTGTTCGCCAGTGGGCGCTATTTCGCCTACCTGATGACGCACTGCTGTGCCTATGGTGCTACCTATACCTTCATCGCCAACGCGCCGTTCATCGACCTGGCGAACGGCCAGGCCGGACCGCTTGGCCTTGGCGTCAGCATTGGCGTGGCGATGGCCGGCTTCCTGACCGGGCTGTTGATCGCCCGTCAGCTGACTGCGTCGATCAGTGTGCCGCAGGGTGCGCGCAATTTCGTCATCGCCGCGATTGTCCCGGTACTCATGCAGATCGCGCTCTTTCAGATGGAACTGCTGCACCAGTATGCATACCTGTCGCTGGAGTTCCTGATCCTTGCGTTGGTCGGCGGTATGGCTCCGTTCACTGCGGCAGGTGTCGTGATCGAGGCACCGGGTCGCTCTGGATCGGGCGCGGCGCTCCTCGGCGCTTCGCAGATGCTGACTGCCGCCGGTGTCATCGTCGTCGTCGGCTTTCTGAATGACGGCACCATGCTGCCGCTCGCGCTGATGCAGGTCGCGCTCCTGGTCATCGCTGTTGTCGGCTTCCGCCTGAGCTACGGGTCGGTCCTGAAGTCCGCGTAGCCTGGTGCGTCACCGGCCATGTTGGCAGGACAGGCTCGTCCTGGGCATTGTCAGCCCAAGGTCGTTCTCTCGCAGGGATCGGCCCAACCGGGTCTTGCCACTGGTGCGTCGGTCGGGACGGCCATTTCGACATTGTCGCCGCGGCGCCCGATCAGCCGAGCCTTCGCATCCTATCGCTCTGCCCAATGAACCTGCGCACTGATGGCTCTGCGCAGGACAGCGCTCACCGGGGCTTTCAGTGCATCGCTCTCGTCGCAGGCAGCTGACAGGGCAGCGCGTTTGGCCGAACCGGTTATCAGCAAATACAGCCTGTCTGCCTCGGCCAGTCGCGCCGCAGTCAGGGTAATGCGCGGTTCCAGAGCGCCAGGGGCCGTCAGGGGAGCAATGACTGCCGCGCCATTCGGATCCATGGCCTCCGCCAGTCCGTCACCGCCGGGAAACAGTGAGGCACAATGCATGTCCGTGCCCATGCCGATCACACAGACATCAAGGGGCAGATGCGGTGCGAAGGCCCTGGCGACGACAGTCGCGGCTTCGGCTGGTGTCAGACCAGTCCGCCAGAACGACAGGAACGTCGGCGCGGC
>BQJF01000204.1 GCA_021604565.1 Minwuia thermotolerans | reverse complement strand
CTGAGCCTGCTGCCCTCCGGTATCGTGCGCAAGGGCAAGCTGTCCATCCTCGGCAATGGTGTGGTCATCGATCCCACCGCGCTGATGGACGAGATCGGGCGTCTGGCCAAGCAGGGCGTGGAGGTGACGCCGGACAATTTCCAGATTGCCGCCAATGCGTGCCTGATCCTCAGCCTGCACCGGGACCTGGATGCGATCCGGGAAGAGGCCGCCGGCGGTGCCAAGATCGGCACCACCCGGCGCGGTATCGGCCCGGCCTACGAGGACAAGGTCGCGCGGCGCGCGATCCGGGTGGCAGACCTTGGTGATCCGGTGACGCTGGACGGCAAGATCGAGCGACTGCTGGTCCATCACAACGCCCTGCGGCGCGGCCTTTCGCAGCCGGAGATCGTCAAGGAAGACATTCTGGCCGAACTGAACGCTGTCAGTGACGATGTCCTGCGCTTCGCGGCCCATGTCTGGCGCACGCTGGATGAGGTCAATCGCCAGGGCAAGCGCATCCTGTTCGAGGGGGCGCAGGGTGCCATGCTGGACATCGACCACGGCACCTATCCCTTCGTCACCTCTTCCAACACCGTCGCCGGTCAGGCGGCCCCCGGTTCCGGTTGCGGGCCGAAGGTGATCGATTTCGTGCTCGGTATCGTCAAGGCCTACACCACGCGCGTCGGTTCCGGCCCGTTCCCGACCGAGCTGGACGACGAGATCGGGCGGCATCTGGGGGAGAAGGGCCGTGAATTCGGCACCGTCACCAACCGCGCCCGCCGTTGCGGCTGGTTCGACGCGGTGATGGTGCGCCAGGCGATCCGTACCGGCGGCATCGACGGCGTGGCCCTGACCAAGCTGGACGTGCTGGACGGGCTGAAGGAACTGAAGGTCTGCGTCGGTTACGAGCTGGACGGCAAGCGGCTCGACTTCTACCCATACAACATGGCCGATCAGGACAACATCCGACCGGTCTACGAGACCTTCGAGGGCTGGTCCGACACCACCTACGGTGCGCGGTCCTGGGCCGACCTGCCGGCCCAGGCGGTCAAGTACGTCCGTGCGATCGAGGAACTGATCGGTGCGCCGGTTGCCCTGCTGTCCACCAGCCCGGAACGGGAAGACACCATCGTCGTCCGCCACCCGTTCGAGGGCTGATCGCTTGACCCGTCAGCCCGCCACGGAAGGTCCGGTGGTCGCTGACCTGACAGGGCGCGGCTGATGGGGGGCGTCCTCGATATCGTCTTTCCGGTCTTCGCGCTGATGGCCATCGGCTATGCGCTGGGACGTTCGCCGCTGCTTGGCGGCGATGTCGGCATCAAGGCGCTGACGAATTTCGTCTTCTACGCCGCCATCCCGGCCCTGCTGTTCCGCCTGTTCAGCCGGGGCCTGCCGGAGGAGGGGATCGAATGGTCGATCGTCTTCGGCTACTTCGGTGCCGCGTTGCTGCACTTCGCGATCACCGTGGCACTGGGGCGGTACGTCTTCCGCAACCCGCCGGTGGAATACGGGCTGATGGGCATGTCCTCCAGCTTCTCCAACACCGTGCTGATGGGCCTGCCACTGGTCTACACGGCGTTCGGGGAACCGGGCCTGATCCCGATGATGATGATCGTGACCTTCCACCCGATGATCCTCATCCCGCTCTCGACCATCATGGTGGAGGCGCTGCGGGGCCAGAAGGGGCAGGGGCTGGGCACCATCCTGTTCTCCACCTTCAAGAGTCTGGCTGTGCATCCGGTCATTCTCGGCCTGTGCACGGGACTGGCGTTCGGCGCGACGGGGCTGGAACTGGTGTCCATGGTCGACCGGCTGATCGACCTGCTGTCGAAGGCGGCGACCCCGGCGGCGCTCTGTGCGCTCGGGGCGTCACTGACCCAGTTCCGCATTGCCGGTGACCTGAAGGAAAGCCTGACGCTGGTGGTCATGAAGCTGGCGCTGCTGCCCGCGCTGGTCTTCATCTTCACCAGCTACATCTTCCAGAACGATCCGCTCTATGTCGCCGTTGCCACCCTGAACGCCGCGACACCGGCGGGGATCAACGCCTTCCTGCTGGCACGGTTCTACGGCACCTATACCCAGCGGTCGGCCTCCGTGATCCTGCTTTCCACGGTATTCAGCGCTGTCACGCTGTCGTTGCTGATCGCCTGGCTGAAAACGGCCTGAAGCAGAAAGCAGACAAGTTGGTTGAGGGAGCGTGGACCGGTGACGCGCGCCACAAGGAACAGACTCCTGTCAGGGCACCAGCTTGTAGCCACCCGGTTCGGTCACCAGGATCTCGGCCTCTGACGGGGTCGGTTCGATCTTCTGGCGCAGGCGGTAGATGTGGGTTTCCAGGGTGTGGGTGGTGACGCCGGCGTTGTAGCCCCAGACCTCGTGCAGCAGCACGTCGCGCCCGACTGCTGTCTCACCGGCGCGGAACAGGTACTTCAGGATGGAGGTTTCCTTCTCCGTCAGGCGGACCTTCTTCTCCGTTTCCTTGTGCACCATCATCTTCTGCGCCGGGCGGAAGCTGTAGGGGCCGATGGTGAAGACGGCATCCTCACTCTGTTCGTGCTGGCGCAACTGGCCACGAATGCGGGCCAGCAGCACGCCGACCTTGAACGGCTTGGTGATGTAGTCGTTGGCCCCCGATTCCAGCCCCAGGATCTCCTCGGCATCCGAATCCGCGCCGGTCAGCATGATCACAGGCATCTTGAAGCCATTCTTGCGCAACGCCCGACAGACTTCGCGCCCGTCGGAGTCGGGCAGGCCGACATCCAGCAGGACCAGGTCGAAATGTTCCTTCCGCGCGGCCTCCATGCCGGCCTGACCGGAGTTCACCTGCCGGGTCTCGAATTCCTCGTGCA
>BQJF01000203.1 GCA_021604565.1 Minwuia thermotolerans | reverse complement strand
CACGACACGGTCCACGAGAACGTGAGGATGATTCCTGATTCCGATAGAGCTTGGATGGCTGGTGGCGTTCCCCGTGCCCGGGTTGGTGCTTTCGGAGACCTTGCCCAGTAGCGCGCCGATCCGGTCTGCGGGGATGCCGCTATCCCGCGCAGCCTCTGCCAGCCGTGCCGGGTTGCTGATCAGTGCAGTGATGGCATCAGCGGTGATCCGCTCGATCTCCCGTGCCGGGAGTCTCCAGCCGCTATCGGTGGTGCCCTCCCCCACGGTGCCATTCACCAGGTGCCGTGAGACGTAATAGCGATACCGCCTGCCGGACTTCACCGCATGACTGGGTGTCAGGGGACGGCCATCGGAATCGAACAGCTTGCCCATCAGCGGGCTGAGTTCCGTCCTGCGGGTGGGAATGCAGCGCTTCCTGCCCCGGTTGGCGGTCAGCATCTGCTGCACCGCTTCCCACGTGGCCCGGTCGATGATGGCCGGATGCAGCCCCTCGTGTATTTCGCCCTTGTGGGCAATGCAGCCGACATAGAGCGGATTGCCCAGCAGCTTGTAGATGTAACCCCGCGACAGCGCACGCCCGCCACCTGACCGCTTCGATGCGGGTGCATCGTTCTCTCTCGGCCCTTCCGCCTTGTCCTCGCTTTCACCAACTCCCCTGCGCCTGACCTTGGTGGTGAGCCCAAGGGCATCGGCAGCTTGCTTCACATGCCTGACGTTCCCCAGTTCGAGATAGAGCTCGAAGACCTTCCTGACTGTTCCTGCTTCCTCCTCGTTGATGGTGAGGGTCCTGCCCTCGGGCTCGTAGCCCAGCGGCACGAAGCCGCCCATCCACATGCCCTTGCGCTTGGAGGCCGCGATCTTGTCGCGGATCCGCTCGCCAGTGACCTCGCGCTCGAACTGGGCGAAGGACAGCAGCATGTTGAGTGTCAACCGTCCCATGGAGGTGGTGGTGTTGAACTGCTGGGTAATGGAGACGAAGGAGACATCATGCGCATCCAGCACATCGACGATGCGCGAGAAGTCCGCCAGTGAGCGGGTCAGGCGGTCGACCTTGTAGACGATGATGGTGTCGATCTTCTGTGCCTCGATATCCGCCAGCAGGCGGGCCAGGGCCGGACGGTCCATGGTGCCGCCGGAGAAGCCACCGTCATCATAGAGGTCGGGCAGCAGCTTCCAGCCTTCGCCGGCCTGACTGCGGACATAGGCCTCGCAGGCTTCGCGCTGGGCATGCAGGGAGTTGAAGTCCTGCTCCAGCCCGTCCTCGGTGGACTTACGGGTATAGACCGCACAGCGCCGGACTGAACTCTCGTTCCTTCTTCTCGTGCTGCCCTTACCACCAGTGACCGTCATGGGTTCTGTCCCTTCAGGCCGAAGAACAGGGGACCGGACCAGCGGGTTCCGGTGATCTCGCGGGCGACGGCGGAGAGGGAGCTCCATTCCCGGCCGCGGTACTGGATGCCCTTCTCGAGGATGATCACCTCGTGGGTGACGCCCTGCCAGTCACGCAGCAGGCGGGTGCCGGGCTTGATGGTCACGCCGGGTGCTGAACGATGCTGGTCACCGGCTACTGCAGAAGCCTTGCCGTCACGCATGGACCTGGCCGCCCGCGCCAGCTGACGGGCCAGTCCAGCGGGCATGCCGCCAGAAGCCTGTAATTGCATCTCGTGCGCCAGGGCACGCACAAGGACATCCCGGCGCATGTACTTCGGCGGTGGATGGCTGAAGGCATCTTCCCAGCGTTGCTTCAGGTCCAGCTTGGACAGGTCTGACAGGACTTCGAGATCTACATGCGAGACCTTGCCCTGCCGCTTTGCCGACCGCCTGCTCATGGGAGGATCCGATAGACACGGCCACGGCCTTCTATCGTCTCAGACACCACGGTGAGGCCGAGCTTCTTGCGGACAATGCTGCTGATGGCGCCACGCACGGAGTGCGACTGCCAGCCGGTGGCCTGCACCAGTTCGTCGAGGCTGGCACCACCGTCGCGTCGGAGCAGGTCGACCAGCAGGGACTGGCGGGTGCCGGGGCGGATGGTGTTCTTGCCACCAGCTCGACCCGATGCTGCCCGCTCACTGGTCTCCGCGACACCAACGCAAGCGTGCTTGGTATCAGCATCTTGCGGAGGTTCTGCGCCAGAGGCGTCAGGCACGGAGCCACTGGGGGAGCCGGCCCCCACCTCTCCAGTGCTGGTACCCTCGTCTTCGTCGGCATCGACACCGATGACTTCGAGGCCGGTGCGGGTGATGGCAAGGGCAAACCTTTTCCCATCCTCATCACAGCGCCAGACCCGGTCTTGGCCGTAACAGGCACCAATTTGATCAGAACCGGTAGCATGCAATCCGGCGCCTGCAGTCCCTGCTGCTTGCAGGGGACGCTCCTCGATCAGGCCCTTGCGAAGCAGGCTCGAGAGCACCGACGCGATGGCGCCTCCGTTGATGGTCAGGCAGTCGGGTAATGGCAGGATGGAGCCATCCTCTGCCTGCGCGGCGTTCGACAGGATGACGAGTTGGGTGTCGGTGAGGTGGGACATGAAAGCCTCCCTGGGTCATGGAGGCGGTTCGATCGGCGGGACCCGATTGTCAGCCGATACGCCTCCCACGACCCAAGGCCCTGCCGATCGGTCGGCTAGGGCCGGCGGAGAATGTCATGCGATGAGCCTGGGGGGCTCACAAAGCGATCAACTCCGCAGGACAAGCAATGCTTGCCTGAGTGTGACAGTCCAGACCGAAATTCAGTTCGGTGAGACAGGCAGGGATGCTGATTTGCCAACAATGATTTGAGGTCACTCGGCAATCGGCACGTGAACCGCCCCGGGATTGCCGGAGGCCGTTT
>BQJF01000202.1 GCA_021604565.1 Minwuia thermotolerans | reverse complement strand
GTTGCTGCGCGCTGCAGACCTCTTCGTGCTGCCCAGCCACTCGGAAAGCTTCGGGATGGTTGTGGCGGAGGCGCTCGCCCACAGCCTGCCGGTACTGACGACCGAGGCCGTCCCCTGGCCCGACCTTGAACGAAGCGATTGCGGCTGGCGCGTTCCTGTCAGTGTTGCGGGTCTGACCGATGGCATTTCCGCAGCCACCGCCCTTTCCGATGAGGCAAGGATTGCCATGGGCGACCGCGGCCATGAACTGGTGCGTACGCAGTACAGTTGGGAATCTGTGGCAAATCGGTTTCTCGATCTCTATTCCTCCGTTCAGACCGGTTTCAAGACAGGACAAGTTGCATGATCATCCTTGGCGTGAACGCCTTTCACGGGGACAGCTCTGCCTGTCTGATCCGTGACGGCAAGCTGGTCGCCGCGCTGGAGGAGGAACGCCTTCGCCGGATCAAGCACTGGGCGGGGTTCCCTTCCGAATCCATCCGCTATTGCCTCGACGAAGCAGGTCTGGGACTTGGCGATGTCGATGTGCTGGCCGTCAATCAGGACAGCAGGGCCAGCCTGCCGCGCAAGATCGGCTACGTGCTGACCAAGCGTCCCGATCTGGGCCTGGTGCTCGACCGTATCCGCAACCGTCATGCCCGGCGCAGCCTGCCTGACCTGATCGCTGAAGCCTTTCCGGGAGAGACCTTCTCGGGCGAGATCCGCAATATCGAACATCACCGCGCACATCTGTCCTCGGCCTTCCACGTTTCCCCGTTCGAGGAAGCGACCGTCATTTCCGTGGACGGGTTCGGCGACTTCTCCAGCGGTGCGTGGGGGATCGGGCGCGGCACTGAGATCAGCATCGAGGGGAAGGTCTATTTCCCCCATTCGCTGGGCATCTTCTACCAGGCACTGACGCAGTATCTCGGCTTCCGGCACTATGGCGACGAGTACAAGGTCATGGGCCTGGCCCCCTACGGCAAGCCGGACCTGATGGACGAGATGCGCCAGATCGTGAAGCTTCAGCCGGATGGGGGATACCAGCTCGACCTGCGGTACTTCCGTCATCACAGGGAAGGTGTGCAGTACGAGTGGAAGTCCGGCATCCCGGAAGTCGGCACCCTGTTCTCCGACGCTCTGGAGGGACTGCTGGGCCCGGCGCGGGAACCGAAGGCGGAGATCGGCCAGCGGCACTACGACATCGCCCGTTCGGTGCAGGCGATGTACGAGGAAGCCTTCTTCAACATGCTCAACACGCTGCAACCGCGCCACGGCCTGAAGACCCTGTGCCTGGCCGGCGGCTGCGCCATGAATTCCGTCGCCAACGGCAAGGTCCGCCGCCAGACAGCGTACGAGAAGGTCTACATCCAGTCGGCGGCGGGCGATGCCGGCGGTGCGATCGGTGCCGCCTATGCCGCATGGCACGATACCGGTGCCCCGCGCAGCTTCGTCATGGATCATGCCTACTGGGGTCCGGCCTACGATGCGGCGAACGTGAAGAGCGTACTGGAGGATAACGGGGAAGCCATCACGGCTGCCGGTTGCACCGTCACGACGCATGACCGGGAAAGCGACCTCTGTACCCTGACCGCGAAGGCCATTGCCGACGGCAAGGTCATTGGCTGGTTCCAGGGACGGCTGGAATGGGGCCCGCGGGCGCTGGGCAACCGCTCCATCCTCTGCGACCCGCGCCGTGGCGACATGAAGGCGGTGCTGAACGCCAAGATCAAGAAACGGGAAAGCTTCCGCCCCTTCGCGCCGTCGATCCTGTCAGAGCATGTCTCGGATTGGTTCGAGGAGGACGACAACGTCCCCTTCATGATGCAGGTATTCCAGATCCGCGAACCGAAGCGCGGCGACATACCGGCAGTCACCCACGTCGATGGATCGGGGCGGCTGCAGACCGTGCATCAATCGGCCAATCCACGCTATCATGCCCTGATCTCCGCCTTTGGTGACCTGACCGGTGTGCCGATCCTGCTGAATACCTCGTTCAACGAGAACGAGCCGGTGGTTTGCCACCCGCAGGAAGCACTGGACTGCTTCCTGCGTACCGACATGGACGTGCTGGTACTGGGCGACACCATCATCGAACGCCAGCGCGACGCCTGACGCTCAGACGGCTTCCGCAATGGCCCTCGCAGGAGCCAGCGCAGCTACCGTGTCCTGACGCAGGACCTCGCCCATGAGGATCAGGCAGGGCTGCATGGGGTCGAGTTCACCAACCGCCATCGCCACCTGCCCCAGCGTCGAATGCACCCAGGCCTCGTCGGGGCGGGAAACGCTCACCCCGACAGAAACCGGTCGTGACCCGCATGCACCATGCGCCATGGCTTCGGCGCTGAACGACGCCAGACGACCACGCCCCATGTAGAGCGCGATGGTCGTCCGCTCGGACGCGACGGCGTGCCAGTCAACCTCCGCCTGGCCATCTCCCCTCCCGTGACCTGAAACATAGAGAAGCTGACGACCGAAATGACGGTCGGTCAGGGTCTTTCCGATGCTTGCCGCCGCGGCGGAGGCAGTGGTTATGCCGGGAACAATGCTGACAGCAATTCCGGCGGCACGCAGTGCCCGCACCTCTTCCCCGCCTCTGCTGAAGATTGCCGGGTCTCCGGCCTTCAGACGGACGACGTGTTTCCCCTCCCCCGCGAAACGGACCATCAGCCAGTTGATCTCTTCCTGCTTGCAGGATGGACGGCCACCGCGCTTGCCGACGGGCAACCGCTGCGCCTCCCGCCGGGCCAGTTCCAGGATCTCGTCGGATACCAGTGCATCAAACAGCACGACATCCGCATCCTGCAGCGCCCTGATCGCCTTCACGGTCAGCAGGTCGGGATCGCCGGGACCGGCGCCAACGAGTGTTACCCGACCGTGCTCGGGTGCCCTGTCGAAGACAGG
>BQJF01000201.1 GCA_021604565.1 Minwuia thermotolerans | reverse complement strand
CAGGTAATCGCCACTGTCCTGACCCGCCGGGGCCAGTCCGGCAAAGATGAAGCCGGGAATGCGGTCCAGGTTGCGGGACAGGATTTCGCCAATGTCCTGCCTGAAGACCTCGAACGCCGGTCTGCCATCCAGTTCGACGGCGATATTGCGTTCCGCCCGCGTGATCTCCCGCGCCGGGCCAATCGGGGTGCATCCCTGGGTGAGGGCGGTAGCAACAGGAACCTGATCGGAGTAGATGATACCAGCAGGCCCACCGGTCGTGAGGGTCTTCGCCACTACCGGATTCGGACCGCGCGAAGCGGCGAGACCGCCAACCCAGTAGCCTCCCGGCTGTTGCTCCAGCACGCGCAGGCTCTCCCGAAGTTCGGGCTGGCCCGGGTCCGCATGGACCACCCCGAACCATGGCGTGAACCGGGGCGGCGAAACATTGTCCGGGCGCAGCAGATGGGTCGCCCCCTCCGGCGAAGAAGTCAGCATCACGGCGATCGCAGGCGTATCGAAGAACTGGCGGTCGTTGACCAGAATGCCGATCCCGGTCGTACCCACCCAGTCGCCAATGCCGGTGCGCCCCCGCAGAACGGTCAGGATACCCTGTGCGTCGCCGGAAAAGTGGTCGGAGAGATAGACGAAACCGGGGCCATTGTGCTGCAGTTCCGGATTGATCATGTCGAGGCACTGGCCCAGCGCCGTGCGCCAGTCCGCGTCCGCGCCCCATCCCGTCTGAAAGCGATCCGTCATGTCCATGGACGCATTACTGGACGTGACGGTCGCAGCACACAAGCGATGTTCACGATCTTTCGCATTTTCCCTGCGGCTGCCCAGGCATAGATTGAGGCCATGAAGCGCACATACGTCATCTGCACACTGCTGATCGGCCTCGCCATGCTTTCGGGCTGCGAAGCCCTGCGCGTCAAGCTCGACGGTGGCAGCCAGTCAGGTGTCGACTGGGCCGTCGGCGTCCGTTTCTGAGTACCGGTTCGCGCTGGGCGCTGAACTCCGAACTGGTCCGGAAAGCTCCTGATCGTGCCTAACCCAATGCGGCGGCCTTGCGCCCGCCCAGGAACGCCACGGCAACCCCGGGGGCGGCAACGACCAGCGCGATCAGGCTGAGTTCGGTATGGCTGAACCCGATCATCTCGCCGCCCGGTGCGGCAAAGATCAGCCCGCCGACGAACAGGCTGGCGCGCCCTATGACACCCGGCAGACCGCCACCCAGCCGTCCGACGCCGAACAGGTATCCCTGCAACGCGGCGGCAACCATCAGGATACCGATCACGGCGGTCGCGCAGACGACAATGACCTCAACCGTGCCGGCATTGCCGAGCAGGGCCGGGTTGAAGACGAAGAAGAACGGGATGAAGTAGATGATGGAGCCGATCCGCATGGCCTCGAAACCGGTCTGCATCGGCTCCGACCGCGCGACGGAGGCTGCGGCGAAGGCGGCCAGTGCCACTGGCGGAGTGATGAAGGACAGCATGCCCCAGTAGAGCAGGAACATGTGCACGCTCATCGGATCCAGTCCTGCGGTGATCAACGCCGGCGCCAGGATGATGGCCAGGAAGATGTAGGCCGCCGTCACCGTCATGCCGATGCCGAGGATGAAACTTGTCACCGCACCCATCAGCAGCAGCACCAGCGGATGCCCGCCAGCCAGGTAGACCAGGTCGTTCGTCAGCGTGCCGGTCATGCCGGTCGCCTGCAACGCACCGACGATCAGGCCGACGGCGGCCAGCAGACTGGCCAGTTCCGCCAGCAGGCAGCCGGTGGCATAGACGAACTGCTTCAGCTTCAGCCAGTTGAGCCGGTGCTTCGGATTGAACTGGTTGATGATCAGCAGCAGCGCGGTGGCATAGAACGGCGCCTGCGCCTCCCGCTTCATGTAGATCAGCATGAAGATCAGCAGGGCAAAGACGAACAGATAGTACCAGCCCTCGATCATCACCTTGCGCACGGAGGGCAGCTCCACGCGGGGGAGGCCACTCAGCTTCTTCTCCGCCGCGTAGGCGTCGATCTGCATGAACAGGCCGAGATAGTAGAGCAGCGACGGAATGGCGGCGGCGAGCGCCACGTCGATGTAGCGGACCTGCAGGAAGTCGGCCATGACGAAGGCGGTGGCACCCATGATCGGCGGCATCATCACGCCGCCGGTGGAGGCGCAGGCCTCGATCGCGCCCGCTGTCTTGGAACGGATCCCGATCCGTTTCATCGCCGGAATGGTCAGGGAACCGGTCGTCAGGACATTGGTCACCGGTCCACCGGACATGGAGCCGAACAGGCCCGAGGAAAAGATCGCCACCTTGGCCGGACCGCCACGAACGTGGCCCAGCAGGGCGAAAGCGAAGCTGATGAAGAACTGGCCGGCACCGGTATAGATCAGCGCCACGCCGAACAGCAGGAACCCGAAGACCAGCAGCGCGAAGGCCTTCATCGGGATGCCGAGGTAGCTCTCCTCGGAGAACATGTGGAACGCCGCCGTGTCCAGGAACGGGCGGCTGAGGCCGGAGACCACCTGCGGCACCTGGTCGGCGTAGATGGGATAGAGCGAGATCACCAGGACAATGAAGAAGACGGCGGGCCCACCGGCGCGACGGCCCGCCTCCATGATCACCGCCCACATGACCACACTGACCCACATGCCGTGCAGGGGTGCCGCATACTCCCAGGCTTCCAGCAGGATCGATTCAGCGAACCAGACATAATAGCAGGTCAGGCCGAGCGTCAGCACCATCAGGGCAATGTCGTAGAGCGGCACCTTCGTCTTCGAGGCGCGCTTGAAGCCCGGCAGGACGATGAACACCATGGAGATCATGATGCCGCCGACCAGATAGAGGTAGCGGTTGTCCACCAGCGCCTTGCCGATCAGGGTCTGCAGCACCTCCAGCGCGAACATGCGGTCGATGGCGATCAGCATGGCGGCGCTGGTCATGGCAGAGATGATGCCCAGCCAGACCGGCCCCAGCGTGCGATAGCGGCT
>BQJF01000200.1 GCA_021604565.1 Minwuia thermotolerans | reverse complement strand
CATCGCACAACGCAGGTGTGATCACTGGGTTGCTGCGCGTGCACACAGCGGACCACACGGCCTTGCCCGCCGTAAGCTGCTGCCGGTAGGACGAAGAACAAGACTACCGCTTCCCTGCCTGTCAAGTGCGGACAGCCGGTGTACGCTCGACGTGTGCGCGGCAAACTTCGGTGGAATCGCACATCGCCGTCACACCCGAATCTTCCTCCGAGACTGCGCAATGGCCCCTTTCGCCGTCGCCGGAGGCGACCCGGAAGTGCGGCCTGGCGGTTGCTGGATGATCCTGGCCGGATCTCGCTAGCGTAACTCGTTGGAGCGCAGTGAAGTGGAGCAAGCGCCAGGCCGCGCTGGAGGGCTCTGCGGCGAAAGGGCGTTGAACAAAACCGCTTCGCGGTGGCCAGATCTCTTCCCGCATCGTCGCTCTGAGTCTGCGAGGACCGTAGCTTGACGCGCGAAGTCTGCAAACCGACACCATTGTTGCAATCCTTCTCAAAGGAAAGCCCCGCGCGTTGCGACCCGCGCGGGGGCAGAGAAGGAGGATCAACCATGTCTCCACTACGTCGCAGGATGCTCGAAGAGCTGCGGATGCGCAACTACTCGGAGAGCACCATCCGCAATTACGTCAACGCGGTCGCCCGTTTCGCGCGCCATTTCGGCGCCTCGCCACAGGATCTCGGCGGCGGAGAGGCCCGCGAGTTCCAGGCCCATCTCGCCACGCACTGCCGGGTATCGGCCAGCGTCCTCAACATCTCCGTCTGTGCTCTGCGCTTCCTGTACGACAAGGTCCTCGATCGGCCCAGGGTGGTCGAGCGGCTTCCGTACGCGAAGAAGCCGAAGAAGCTGCCCGTTGTGCTGAGCCGCGAGGAGGTCAGCCGTTTGATCCAGCTGACCACGTACATGAAGCATCGCACCTTGTTCATGGCCTGCTACTCCGCGGGTTTGCGCACTTCGGAGCTGATCCATCTCGAGTGCAGCCACATCGACAGCCAGCGGAAGCTTCTGCGTGTCGAGGCGGGCAAGGGCTGCAAGGACCGCATGGTGCCGTTGTCGGACCGGCTGCTCACCCAGCTGCGCCGCAATTGGCTCGAGCAGCGCCCGCCGCGCTGGCTGTTCCCCGGTTGGCAGGTCAGCGTCCCGATCGCCGCCCACACCGTCCAGAAGGCTTTTCTCCGCGCCCGCCGGCGCGCCGGGATCGAGAAGCCCGCCACCCTGCGCTCACTGCGTCATTCCTTTGCCACCCACCATCTCGAGGCAGGCACCGACCTGCGCACCCTGCAGATGCTGATGGGGCACCGCAGCTTGGCGACGACAGCGATCTACCTGCACGTGTCCCAGAGCACACTGGCCAATGCCCCAAGTCCGCTCGACACCCTCACGGGGCTCGAGTAGCCATGGGTGCGGACACACTACGACGGCCAACGGCACGCGCCACCAGGCCGAAGCTAGAGGTCGCGGACGTCATCCGCCACTGCGCTCCCGATTACCTGCGCGATTACGCACCGCAGGCGGCCCATGAGCGCGTCCTGCGCCATCTCGCCGCCTGCCGCACGGCGCAACTCGGAGGCCACGTAGAACGTTGCGACCGCTGTGGCTACGAGCGCAACGCGTACAACTCGTGCCGCGACCGCCACTGTCCGAAATGTCAGGCGTCCGGCTCCGTCCGCTGGGTTGAGGCGCGCGAACGGGACCTCTTGCCGGTGCACTACTTCCATGTCGTCTTCACGCTGCCGGCCTCGATCGCAGCCATCGCACTGCAGAACAAGCGGGTCGTCTACGGCCTGCTGTTCCAGGCGTCGAGCTCGGTCATGACTGAACTCGCCGCCGACCCAAAGCACCTGGGTGCCCGCCTCGGCTTCCTGGGCGTGCTGCACACCTGGGGCCAGACGCTGACTCATCACCCGCACGTGCACTATGTCGTCGCTGGTGGGGGACCGTCGCTGGACGGCGAGCGTTGGCTGCCGTGCCGAGCCAGCTACTTCCTGCCGATCCCTGTGCTGCAGTTGAAGTTCCGGGGTAGGTTCCTGGACCTGCTGAAACACGCCTATGCGGCGGGAAGGCTGCAATTCCGCGGCGTGCTGCGCCGGCTGGCACGCCGCAAGAGGTTCCTCAAGTACTTGCGGACACCCTACAGGCAGAACTGGGTCGTGTACGCCAAGCCGCCATTCGGGAGCCCACAGCAGGTCGTGAGGTACCTGGGTCGCTACACGCACCGCGTGGCCATCGGCAACAGTCGTCTGCTCGACTTGCGGGGCGGCCGGATCTCCTTCCGCTGGAAGGACTACAGCCAAGGCAGTCGCCAGCGAGTGCTGACGCTCGAGGCCACGGAGTTCCTGCGACGCTTTCTGCTGCATGTGCTGCCCAAGCGCTTCGTTCGGATCCGCTACTACGGCTTCCTGGCGAACCGCTGGCGGGTGGAGCGGCTAAAGTTGTGCCGGGAGCTGCTTGGCGTGGCCTCCAAGGTGGAGACCACGACAGACGAAGAGGAGGAGGCTGCGTCAGAGGGCGAAGTCGTGCAGGCTGCCTGCCCGAAGTGCGGGGAGGGCAGGATGTTGCGCGCTGGTCTCGTGGCACCAGTGTCGCCCCCGAACTGGCGGATCGCCTATGCGGAGGGCGGGGCAGGGCTGCCGGAATGGTCGTGTGATACGTCTTGACTGCGGGAGGGCATCTATCGCTGACGAGACCGCATATCCCTTCGTGAGCCGACGCGCCGTTCGCGGTGTCTGTCCTGGGCATGGTCGTGCCCTTGCTGCAGGCGCGTGCCCACGAAGGACGGCCTCCATGCGATCGAACCCCCGTGAGGTGGCGGCAAGGTCGCTGGAAGTCTTGCGCATCTCCAGCCAGTCCGTCCGATCTTCCTGCCGGACGAGAGGGGTCACCTTCGAAACCCCATAGCCGCATCGCCGCGAAGCGGCATTGTTCAACGGCGTGTTGCCGCAACCCGGCCAGGCGGCGGCGCAAGCCGTTGTCGTGGGTCTCTG
>BQJF01000199.1 GCA_021604565.1 Minwuia thermotolerans | reverse complement strand
CAGACTGATGCAGGCATCGCCTGCGACCAGCCTCACCCTGCGCCCGACCGGGTGTCGGGTGAGGCCAGGTCCGTCTGCCATGCGGTGGTGCCTGCATGGATGAGATGCTCGCCCTGCTCAGCCCTGGCGACACCGGCTGGGGCGACGAGATCGCTTCCGGGGTTGGCGTCACCATCTCGCTGGCGCTGGCCACCCTGCCGCTGGGGCTGCTGATCGGGTTCCTCGTGGCCCTCGCAAAGCAGTCGGAGGAGCAGACGCTGCGTCTGGCCGGCAATATCTACACGACCGTCTTTCGTGGCCTGCCTGAACTGCTGACCCTGTTCCTGGTCTATTTTGGTGCCCAGATCGGCATTCGCCAGTTGCTGCTCGCCATGGGCAGCGAGACGACGATAGAGATCAACAGCTTCCTCGCCGGCATGGTGGCGCTGGGGCTGGTCTTCTCCTCCTTCGCCAGCGAGGTCTTCCTTTCCGCCTTCCGCGCCATCCCGCGCGGGCAGTACGAGGGTGGATACGCCATCGGCCTTTCGCGGTTCCAGACCATGCGTCTGATCATCCTGCCGCAACTGATCCGCATCGCCCTGCCAGGCCTGAGCAACCTCTGGATGATCCTGCTGAAGGATACCGCGCTGGTCAGTGTCATCGGCCTTTCCGACATCATCCGCCAGACCGGCATCGCCGCGCGTGTGACCAAGGAAGCCTTCCTGTTCTTCGGCGTCGCCTGCCTGCTCTATCTGGTGTTGGCGATCCTGTCGTCGGTTGCCATCGGCGCGATCAATCACTGGGCCGCGAAGGGGGATGCCCCCCGATGACAGCCATCGTCAACGACCATATACAGCCTGCCCTGCCGCCACCGCCCGTGCGCCGCCGCTGGAGCGGTACGCGAACAACCGGCTGGATCGCGCTGGCGGCGATGGTCGGGATGCTGGCGGGACTGGGCCTCTATCTGATCCTGGCCTGGGACAGTGAGCTCGTCGCGAAATATGGGCCGAAGTACTGGAAGGGTCTGCAGATCACGCTGGGACTGGTGGCGACGTCGCTGGTCTTCGGCGCGGCCATGTCACTGCCGGTGGCCATGGCCCGTCTGTCACCCAACCGTGCCGTGGGTGCGCTGGCCTATTGCTATGTCTATCTGTTCCGGGGCACGCCGCTGCTGGCGCAGGTCTTTCTTGTCTACTACGGGGCAGGCGAATTTCGCCCGGAGTTGCAGTCAGCGGGTCTGTGGCTGTTCTTCCGCGATCCCTGGAACTGCGCTGTCTTCGCCTTTGCCCTGAACACGGCGGCCTATCAGGCGGAGATCCTGCGCGGCGCGATCCAGTCGGTCGCGAAGGGGCAGTGGGAAGCCGCTGAGGCGCTGGGGCTCACCCGTTTCCAGGCCTTCCGCAAGATCATCCTGCCGCAGGCCCTGATCGTGGCGCTGCGGCCCTATGGCAACGAGATCATCCTGATGCTGAAGGGCTCGGCCATCGTCGCCATCATCACCGTGTTGGACCTGATGGGGGAGACGCGGCGTGCCTATTCCCGCAGCTTCGACTTCCAGACCTATCTCTGGGCCGCCGTGGTCTACCTGCTGATGGTGGAGACCATCCGCAACATCTGGGAACGGCTGGAGAAACGCCTCACCCGCCACCTGCGGCGCGACGGGTGAGGTTCAGCGCCCCCGGCCATCCTTGCGGTGCTCAGTCCCGGAACTTCTTGAACAGGTCGTGAGCGACCTTGCGGATCTGGATCTCCTCGGTGCCTTCGGTGATGCGATAGCGGCGGTGGTGGCGGTAGATGTGCTCGAAGGGCTTGTAGCGGGTATAGCCCATGCCGCCGTGCACCTGCATGGCCCGGTCAGTGGCCTCGCAGACGAAGCGGTTGGCGCGGTAATTGGCCATGGCGACCCAGTGCGTCACCTCCATGTGGTGCGCCTGATCCAGGTGCCAGGCGCTCTTGTAGACCAGGTTGCGCAGCATCTCGGCCTCGGTATTCAGTTCGGCCAGCGGCCACTGGATTGCCTGGTTGGTGCTGAGTGGTTTGCCCCAGGTGACGCGCTTGTTGGCCCATTGCACTGCCTCGTCAACGCAGTACTGGCCGGCACCCAGGCTGGATGCCGCCTGCCTGATCCGGTTCTCGTGGAAGAACGCCTGCGCACATTCTAGGCCCCGGCCTTCCTCGTGCAGGATGGCGCTGTCCGGCACCCAGACGTCACGGAAATGCACCTCCGCATGGTCGGAGGGCATGTTGAAGGTCCAGTGCATGTAGGCAATGTCGACCCCCGGTGTCTCCACCGGCACGATGAACGCCGTGATGCCGCTGGGGCGGCCCACATCGCCGGAGGTCCGGGCGAAGACCACGTCATGCGAGGCGTTGGACATGCCGGAGTTCCAGCGCTTGGTGCCGTTGATCAGCCAGCCGCCGTCCTTCTGAACCGCCGTTGTTTCCATGTAGGTGGCGTCGGAGCCGTGATTGGGTTCTGTCACACCGAAGGCCACCCGCTTGCGGCCGGTGATCATGTCCTCGATGAACTCTTCCTTCTGGGCCGCGTTTGCAACGGCGTGGAAGATCATGACGACCGGGAAGTTGCCGACGATGGAGCTCTCGTTCTGCAGGTCGTTGTGCAGGCCCAGGCCACGATGGGCGAGGTGTTCGCGAATGATCGCCATGCCGAGGTTGGACCCGGCGGAGCCGCCGATGTCCGTGGGCAGGGCCCAGCGCAGATGACCGGCCTTGTCGGCGCGGCGCTTCATCTCCGCCAGCAGTTCCTCCCACTCCTCCTTCGGGCGGCCACCATTCTCCCAGTCGGTGCGTTCATATTCGCGCCGGTGGTCGAAGAAGCGGATGTTCTCCTCCTCCAGCGGCTTGATCTCCTTCTCGATGAAGGCATCGAGCACGCCGATGTAGTCGCTGATCTCGCGCGGAATCGTGAAGTCCATGGTCACCCTCCCCAGGGTTCTGTTTCGGTCTGTGGCCTGCTCCATCCTTCTCCCCGCCCGGCCACCCGGTGCATGATCC
>BQJF01000198.1 GCA_021604565.1 Minwuia thermotolerans | reverse complement strand
TTCATCGATCTGGTACAGCCGGAACTGGACGCGATCCCGTTGCCGAAGGTGGCCTGACTGTCGCCTGGTCAACCATATGGTATCGGCGCTTGACTGACGAATGTACCGAACCACTCGTCTTCCCCCCTTGCGGGGGAAGTGGCCGCGCAGCGGTCGAAGGGGGTGACGTCGCAGGCCGTTGCACTGTTGATCGGTCATAGCTGTTCGGCTTCGCCGATTCACCCCCATCCCGACCTTCCCCCGTCGAGGGGGAAGGGGAAGATTGGATGCCGTTGCTATCAGGCGCGTTCGAAACCGCGGGCGACTTCCCAGTCGGTGACCACACGCTCGTGCTCCTGCTGCTCCCAGATGGCGACATGGACGTAATGGTTCACCACATCGTCACCCAGCGCCGCGCGCAGCATCTTTGACCGTTTCAGGGCCAGCGTGGCATCGCGCAGGTTGGCGGGGATGCGGCGGATGCGGCGTCCCTGATAGGCATCGCCCTCGAACCCCGGTTCCAGTTCCAGCTTGCGCTCGATCCCGTCGATTCCGGCGGCAAGCAATGCGGCCATGGCGAGATAGGGGTTCAGGTCCGCACCGCCGACACGGCATTCGACACGGATCGCCTTCGTGCCCTCTCCACACAGACGGTATCCTGCCGTGCGGTTGTCGCGCGACCAGATGGCGGCGGTCGGCGCGAACGTGCCTGCCTGGAATCGCTTGTAGCTGTTCACATAGGGGGCGAGGAACCAGGTGATGGCGCTGGCGTGCTCAAGCTGTCCGGCCAGGAAATGACGCATCAGGTCTGACATGCCCAGCGGGTCCTGCGGATCATGGAACAATGGCTTGCCGTCCATGTCCTGCAGCGACTGGTGGATATGACTGGAATTGCCCGCCGCGTCGGTGTCCCACTTGGCCAGGAAGGTCAGGGCGCGGCCCTTCGCCCAGGCAATCTCCTTGGCCGCGTTCTTGATCACTGCGTGGCTGTCGGCCATGTCCAGGGCATCCGAATAGCGGACGTTGATCTCCCCCTGTCCGGCGTCGGCCTCTCCCTTCGAGTTCTCCACCGGGATTCCTGCGGCCTGCAGACCCCGGCGCAGCGCCCGCATCACCGGTTCCTCCTTGGTGGTCTGGAAGATGTGATAGTCCTCGTTGTAGCGGCTGAACGTGGAAAGATTGCGGTATCCGGACTCCGCCGCCTGTTCGTAGGATTCCTCGAACAGGAAGAACTCCAGCTCCGACGCCATCATGGCGCGATAGCCCATGTCGGCCAGCCGCGCGATCTGGCGTTTCAGGACGGCGCGGGGTGAGTGCGGCACCGGCTGGTGATGGTGATCCAGCACATCGCAGAGCACCAGTGCGGTGCCTTCCAGCCAGGGCACCCGCCGCAGGGTGGCGAGGTCGGGTCGCATCACGTAGTCACCATAGCCGCTGGCCCAGCTGGCGGCGGCAAAACCCTCGACCGTGATCATCTCCAGATCGGTGGCCAGCAGGTAGTTGCAGGCGTGGGTTTCCTCCCAGCCGCTGTCGAGGAAGAACTCCGCCTGGAACCGCTTGCCCATCAGCCGGCCCTGCATGTCGACCATGCAGACCAGCACGGTATCGATTTCCCCTGCGCCGACCGCTGCCGTCAATTCGTCCATCGTCAGATTGCCGGGCATGACTGTCCCCTCTTGTCTCCGGGCCGGGAATTCTTGACTTCCCCTGCTGCAGCCAAAGCATACTGCACCCGCGCCCGCAACGGGCGGCTGGGAAACGGGGAGATCGCAGAATGGCGCTTCAGGCAATACCGACCATGCTGGTGGGCAGCTATCCGCAGCCCGGATGGCTGGTGAACCGCGAAGTCCTTATGGGCAGTTCGCCGCCACGGGTCCGCATGAAGGATGTCTGGCTGCCACGGGCCGAAGAACTGCAGGAAGCGCAGGATGATGCCTGCCTGCTGGCCCTGCGCGACCAGGAAAAGGTCGGCATCGACATTGTCTCGGACGGGGAGTGCCGCCGGGAGAGCTATTTCAATCATTTCGCCAATGCGCTGGGTGGCATCGACATCGATAACCCCGGCGAGATGCCGGGGCGCACCGGCAAGCCGACCCTGGTGCCGCGCGTGGTCGGTCCGATCACCCGCGGCGACGGGGTGCAGGTCCGTGACGTGGCCTTCATGCGCCGCAATACCGACCGCGCGGTCAAGGTGACGATCCCCGGGGCCTTCACCATGGCCCGCATGGCGAAGGATGAATACTACGGCGATCAGGGAAAGCTGATCAGCGCCTATGCGGCGGTCCTGAATGCCGAGATCCGGGACATGAAGGCGGCGGGCGCCGATATCATCCAGATCGACGAGCCGCACATGCAGGCCCACCCGGAGGAGGCGCGGAAGTACGGTATCGACGCCATCAACCAGGCTCTGGACGGGGTCGGGGGGATGACCATTGTCCACGTCTGCTTCGGCTATGCCTATGTGGTGAAGGACAAGCCGTCGGGCTATTCCTTCCTGTCGGAGCTGGATGCCTGCGATGCCAGCGCCATTTCCATCGAGGCGGCGCAGCCGAAGCTGGACCCCTCGATCATCGACCGGCTGCCGTCGAAGCAGATCGTCTATGGTGTCCTCGACCTCGGCAGCAATGATGTGGAGACACCGGATCAGGTGGCCGACCGGCTGCGCGGCGCCGTGGGATACGCAGGCGCGGAGCGGGTCATAGCCGCCCCGGACTGTGGCATGAAGTACCTGCCGCGTGACGTGGCCTTCGGCAAGCTGTCGTCACTGGCCGAGGGGGCCGCGATTGTCCGGCGCGAGGTTGCGGGGAACTGACGGCGGCATGACAAGCATCTACATCGACGCCGACGCCTGTCCGGTGAAGGACGAGATACTGCGGGTGGCCAGTCGGCACGGGTTGCGGGTCTACATGGTCTCCAACGGCGGTATCCGGCCCAGCCCCGACCCGCTGGTGCAGACAGTCATCGCGCCGGAGGGACCGGACGCTGCCGACATGTGGATCGCCGACCGTATCGGGCCGGGT
>BQJF01000197.1 GCA_021604565.1 Minwuia thermotolerans | reverse complement strand
GGAGAATGCGGAGGAGTTCCAGGCGCTGGCGGCCTACTCCCCCTACCACAACCTCGCCGAGGGCACCGCCTACCCCGCGACGATGGTCACCACCGCCGACACCGATGACCGTGTCGTGCCCGGCCACAGCTTCAAGTTCGCCGCGCAGCTGCAGCACTGCCAGGCCGGTGATGCTCCGGTGCTGATCCGCATCGAGACCTCTGCCGGCCACGGCGCCGGCACGCCCACCTCCAAGCGCATCGAGGAGATCGCGGACAGCTACGCGTTCCTGGTCAAGAACCTGGGGATGAAGCTGGAATCGCAGCCCTGAGGGGTTGGATAGGAGATGATGACCAGCGATCCGAAGGTCAAACTGGGTCCACCGCGGCAACGTTTGGCGCCTGGGTCTGGGGCACCAGTCGCTGGCTTGAAAAATCGTGGGCCGTGGCCCGTGGAGCCGTCGCGGCGTGACCGTGACGGTGACCGTCGCCGTGACCGGGTTAAGTTCTCGTTTGAGTTTGCCACCCACGGGATACAGGAGAGGGTCGGGGTAGGCCTGGGGCCGGCGAATCCGTCCCCAGGGCCCCCCACAGATCCGGACGTGCGGGACTCCCGCATCCGGCTCCTCATGATCATAGCTTCGCCATGTTCCGAAGCACCGAATGCACGATCCGGGCTTTCGGCAGGGGGTATCGCTGCTGCAGCGCCGCGAACCGTTTCCAGGTGATGTACCCCTTTTGGGAACGTCGCCCGAGCCAGTACCTCCATGCTCGGAGGACCGTCTCGCGGAAGCGGTCGAGGGCGGCATAGTTATGGGTGATCCCGTAGTAGGCGAAGTGCCCAGAGAGTTTGCGACGCAGGGCTTTCCATTGATCCTGGATCCTCCAGTGCCGCACACGACTGCACCAGCTCCAGATGGCCGAGAATCCCCGAGCAAAGCGGCTTTTCGCCGTTTTCCGCTTGACGACCCATTTGCCACGCCGTGACCGGCCCCAGTAGTGGGTGAACCCCAGCAGGTCGAACGTGCCGTTTTCTGGATCCTTGGCCTGGTGAGGCTTCAGGAACCGGATCAGCCGCGTCTTCTCCGGATGGGGCTCGAGTCCAAACTTTCCAAGCCGCTTGCCCAGGACGTCCATCACTCGCCGTGCATCGCTCTCCTCCGAAAAGACGAGCGTCGCATCATCCGCGTAGCGAATCAGGAAGGACTGGCCCTTCATTCTGGGCTGGACAGACTGGGTGAACCACTTGTCCAGCACCTCGTGGAGGTAGACGTTCGCCAAGATCGGGGAGACAACCCCGCCCTGGGGAGAGCCTGAAGTGGCCTTGTACCACTTCCCTTCTTCCAGGATTCCCGCCTTGAGCCATTTATTGATCGTGCGCCGTATCACTCCGTCGCACACCCGTAAGTCCAGGAAGCTCCGGAGGTGGGAGTGATCCAGAGCGTCAAAGAAGCCCTTGATGTCCACCTCCAAGACCCAGCCACCCCCTCGCATATCCATGATCCCACGCCACAACGCTTCCAGCGCTTGGTGGGCTGAACGCCCTGGACGAAAACCGTACGAGCAGTCAAGAAAGTCCTGCTCGTAGACCGCGTTCAGGACCATTGCCACCGCGCGCTGTAGGACCTTATCTTCGAAGGTGGGAATCCCAATAGGTCTGGTCTTTCCCTTCCCTTTCGGAATATGGACCCTACGGACGGGGGGAGCCCGGTACGTACCTGACTTGAAGCGCTCGCGAAGGTCGCTGAGGTTCGCCCGGAGGTCCGCCTCGAAGTCCTTTGCAGTCTTCCCGTCAATACCGGGCGCTCCGTCCTTCCGCGTCAGCCGGAAGGCTTCGGCAAGGAACGTGTCATCGATGTGGTGGGCCAGCGTCTTGATCACCATGTTCGGTGCATGCCTGGCCAATTCAGCTATCCGCTGAAGATTCGTTGAGTTGGGGATCGGATCCGATGTTCCGGCCAACGTTCCCTCCTGCGGTCCTATGATCATGGCGCTTGGTCCTTCCCTCCACAGGGTCCCGCACGGGCGCGGTTCCCCTGCTTCGTCGGTACTATGCGCGCTCCGACTCCTGGCAGCCCATCGCCTCGGACTTCGGCTCGGCCTCGTCCGAGGCTGCCTCCGTGGCAGCAGGTTGTTCGCTCTCCCGGCTGGACCCGCTACTATTACCAGTCCGAGAGCCAGGTCCGTATACCATGGTGGACCACTCCACGTCTCCGGGAGGAGACTGCCAGGTCTCCCAAGTTCCCAGGGTGCCCTTGTACGCGCGCTCCGGACTACGACCCCGGTGGGGGAGGCGCCCTCGACCGACTGCCGGTCGCCTCTGTCGCCGCCGCGCTAAACCAGGTCAGCGGCCCCCACGAAGCAGGGATTTCGGGGCTCAATTCCGCGGCTCACGCACTCGCTCACCGGTGCTTGACCGCCTTCGTCGCCTCCGGCGGCCCCGGCTACGCTACCGAGTGGCTCGGCCTGCCTTCTCGGGTAGGACTTTCACCTACTGGGCTCCGATAGAGAGTTTCAGTAAGTCATGGCAACCCCTCCCCTCTCTCAGGGCTTCTTGGCACCCGGTTTATCCCCGCCCGCAGCCCCGCCCGAGGCGGAAACCCCGCTCCCTGTAGGTTGCGGGGTTTATCCCCGCCCGAGGCGGAGACCTGTGGAACCCGCGTAGCTAGGGCGCGGGGATCGGACGCACCAGCAGACGGTGCTGGGTGCAGGGCTCGAGCCGCAACCTGCCGGGCAGCTTCAGCTCTTCGACCACGGTCCAGTTGCGGGCGTCCTCGACCTCGAGCTCTTCGGGACAGAGGATCGCTGTCTCCAGGCTGGCTGCGGGCTCGGCCTCACCGACCCGCAGCCCGGCGGTCTCGGTCACGAACAAGAAGGGCACCGCGAGATCCGCCAACAGCGGGAAACGCCGCAGCTTCAGCCGCCCGCCCGGCGGGAGCAGGAAACCGCGCGCGCCCTCATCGTAGAACGCCGCGTAGCGCAGCGCGGGCTGGCTGTCGCACTGGAACACCCAGAGCTCCGAG
>BQJF01000196.1 GCA_021604565.1 Minwuia thermotolerans | reverse complement strand
GCAGTCGGTTCGTCCAGCAGCAGGACAGGCAGATCGGGCAGGAATCCGCGCGCGATGTTCACGCGCTGCTGCTCCCCGCCGGAGAAGGTCGCAGGCGGCAGGGACCAGAGCCGTTCCGGCAGGTTAAGGCGCGCGAACAGCTCCGCCGCGCGCTCACGCGCTGCACCGGAGGGGACACCGGCCCGCACCAGCGGTTCCGCGGCCACGTCGATGGCTGCGACCCTGGGAATGGCGCGCAGGAACTGGCTTACATAGCCCAGCGTCTCCTGCCGGACCTGCATCACCAGCCGCGCATCCGCGACGGCCATGTCGATCTGGCCACCGGCATGGCTGATCAGGATCTGCCCGGCGCCGACACCGTAGTTGCCGTAGACCATCTTCAGGATGGAACTCTTGCCCGCACCGGACTGCCCGCCCAGCACGACGCATTCACCGCCCTCGACGCCGAAGCTGACGCCGGCAACGACCGGCAGGATCACGCCGTCACGCAGATGCAGGGTGAAGGACTTGCTGACGCCGGTCAGCAGAAGGCGCTGTGTCATGGCTCAGACCTGCAGGATGGAGGAAACGAGAAGCTGCGTGTAGGGCGCCTGGGGATCATCCAGCACCCGGTCGGTCAGGCCGGTCTCGATCACCTGCCCGTCCTTCATGACCATCATCCGCTGCGACAGCAGGCGCGCAACGGCGAGATCATGGGTGACAACGATGGCCGACAGGCCCAGGTCATCGACCAGCCCCCGCAACAGGTCCAGCAGCCGTGCCTGTACCGAGACATCCAGCCCCCCGGTCGGCTCGTCCATGAAGACCAGACGCGGCCCGGTGACGAGATTGCGCGCGATCTGCAGGCGCTGCCGCATGCCGCCGGAGAAGGTGCCGGGGCGGTCATCGATGCGGTCATGACCGATCTCCACCCGTCCCAGCCAGTCGTCGGCGGTTTCGCGGATGCGGCCATAGTGGCGCTGCCCCACGGCCATCAGCCGCTCCCCCACATTTGCCCCGGCGGAGACATTCATGCGCAGCCCGTCGGCAGGGTTCTGGTGCACGAATCCCCAGTCGGTGCGCATCAGGAACCGCCGCTCCGCCTCCGACAGGGCATTCAGGTCCTGATGCCTTCCGTCCCGCATGCGGTAGCTGATGGTGCCTGCGCTGCACTGCTGCCGCCCGGAGACGCAGTTCAGCAGGGTGGTCTTGCCGGAACCGGATTCGCCAACGACCGCCAGTACTTCCCCCGGCCAGAGATCGAAACTGACATCGCGGCAGCCGATGCGGTTGCCGTACATGTGCGTCAGGTTGCCGACACGCATCAGCGGCGGATCATTGTCCTGCATGCTCATGCCTCCTGCTCTCCCACATGGCCCTCTGCCTGGCGCGTGTTGCAATGATCGGTGTCGGAGCAGACGAACATCCGCCCGCCCTGGTCGTCAGTGATGACCTCGTCCAGAAACACGTCGTCGGCGCCACAGAGCGCGCAGGGCCGCTCGAACGCCTGCACCTCGAAGGGATGGTCCTCGAAATCCAGGCTGACGACCTCCGTCCACGGCGGAATGGCATAGATGCGCATCTCCCGACCGGCGCCGAACAGCTGCAGCGCCGGATTGCGATGCATCTTCGGATTGTCGAACTTCGGCGTGGGGGAGGGGTCGGTGACATAGCGCCCCTCCACCTTCACCGGGTAGGCATAGGTGGTGGCGATGTGGCCGTGGCGAGCAATGTCCTCGTACAGCTTCACATGCATCACGCCATATTCCTCCAGCGCATGCATGGTCCGGGTCTCGGTCTCGCGCGGCTCCAGGAACCGCAGTGGCTCCGGGATCGGCACCTGGAACACCAGGATCTGGCCTGCCGTCAGCGGTGTCTCCGGGATGCGGTGGCGGGTCTGGATGATGCTGGCTTCCACCGTGAGCGTCGTTGTCTCCACGCCCGTCGTGCGCTCGAAGAACTTGCGGATGGAAATGGCATTGGTGGTGTCGTCGGCACCCTGGTCGATGACCTTCAGCCGGTCGTCGGGACCGATGATCGCGGCGGTCACCTGCACCCCGCCGGTGCCCCAGCCATAGGGCATCGGCATTTCCCGGCTGGCGAAGGGTACCTGATAGCCTGGCACGGCGATGCCCTTCAGGATCGCGCGGCGGATCATGCGTTTCGTCTGTTCGTCCAGATAGGCGAAATTGTAGGTCGCGATGACCTGTTCACGGCCGCCGTCGAGGCTGTTCATTCCGCTGCCTCCAGATGTGTTTCGTCGCGGGCTTGCGCCTCTGCCCGCATCTGCCGGACCAGGTTCAGTTCCGACTGGAAATCGACGTAGTGGGGCAGTTTCAGGTGCTCCACGAAACCGGTGGCCTGCACATTGTCGGAATGGGCAATGACGAATTCCTCGTCCTGTGCCGGGGCGGTCAGGTCCTCCCCCAGTTCCGTGGCGCGCAAGGCCCGGTCGACCAGTGCCATGGCCATGGACTTGCGCTCCGCCTGGCCGAAGACGAGACCATAGCCCCGGGTGAACTGCGGCGGGGCCTTGGCCGAGCCCTGGAACTGGTTGACCATCTGGCATTCGGTGACCTGGATGCGGCCCAGCGGGACGGCGAAATCCAGTTCCGGCACCGCGATCTCCAGTTCCACCTCTCCGATGCGGACCTCCCCGGCGAAGGGGTGGCTGCGGGCATAGCCGCGCTGGGTCGAGTATCCCATCGACAGCAGAAATCCTTCATCGCCGCGCGCCAGTGCCTGCAACCGGGCATCGCGGTCCATGGGATAGCTCATCGGATTGCGGGCAATGTCGTCGGGTACCGGCTTGTCCGCCGCGTCGGGGGCGGACTCCAGCAGTCCCTCCTGCCCCAGAAAGTCGGAAACGCGCATCATCGGGGCGGTGTCCGGTTCGCGCACTTCAGGTGTTTCAGGTGCTGCACCTCCCGTCAGCGCCGGGTCGAGCAGGCGATGGGTATAGTCGAATGTCGGCCCCAGAAGCTGTCCCCCCGGCAGGTCCTTGAAACAGGCGGAAATGCGCCG
>BQJF01000195.1 GCA_021604565.1 Minwuia thermotolerans | reverse complement strand
GTCGGCAGGGTGATAGACTTTCCAGAGGGGCATCGGTGCGCTCCATGTTCGATGCTTGATAATAATGATGATCGTCATTATTAAAATCGGACAATGGTCGCGATTGTCAAGTCGGGTGAGCGAAAATGCGGATCAGCAAGGAACAGGCGCAGCGGAACCGGATGCGGGTGCTCGACACGGCGGCGGAGCAGTTCCGGGTGCGTGGCTTTGACGGTATTGGTGTCGGTGACCTGATGAAGGCCGCCGGGTTTACCCATGGCGGCTTCTACAATCACTTCTCCTCGAAGGACGCGCTGGCGGCTGAGGCGCTCGACCACGCCTGGCAGGAAATGGCGGCACAACGTGCGCGGGCGCGTGATCTTGAGCAACTGCTCACCGGCTATCTTTCCCGGGCTGCGCGAAACGCGCCGGGCCGGAACTGCCCCGCCGCCGCACTGGGCGGTGACGTCAGCCGTCAGTCAGACGATGTTCGTACCACCTTCGCGGAGGGGCTGGAGCAGATGATCGGTTCCGTCGCCGCCCTGTTGCCGGACACGGACTCCCCGGCGACACGTGCCCGCGCCATTGATCTGGTGAACAGGATGGTGGGCGCGCTGATGCTGTCGCGGGCCGTACCGGACGACAGTCCGATGGCAGAGGAAATCCTGCAGACCGCCCTGCAGTCGGCGCTGTCGGATGCGCGCACGTGGTGCACCGCGCCGGAACCCCACTGCTGAACCATTCAACCGGTGGACCGCACCTGGGTTCAGATTGCCAGGTACTCGTGCCGCAGATCGGCATTGTCGAGCACTTCGCGGGCGGAACCGCGGAATACGATCTGGCCCATGTCGAGGATCAGGGCGCGGTCTGCCAGCTCCAGCGCCGCAACGGCATTCTGCTCCACGATGATGGTGGTGATTCCAAGTCCCTTGATCTCCGCCACGATCTTCTCGATCTCCTGCACGATCACGGGGGCCAGCCCCTCGTAGGGTTCGTCGAGCAGCAGCAGTTTCAGATCCCGCGCCAGCGCCCGCGCCACGGCCAGCATCTGCTGTTCGCCGCCGGACATGGTGACGGCTTCCTGCTTGCGCCGCTCGGCCAGCCGCGGGAAGTGCTCGTAGATCCGGTCAAGTGTCCAGCCGAGCGGCTTCTCGATCTGCGCCAGCTTCAGGTTCTCTTCGACCGTCAGGCCCTGGATGATCCGCCGGTCTTCCGGCACCAGACCGACACCGAGCTGGGCCGCCTGCCAGTCTGCCATGGTGTGCAGCGGCTGGCCCTCCAGCCAGATTTCGCCCTCATGCAGTTGCGGGTCGTCCATGCGCGCGATGGTGCGCAGGGTCGAGGTCTTGCCGGCGCCGTTGCGACCCAGCAATGCCAGGATCTCGCCCTGCTTCACATCGAAGCTAATGTCCTGGACGATATAGCTCTCGCCGTAGTAGCTCTGCAGTCCCTGGCAGGAGAAATAGGCATCCCCCGACTGTACAGGCCCCGTTCCCGTTCCGGGCTTTTCCGCCGTTGCGACATTCATGCGTGCGCCCCCCCGAGATAGGCTTCCTGAACCTTCGGATTGCCCTTGATGTCCTCCGGCTTGCCGCCGGCAATCACCGTGCCCTGCGCCAGTACGCTGATGTGGTCGGCCAGACTGAACACGACGTGCATGTCATGCTCGATCACGATCTTGGTGATGTGCGTGCCGACACGCTGCAACAGGTCAACCGTGTTGTTGGTGTCGGCCCGCGACATGCCTGCGGTGGGTTCGTCGAGCAGCAGCAGCTTCGGATCCTGCACCAGGCACATCGCCATCTCCAGCCGCCGCTTGTCACCGCGTGACAGGCTGGAGGCGATGATGTCCCGCTTCTCGTGCAGACCAACCTCCTCCAGTACCTTTTCCGCCATGTCCCGCACCTCACCGCGCGTGCCGACTGTCTTCCAGGCATTGATCCGGAAGGCCCCGTCGACCTTGGCGAAGGCGGGGATCATCACGTTCTCCAGAATGCTGAGGTCCGTGAAGATCTCGGGCGTCTGGAACACGCGGGCGACCCCGGTCTGGTTGATCTGATGCGGCTTGATGCCCAGCAGCGACTGGCCATTGAACATGACGCTGCCGGTATCCGGTATCAGCCGCCCGACGAAGCAGTTCAGCAGGGTCGACTTGCCCGCACCGTTGGGGCCGATGATGGCGTGCACGGTGCCTTCCTCCACGGACAGGTTCACCGCGTTCAGCGCCTTCAGGCCGCCAAAGGCCTTGTTCACGTCGTTGACTTCAAGAATTGCCATGTCCGTGTCCCTACTCGGCAGCCTGTTTCGCGACATTGCGCCCGGCGTCGCCCTGACCCCGTCTGCGATACCAGCCATGGATTCGCGCCAGCCCTTCCATCAGCCCGCCGGGCAGGAAGATGACGATCGCCATGAAGACGATGCCCAGCAGCAGGCTCCAGCCTTCACCCACGAACGGACCGATGACGAACACCAGGGCGTCGTTCAGGAAATCCGGCAGGAAGGAGAAGCTCTCCGCCAGCAGGCCGTCATTGTAGGAGGAGAAGATGTTCTCGAAGTACTTGATCAGACCGGCACCCAGGATCGGTCCGATCAGCGTTCCGGCACCGCCGAGGATGGTCATCAGCACGACCTCGCCCGATGCCGTCCACTGCATCCGCTCCGCGCCCGCCAGCGGGTCGGTGACCGCCAGCAGCGATCCGGCGAGACCGGCATACATGCCGGAGATGATGAAGGCGGTCAGCGCATAGGGCCGGGTGTTGAAGCCCGTGTAGTTCATCCGCACCTGGTTGGTCTTGATCGCCCGCAGCATCATGCCGAACGGCGAACGCTGGATCCGCAGGGCGATGAAGAAGGCGATGATCAGCAGGACGCAGCAGAAATAGAATCCCGGATAGCCACTCATCTCCAGCCCGAACAGGTTGGTGGAGGGCAGGCCTGCCGTCTGCTCCGTGAACATGCGGTCCAGCACACGGGCGTCATCCTGGCTCAGTTGCAGTCCTGTCTCGCCGTTGGTGATCGGCGTCAG
>BQJF01000194.1 GCA_021604565.1 Minwuia thermotolerans | reverse complement strand
GCCCAGCCTGTCACAGGCCTGCGCCAGCGCGATGGATTCCCGGATGGCGTCGGTGGGCGTCGCACCCGCCCGGATGGGACTCTGGTCAAGGACACTCAGGCGCACGGGCAGGGCCTGCGGGCGTGGTTGCGTTCAGTCTGCTGTAAGCTCATGGTTCCCCGAGATAGCGCGCAGGAGAAACCTATGGAAGACCCGAGAATTGCAATGGTGCTCCGCTTCTGGTTCGAGGAACTGGCACCGGAACAGCACTGGACACGCGACAGTGCTGTCGATGCCGTCATTGCCGAGCGTTTCGGTGCCCTGAACGGGCAAGCCGCGCGCGGCGACTGCGACGGCTGGCAGAGCAGCAGTGACGGGGCGCTGGCGCTGGTGATCACTCTGGACCAGTTCAGCCGCAACCTGTTTCGCGACAGCCCCGATGCCTGGGCCAATGACCCGAAGGCGCTTGCCATTGCAACTGCGGCGGTCGATGCGGGTCTCGATCAGCAACAGCCCGCACTGCGCAGGTTCTTCTTCTATCTGCCGTTCGAGCATTCGGAGGTGCTGACGGTTCAGGAACGCTGCATGGAACTGTTCGGCAGCCTTGATCTGCCGGAAACCCACATGGCTGCCGTCCATCGCCATCACGAGATCATCGAACGCTTCGGACGCTTTCCTCACCGCAACGCCGTTCTGGGACGGGAAAGCACAGCGGAGGAAATCGCCTTCCTGAAGGAACCCAACAGCGCATTCTGAGGTATCGGTCATGCCGAGACTTCCAGTCGTTGACATGAGCGCGCTCATGATGTTGACGGGGCCTGTTGCCGCGGGCGGCGATGCATCCCGTCCCACCGAACAGGTCAGCGAGACTGGATATCGCTGCGCAGACGATACTGCCGTCTCACTGACGTACTTCTTCCATGCCCGGCGGCCGACTCTGGCGGTCATGGGCTTCCGTGGAAAGCAGGTGGCGATGCGCCAGATGCGCAGTGGCTCCGGCGTGCGGTTCGCGGCGCTGGATGAACAGGCCGGGCTGCGCTGGCATGTGAAGGGGGCGGTGGGGATCGTGTCGGTGCTGGCCGCCGATCACACTGCAACGGAGCGGATTCTGGCGCGCGATTGCCGGGAGACGCATCGCCGCGCATACCATCTGCCACGCTGATCCGCTTCCCCCTGGAGGCCCGCTGGGCCACCATGGCTCCACAACATCTGGGGAGGTGGACCGATGAGTGCGATTGCAGACGAACATCCGGAGGAACTGCGGCAGGTGGTGGACGGCCTGATCGCCTTCGCCGACCGGGAAATCCTGCCGCGGCACGCCGCGAACCGAGACCTGTTCGAAGACGGTCGGCGCATCTACACGGAAGACGGGCGCATGTCGCCCCCGGTTGTCGATCTGATCCGGGAAGTGCGGAAGGCGGCCTCGAAGGCGGGCTACTACCAGATGTGCGTGCCGGAAGCGCTGGGCGGTGGCGGGTTGGGCAACGAGGCCTATTTCGCCGGCTGGCAGGCCCTGTTCCATCACTGCGGGCCGCAGAACTGGCTGATGCTCTACGCCATCAGCCACTGGGCCTTCGGGCCGAGCCGCCTGCTGGAAAAGGTCACCGACCGGGCGCGCGACGAGATCCTGGAGCCGTTGATGTCTGGAGAAAAGGGCATGTGTTTCGGCCTGTCCGAGCCCGGTGCGGGGTCCGATGCCACCATGATCCGCACCCGCGCCGTTCCTGACGGCGATGGCTGGGTGATCGAGGGACGGAAGATCTGGACCACCAACTCCCCCATCGCGGACTACTGCATCCTGTTCGCGGTCACGGACCCGGAACGCGCGGCGCAGAAGAAGGGCGGCATCTCCGCCTTCCTGGTGCCGACCGACGCGCCGGGCTTCGAGGTGCAGCGGATCGTGAAGATGTTTGGTCACATCGGCGGTGACGAGGCGGAACTGCGTTTCGAGGGGCTGCGGGTGGAGCCATGGCAGTTGGTCGGTGACCTGCACCAGGGCTTCGCCATGGCGCTCTACGGCGTATCGCTGGGGCGGATCTACAATTCGGCCCGTGCGGTGGGGCTGGGTCGATGGTCGCTGGAACTGGCGCTGGAGTACGCCAAGGCGCGGGAGGCGTTCGGCAAGCCCATTGCGGAATACCAGGGTGTCACGTTCCCGCTGGCGTCCTCAGCGATGGAACTGCATGCCGCGCATCTGATGGGGATGAATGCGACGCGGTTGCTGGATCAGGGACAGGCGGCGATCAAGGAACTCTCCATGACCAAGGCCTATGCGGTGGAGATCGGGGTGCGTGCCGTGGATCGCGCCATGCAGACCTTCGGTGCCATGGGCTTCACCAACGAGGTTGGCCTGACCGAGGCCTGGCAGGCGCTGAGGGTGATCAATGTCGCCGACGGAACCAACGAAATCCTGCGTCGGACCGTCATTCAGCGGCTGCTGAAAGGCGACATTGATCTGTAACAATCCGTTAACCCTCGGTCCGGTCGGCGGCGCGGCGGCGCCAGCGGCGGATCATGGACAGGCTGCGGGGCTGACTGGCGTCTGCGGCGCGTTCTGCCTGCTGCACGTCGGTGTGGCTGGGGACATAGCCAGCCTGCCGGGTTGCGTTCATGTAGGAATTGCCGAGAATGCTGATCATGATGCTGTCTCCTTGGGTTTGTGTGTGAAGGGTTATCTGGTTCACGGGCGCACATAAAACCAGTCAGCGAAATTTCCTGATTGTAAGGTGGAGTTACAGATGGACTGGTCTGACATGCCACCGCTGGCAACCTTGCGATCCTTCGAGGCGGCGGCCCGGCACCTGAACTTCACGGCAGCGGGTCGGGAGATGAACGTGACCCACGCCGCCGTCAGTCAGCAGGTGCGCAGGCTGGAGGAGCGTCTGGGGGTCAGCCTGATGGTGCGGGAGGGCCGGGGACTTGCCCTGACCGACGATGGTGCGCGGCTGGCCTGGCAGCTTTCGGACGGCTTCGGCACGCTGCAACAGGCCATCGCGGCCTTTACCGACAACGAGACGATGCGCGCCCTG
>BQJF01000193.1 GCA_021604565.1 Minwuia thermotolerans | reverse complement strand
GCGATGATGACGGGCAACGAGATCGCGACGGCCATCTCCCGCCGGGTGCCGATCAAGATCTTCGTCTCCAACAATGGGGCCTATGGCACCATCCGCCTGCATCAGGAGAAGTTCTTTCCCGGCACCGTCGCGGGCACCGATCTGGTCAATCCCGACTTCGCTGCCTGGGGGGCCGCGTTCGGAGCCAGGGGCATGAAGATCCGCGACGACAACGACGTGGAGCGGGTGGTGGCGGAAGCCATGAACCATGATGGCCCTGTGGTTGTCGAGGTCCGCTCCAGCCTGGAACGCATCTCCGCCTATGTCTCCATGGCCGACCTGAAGGGCTGAAACGCGGGAGACCGCATTGACGCAGCTTGACTGGCATCAGGGCCGAACGGGTCTGAACGATCTGGCGCTGCTTGATGCTGCGCCGGAATCGGATGGCATCGACCTGCATGCGGTGCGTCACTACCGGCGCGGGCGGGTTCGTGAACAGATGCGTCTGGCGGGAATCGACGCGGTGATCCTGTCGGATGCGGTGAACATCCGCTATGCCACCGGTACGCGGAACATGCAGGTGTTCAGTTCCCGCAACGCCGCCAGCCGCTACCTGCTGCTGACCCAGGACCGCGCGATCCTGTACGAGTTCACCGGTTGCATGCACCTGGCCGATGGCTTCGACACTGTTGACGAGGTCCGGCCCGCCCTGACCGCCAGCTTTGTCGCCGCGGGGCCGGATATTGCCGCGCGGGAGCGGAAATGGGCCGCGACGATCGGGTCGACACTGCGCGAGGAAGTCGGAGCCGAGGCAACTGTCGGACTGGAGCGGATGAACGCCGGGTCGGCCATCGCGCTGGCGGCGGAGGGGTTCACCATCCGCGACGCCCAGCACCCGGTCGAACTGGCCCGCGCCATCAAGTCGGCTGAGGAGGTGAAGTGCATCCGTGCCTCCCTCGCCCTGACCGGTCGCGCGGTTGGCGTGATGCGGGATGCGATCCGCCCCGGCATTTCAGAGAACGAACTCTGGTCGGTACTGCAACAGGCGGTGGTGGCGGGCAATGGCGACTATTGCGAGACCCGGCTGCTGAACTCCGGTCCGCGCACCAATCCCTGGTTCCAGGAGACCGGACCCCGCATCATCCAGGCCAACGAACTGATCGCCTTCGACACCGATGTGCTGGGCTGCCACGGTTACTATTCCGACTTCTCCCGCACATTCCATGTCGGCCCGGATGCGCCCACGGCGGCGCAGCGGGAACTCTACCGGACGGCGCACGAACAGGTGCATCACAACATGGCCCTGATCCGCCCCGGCCTGAGTTTCCGCGATTATGCCGAGGGCGCCTGGGACATCCCGGAGAAGTTCGCCGCCAACCGCTATTATCTCTCCGCCCATGGCTGTGGCATGACCGGGGAGTATCCGTACCTCTACCACCGCGCCGACTTCCCCGACGCGGGCTATGACGGCGAGATCGTGCCGGGCATGACCCTCTGCGTCGAAAGCTTCATCGGTGCGGATGACGGCGGGGAGGGTGTGAAGCTGGAGCAGCAGATCCTCGTCACCGAAACCGGCACCGAACTGCTCTCCGACTTCCCGTTCGAGGACGCCCTGCTGGCGGGGTGAGCACCTCAGTCCCCGGACAAGGTCGCCAGATGCGACGACAGTTGCCGCGCCGCGATGCGGCTGCGCTTGCGCAGCATCGGCCTGATGGCGAGGCCGATCAGCATCCGTCCGAGCCGGGACCGGTTTCGGCTCATGAAGCACCAGCGCAGCGATGTGCCGCCATCCGCGCACCGTTCCAGTGTCATCTCCATGCGCGGGTGCAGTGGCGGGAACCTGCCCTCCGTCACGAAACGTGCGGGCGGCACACTCTCAACCACGGGAATGGCGATGCATTTCTCCCGTCCCGACGGCAGGCGGATCGTTTCCTGGTATGTCTTTCCCACCGTCCCGTGCGGTAGGCTGTCGTCGGAACGGATACCGATCACCCCCGGAAACCAGAGGGCATAGTTCTGATGATTGGACACGAAGGCGAAGACCGCTTCGACCGGGGTCGGCGTGGCGATGATGTGATCGAACAGGATCATGGGTTCTGGCTTGGTCATGGTCGTAGTTTACAAATTTTGTTCATTCTGTAAACAGACAAAGATGGCACGCAATCCCGAAACCGACCGTTCCGACACCGCTGACCAGTTGCTGGATGCAGCGTTGGATCAGTTCGCCTGTCATGGCTATGCAAAGACGACCATGTCGGACATCGCGACCGCCGCCGGGCTGTCACGGACGTCCCTGTACAAGCACTACCAGGCCAAGGATGCGGTATTCGCCGACCTCAGCCAGCGCATGAACCAGCGGGTCGTCGATATGGTCACCGCTGCCGCGACTGCCCCCGGCAGCGCCCCGGCGCGATTGTCACAGGTGGTCCATGCCCGCGTGGGCTGGGTCTATGACCTGCTGCATCGGGGGCCGTTCGGGCACGAGTTGATCAACGAGAAGAACCGCATCTGCGGTGGCCACATCCTGGCGACCAACGACAGGTTCCAGCGTCTGCTGGCCGATCTGGTGGTCGCGATCACCGGGAAGCGGGACAATGCCGATACCACGGCGCGCCTGATCACCCGCGCCCTGAACGGCGTGCTGGAGGACGCGACTTCACGGGAGCAGGCAGAAGCCGATGTGTCCCACCTGCTGGACCTGCTGATCCACGGACTGGCGCGGCAGTCCGGCACCGCCCCGGCCTGAAGGCGCCGGATCGCCCCGTCAGATGATGGAACCGGAACCCGCCCGCGCCCTGTCCACGTCCGGGCTGCGGTACAGCTTCTCCGGCACGGTCCCGAGGGTGGATGGATGGACAGTTGTCGGGGTCAGGCCAAAGAACTCCTGAAAGCTCATCATCAGGGGCCGCCAGCGGGTCGGGTCGATACGGTTCTCCTGCCCCGGCATCATGATGGACCGGGCCGTATGGACACGGGTGATCCGCGCCTCCAGCACCACCGTGAACCGACCGACGATGGGGTCATCCTCCGCCAGCGGGCGATGATGCTCGATCACCGCCTCCAGCTGTACCGGGCATTCGCCCGCACGGG
>BQJF01000192.1 GCA_021604565.1 Minwuia thermotolerans | reverse complement strand
AGCGTCTTCCAGAGCGCACACCAGAAACCCATTCCAGCAATCCGAACAGGTCCGGCCATGAACGATGCCTACATTTCCCCCTTTCGCGCCGGACTGACCGCCCGCTGCCCGCGATGCGGCGAGGGAAAGCTGTTCAGCGGGTACCTGGAGGTTGCCGACGGCTGCGATGTCTGCGAACTGGACTATTCGCACGTGAATTCCGGCGATGGCCCCGCCGTCTTCATCATCCTGATCATGGGCGCGGTCACCGTCACCCTCGCCCTGTTGGTGGAGGTCTGGTTCACACCGCCGCTCTGGGTTCATGTGGTGCTCTGGGGGCCGTTCATCCTGGGTGGATCACTAGCATTGCTGCGGCCTTTCAAGGCGACAATGATCGCGCTGCAATTCAAGTACGTGGCATCGCAGGATGTGGATGTCGATGTCGATGTCGAGTAGTCGTCGGCTCGGTGGGCTGCCTCGGGTCAGCGTGATCCTCGCCATCGGCGCAACTCTTGCGACGTCCCTGCTCACCCTGCCGTCGCTGATCGAGTACTGGGTCAGCCTGAGCCACGCAGGGCCGTCCGTGCAGGCACTGGCGCTCGACTGGCCGCGCCTGGGACTTCTCACGCTGATCCCGGCCATGGCGGTGGCACTGCTGTCGTTCGTGCTGCTGACCGGGACAGAGGTCGATCGATGGCTCTATGCCTGTGTCGGCACATCAGTGCTGTCGATCCTGTTCACCGGCTTGCAACTGGTGCGCCACGGGGAGAGCATGTTCGTCCACTCCGGTATCGCCACACAGCTTGTCTATCAGGCGGAGGGCTGGCACGGGCTCGGCGTCCTGCTGGCGTTGCCGCTCGGCATCCTGACATCCCTGCTCGGGGTGCCAAGGTTCGCTGCCGCGCCCGGTAGCCGCATCGCCGCCTGGGTGCTGACATGCTACTGGCTGTTCCTCACAGTCCTCTGGCTCACCTTGCTGCTTTCCTGGCGTGACCTGCAGTCCGGCTGAGTCCGACACCGCCAAGTCGCCAAACCAACCACCTGTCCCGGAACTCCAAAATTGCGCTCCTTCCGCCCTTCCATCTGGCTGACCCTGGCCTGGTTCCCGTCCCTGATCATCCTGCTGGGTCTCGGCACCTGGCAGATGGAGCGTCGCGCGTGGAAGCTGGACCTGATACATGACATCGACGCCCGGATGCAGGATGCCCCCGTGCCCCTGCCCGAGAACATCCAGGATACGTCCGCCTGGCGTTTCAGATCGGTCAGCGTCAGTGGTCGCTTCCTGCACGAGGCTGAGGCACACAGGGTAGCCAAGCCACGCCAGGGCACCAATGGCTATCAGGTTCTCACGCCGCTGCTGCGCGACAACGGGACAGCCGTCGTGGTGGACCGTGGCTGGATCCCGAAGAACCTGAAGGATCCTGCAACGCGTCAGGCCGGACAGGTGGAGGGTGAGGTGACGCTGACCGGCATTGTCCGCCTGAAGGGCGAACAGACCATGTTCGTGCCGGACAATGACCTGGAGACGAATATCTGGTTCTTCGTCGATCTGGCCGCCATGCAGGCCCGTGCCGGAGTCCCGCTGCAACAGGTCTGGCTGGTCCAGAGCAGCAGCGACCTGACCTGGCCGGACGCGGCACCGCCGTCGTTCAGCCTGCGCAACAACCATCTGGAATATGCCTTCACCTGGTACAGCCTGGCCGTGATCATGACCGTCATCTACGCGATGATGGGCTTCGCGCGCGGGCGGGAGAGAACGCCGAAATGACCACGCAGACGGACGCACTGAACCGCCTGAAGGATCGTTTTCGCCGCCGCAGCCTGATCGAGGATGCGCTGGCAATGCTCTACTGGGACCGCTCCACACTGATGCCGGACGGTGCCGCCGACGCCCGCACGGACCAGATCGCCGAGCTGACGCGCATGGCCCGCGAGATACTGGTCGCCACCGAGACCTCGGACCTGCTGGATCAGGCGGAGCAGACAACGGAATGCCTCGCCCCCCTCGACGCGCGCGACCTGCATCTGATGCGGCGGGCCTTCCTGCTGGAAACCGCGGTTCCTGCCGACCTGGTGGAAGCCGCTCAGCGTGCCGGTGCGCGCTCGGAGATGGCCTGGCGGCAGAACCGTGCCGCCAATGACTTCGCCGCACAGCAGCCGTTCCTGCAGGAGGTCATGCGCCTGACGCAGGAAACCGCGAAAGTGCGCGGCGCAGCCATGGGTCTCACACCCTATGATGCCCAGCTTGAGCTGTTCGAACCCGGTCTGCGTGACGCGGATGTTGCACCGGTCTTCGAGGACCTGAAGAGCTGGCTGCCGGACATGGTGCAGCAGATTCTCGACCGTCAGGCGCAAGCACCTGAACCGAAGGAGCCAGCAGGTCCCTTCCCCGTCCCGCTGCAGAAGGAACTGGGGGAGGGTTTCATGCGGGCGCTGGGGTTCGACTTCACCCGCGGTCGTCTGGACGAGAGCCTGCACCCCTTCACCGGCGGCATTCCCGACGACAGCCGCCTGACGACACGCTACGCCACCGATGGTTTCGCGGAGGCCATGATGGGTATCCTGCATGAAACCGGGCATGCACTCTATGAACAGGGTCTGCCCGCCGCCCACCGTCACCGCATGGTCGGCCGTTCAGGTGGTATGGCACTGCACGAGAGCCAGTCCCTGATCATCGAGATGCAGCTCTGCCGGGGGCCTGCATTCCTGGACCATGCCCTGCCCCTGATCCGCCAGACGTTCGGCGATCAGCCCGCGCTCGAAACAGCGAACTTCAACCGGCTGACAACACGGGTCGAGCGGGGACTGATCCGCGTCGACGCGGATGAGGCAACCTACCCGCTGCACATCATCCTGCGACACGGCATCGAGAAGGCGCTGCTGTCAGGCGACCTGCCTGTCGCAGACCTGCCCGGTGCCTGGAACGACGGGATGGCGGAGATCGTCGGCATCAGGCCTGCGGATGATCGCAATGGCTGCCTGCAGGACATTCACTGGATGGACGGGGCCGTCGGCTACTTCCCGACCTACACACTGGGCGCGCTGGCTGCGGCGCAGCTGATGGCGGCCATGCGCGCCGCCCTGCCCGGTCTGGACA
>BQJF01000191.1 GCA_021604565.1 Minwuia thermotolerans | reverse complement strand
GAACAGGCCTGGATCGACCTGCTGCTGACCGGGTCAGGACGCATGATCGGTGCCTCACCGGACTGCACCCCCGGCTACTACAACAACGAAGGCCAGGAACCGACTGCGGAATCCAGGCTGCGGGTCGGCTATCCGGCCGGTGCCTCCGCCTATTTCAGGTATCTGAAGAAGTGGCGGGACAAGGGTGATTTCGACGGGCTGACGTTCACCTGACGCCCCCCCTGGATGGCCGCAATCATGCCTGCCAGAACGAAAAAGGCGCCAGCCCGATTGACGGGCTGACGCCTGTTCCTGACCAGAGGTCATCATTCGATTGACCCGGTCACCGCTGTGACCGGGTCAGATCAGATGATTACTCGGCCTGCAGGTTCACTGCGGAAGACTTGCCGCGGTTGCGGTCGACTTCGATCTCGTAGCTGATCTTGTCGCCTTCGTTCAGGCCGTTCATGCCCGCACGCTCGACGGCGCTGATGTGAACGAACACGTCGTTTCCGCCCTCATCGGGTGCGATGAAGCCGTAACCCTTGGTGCCGTTGAACCATTTCACTGTACCTGTAGCCATGATGCTTGTTCCTTCTGCATGGTGTTGGTTGGTATGGGTGACTCGTGGGAATTCCGCTGACGCGATCGAACGGTCAGATATCGCGACCTGCCACGACGGCGGTCTGCGCGAAATTCACGTTGTGTTGGACTGTCTGCCTGTCTTTGCTCTCAGCGGTCTTTGTCGCGAGGTCCGGCCCGGCAAGGCCTTCAAAGGTATCGTTTTTCAACTAGTGTCTTCCATCGGTCGCGGTCACGACCAAGCCTGAAGGCGGGGGATGACAGCTATTGTATTGGCGGTGGCGCATCTTGATCGGCCACCCGGATCGTCACGCGAGTTACACGCGATAAGTGACAACGAACATTTTCCGGGACCAATAGCAAGCGAATTCGGTTAACACGCCGTGCGGGATTTCCCCACATGCCAGATCAATCGAGTTCGTACTTGTCCTCGTAGGTCTGCTTCAGGTGGGCCGGCTGGCGGTCCTTGCGCAGTATCGTGTCGCCGCAGACCAGCAGATCCAGTTCCGTCCCCATGAAACAGCGGAAGGCATCCTGGGGCGTGCAGACAATCGGCTCCCCGCGCACATTGAAGCTGGTGTTGACGACGATGGGACAGCCCGTCAGTTCCCTGAAGCGGCTGATCAGGGCGTGATACTCGGGGTTCACATCCGCCTTCACGGTCTGGATGCGGGCCGAATAATCGACATGCGTGACCGCCGGAATCTCGGACCGGACGACATTCAGCTTCTCGATACCGAACAGCGCCTGTTCCTCGTCCGTCATCTGGCGGCGCCGGTTCTCCGCCACATCGGCCACCATCAGCATGTAGGGGCTGTCGGAATCGATCTCGAACCAGTCAGAAACATCCTCCCGCAGCACCGACGGGGCAAAGGGCCTGAAGCTCTCGCGGTATTTCACCTTCAGATTCAGGGTCTTCTGCATGTCCGGGGAGCGCGGATCACCCAGGATCGAGCGATTGCCCAGCGCCCTGGGGCCAAACTCCATGCGTCCCTGGAACCAGCCGACCGCCTGCCCCTCCGCCAGGGCGCGGGCGGTGGTGTCGATCATGTCCGAGTGCTCCAGCGTCTCGTATACGGCGCCCGCTTCGTCCAGCGCAGCCTCGATCTCCGCCGTCGCATACTCGGGACCGACGTAGGAGCCATGCATGGCGTCGCCCGGCTGCACCACCCGTTCCTGCTTCAGTTCCTGATGCCAGGCAGCAAGGGAGGCACCGATGGCACCGCCCGCGTCGCCCGCCGCCGGTTGTACCCAGACGTTCCGGAACGCGCCGTCGCGCAGGATCTTGCCGTTGGCAACGCAGTTCAGGGCAACACCGCCAGCCATGCAGAGATTCTCGATACCGAACTCGGCGGCCAGGGACCGGGTCAGTCGCAGCACGACTTCCTCCGTCACGGCCTGCACCGAGGCGGCGATGTCCATGTGGAACTGGGTCAGCGGCTCGACGTCCGGCTTGCGCACCGGTTCCCCGAACAGGTCGGCGAAGCGCCTGTTGGTCATGGTCAGACCGGTGGCGTAGTTGAAGTACCGCTGATCCATGCGGAAGGAACCGTCGTCCTTCACATCGATCAGCTTGTCCATGATCAGGTCCTTGAAGCGCGGCTCCCCGTAGGGGGCCAGGCCCATGACCTTGTACTCACCGGAATTGACCTTGAACCCGGTGTAGTAGGTGAAGGCGGAATAGAGCAGGCCGATGGAATGGGGGAAATGGATCTCCCGCTCGATCGTCAGGTCCTTGCCCCGCCCGATGGCAACCGTGGTTGTCGCCCATTCACCGACACCGTCCAGGGTCAGGACCACCGCCTCCTCGAACGGGGACGGATAGAAGGCGCTGGCCGCGTGGCTGAAATGGTGCTCCGCGAAGAGAATCTTCGACCGGTCACTGAAATTGCCGGAGATCTCGCGAAGCTGCTTGTAGAGCAGGTCCTTCAGAAACAGTTTTTCCCGCAGCCAGACCGGCATTGCGATACGAAAGGAACTGAAGCCGCGCGGCGCGGAGGCTACATAGGTCTCCAGCAGTCGCTCGAACTTCAGGAACGGTTTGTCGTAGAAGGCGACATGTTCCACGTCATCCAGCCCGCATCCGGCAGTCGCCAGGCAATAGTCGATGGCGTGGCGGGGGAAACGGGCATCATGCTTGCGCCGGGTGAACCGTTCCTCCTGCGCGCCTGCAACGATCCGCCCGTCCTCGATCAGGACGGCCGCACTGTCGTGGTAGAAGGCGGAGATGCCGAGGATACGCATCGGTGATCAGAACAGCGTGTAGATAAACGGGGCGACGGCGGAACCCTGCGTCAGCACCACGATGCCACCGAACAGCGCCATCATCAGCATGATCGGCAGCAGCCAGAACTTCTTCCGGACCCTCAGAAACTTCCAGAACTCCTGCAGAAACGACATTTCGCCCTCAATACTGATCGCGCATGGAATTAAGCGGCTGGCTCTCTGCGTCGCGCTTCTGCCAGTAGGTCTCGGCCTCCGGCTCCAGCTTCGTCCGCAGCGGGTCCTTGCCCGTGGCGCGCAT
>BQJF01000190.1 GCA_021604565.1 Minwuia thermotolerans | reverse complement strand
AGTGGCTGCGCGGGCTATCGCGCCATGGCCAGCGAGAACCCAAGGTGGGCACCGCCATCGACCATCACGAACTCACCCGTCACCAGTTCGGAACCCTTGATCAGCCAGAGAATGATCTCGGCATTGTCCTCCGGCGTCGAGACCCGCTGCAACGGCAGCGACCGCTGCTGGTTGGCGAGCAGCTGATCATACTTCTCCTTGCCCATGCCATTCTCCAGCCAGCGGGACTGGATCATGCCGGGACAGATCGTGTTCACCCGGATCTCCGGCCCCAGCGAACGGGCGAGCGACATGGTCATGGTGTTCAGCGCGCCCTTCGATGCCGCATAGGCCATGCAGGACCCGATCCCCGTCACACCCGCGATGGATGAGACGTTGGTGATGGACGCCTTGCCCGCTGTCCGCAGGTGCGGCTCCGCCCATTTCGCCATCTGGTACGGGCCGATGACGTTGACGGCATAGATGTCCTGGAAATCCTGCGCGGTCAGGGCCGACAGGTCGTTCTGGTCGGCGAACTTGGTCGTGCCCGCGTTGTTGACCACGTGATTGAGCTTGCCCCACTTGTCGACAGCGGCATCGACGAGCTTCTTGCAGTCCGCGTCCTCCGCCACATTGGCCTGGACCGTGATCGCTTCGACCCCCAGATCGCGGCAGGCCTGCGCGGTCTCCAGCGCCTCCTTCTCGCTGCGGGTATAGTTGACGACGACATTGCAGCCGTCCGCCGCCAGTGCCCGTGCGACGGCGGCACCAACGCCGGTGGCCGATCCTGTAACGATGGCCGCCTGGCCCTTGAGATCAATCATGATGTCCTCCCTCTCACGTCACTTTCCCCTGTCAGGGACCATGAACCAGATGAATGCAAGTACTTCCGCCGCGATGATGGCCAGCAGCCCCACCTGATACCCCTCGCTGGCATAGCCGCCCAGCACCGTACGCGGATACTGGTCGATCACCCAGCCAATGCCGGACGCGGTGGCGAAGACGCCGATGAAGACGAACACGTTCAGCGCCGTGTTCACCCGCCCGGCCAGTCTCAGATCGAAGCGTCCGCACAGCAGCGGGAACGCCAGGGCGGAGATGTTGGAACTCAGACCCAGCAGGATCCAGGGCCAGTGCGCCTGCGGATCAACCTCCATGGCGATGGAGCCCTGGGCCAGCAGCAGTCCCAGCACGCCACCGCCCATGACCATGCCAAGCGGCACGCCCCTCCGGGTAAGCACGTCGGCCACGACACCACCGGCGACAAAGCCGACAGTCAGCGCGATGGAGAGCGTCTGCAGGTAGACCGCAACACCGGCCTGTTCGAAACCGGCCACATCCTTCAGCCACAGTCCGGCCCACTGGGTATGGATCGCCATGCCGGTTGACATGGTCAGGACCGCGATTGGCGCGATGCGCCAGAAATAGCGGCTGCCGTATATCAGTCGCAGGCTGCCCAACAGTTCCCGGAAAGGGATTGCGGCGGTACTGCCCGGCTTTTCCGGCACGACAAGGAAGATGAGCAGGGCAGAGGCGACTGTCGCGGCAGCGATGTAGAAGAACAGCTCCTGCCAGCCCAGGCCGACATCACCCAGCAGGAATTCCACCGGAGTCGTGGCGGTCAGCGCCCCCAGCCCACCGAGGCCGAGCAGGCAGCCGTTGACCAACGGCCAGCGCGACTGCGGGAACCAGAGCGTGATCGCCTTCAGGGATCCCATCAGTCCACCCGCGCAGCCGAGGCCGATCATGGCACGTCCGATGACCAGCGTCTCCGCGTTCTCACCCAGCCCGAAGACCACGGCACCGGACGCCGCGATCAGCAGCAGGACCGCCTGACAGCGGCGCGGGCCGAAACGGTCGAGCATCATGCCCAGCGGCAGTTGCGCCAGGCCGAAGGCCAGGAAATAGGCCGCACCGACCAGACCCAGCACATCGGCATCCAGCGCCAGGTCGTGCCTTACCCGGTCGCCGATCAGCGATGGCAGGGCGCGGTAGAGATAGGAAAGGAAATAACCCGACGCGAACGGCAGGAAGACAACAATGACAATGCGAATCCATTGCGCGCGTGTCTGCCCTGCCCCGTCCGCCGCAACGGGTGCTGCTGTATCTGACCGGCTCACTGACGTCTCCTCGACCCGCCGCCGGTTGTTCCGGCGATCTCATGCGGGTCGTTATAACGCGCCGCAGCGTTCCGAGCCATGCCGCTGGCGACAGCCCCCCATTGCCAAACCCGACACCCGGCAGGCAAGCTTCATGGATGAAATACCCAGGTGCCCGGATCGGACTTGCACAGCTTGCCCTCATCGCGGGTCTGGCGTTGCCGTCCGTTTCGCCGGCCCAGCAGGGTACCGCATACAGTCCGCACGTGCAGGTCCAGACCGAAGGGGCCGCGCCCTGTGCCCTGGATCGCCGCCATCTCGCCCAGGCAATCTCCCGCGCCCTGGCACTGCGCCAGGGTACGACGCCGATCCGGACAAAGATCTTTGTCCGTGTGCGCTCGGTCTGGAAGCTTGATGGCTGCCACGACAGGCTCGACGTCTACTACAGCACCCGCCGCTCCCTGGGCAGCAATGCCAGGGAGACGTTCTTCACCCCGCATTCCAGCCATCACCAGCGCGTTGAACCGCTGGACGCCCGCCCCGAGCGCTATCGCAACGCCACAGACGAGGCCATTCGTCTGTTCGACCGCACCAACCGCGACCTCAACCTGATCCCGATGAACTGAGGGCCAGGTGCGGGCTCAGGCAGAGGGGCCATGCCAACGCAGCGCGAGCATGGTCAGGTCATCTGACTGGCCCTGTTCACCGACGAATTCCGCGACGAAGCCGCTGATGCCGGTCAGCATGGCCTGGACCCCGACATCGTGCGGTAGCGTCATGATTGCCTGGTCCAGTCGCTCTGCGCCGAACTCGTCGTGCTGCGCGTTCATGGCTTCAGTCACCCCGTCGGTGACGACCAGCAGGGTTGCGCCGGGTGCCAGTCTGAGCTGGCCGCTTTCATAATCCACATCCCCGAAGGCGCAGAGCGGCGGACCGCCGACGCGTGGACTGTGGGTCGGAGCCGCTCCGTCCACCGTGGCGATACGTGCCGGTTCATGGCCCGCATTG
>BQJF01000189.1 GCA_021604565.1 Minwuia thermotolerans | reverse complement strand
GGTGGTGATCATCGGGGCAGGGCCTTCCGGGCTGCTGCTGGGCCAGTTGCTGCATCTGTCGGGGATCGAGGCGATCATTCTGGAGCGTCAGACGGCGGACTATGTGCTGGGCCGTATCCGTGCCGGGGTGCTGGAGCAGGGGACGGTCGATGTCCTGGACCGTGCCGGTGCCGGCGCGCGCTGCGCGGCGGAGGGGCTGGTCCACTCCGGCGTCGAGCTTGCCTTTGACGGGCGTCGTCACCGTATCGACCTGCAGCACCTGTCCGGCGGCAAGACCGTCACCGTCTATGGCCAGACCGAGGTCACGCGTGACCTGATGCAGGCGCGGCAGGCTGCCGACTGTGAAACGGTCTATCAGGCCGACAATGTCGCGGTGCACGACTTCGACAGCGATACGCCGCGTGTGACCTACACGCATGCTGGCCAGACGCAAGAGATCCGTTGCGATGTCATTGCTGGCTGCGACGGGTTTCACGGGGTCAGCCGCGCCAGTGTGCCGGACCGGTCGATCACGACCGTGGAACGCGTGTATCCCTTCGGCTGGTTGGGTGTGCTGGCCGATGTGCCGCCGGTTTCGGACGAACTGATCTACGCCAACCATCCGAACGGCTTCGCGCTCTGTTCCATGCGGTCGCGCAGCCGCAGCCGCTTCTACATCCAGTGCGACCTGGACGAGAAGGTGGAGAACTGGTCCGATGACCGCTTCTACGACGAACTTCGCCACCGCCTGGGCGCCGAGGCGGCGGGGGCGCTGGTCACCGGCCCGTCGCTGGAGAAATCCATCGCGCCCCTGCGCAGTTTCGTGGCGGAGCCGATGCGCTTCGGCCGCCTGTTCCTTGTGGGCGATGCGGCACATATCGTCCCGCCGACCGGTGCCAAGGGGCTGAACCTGGCCGTGTCGGACGTGCACTATCTGCATGAATGCCTGAACGCCTTCTTCAATGACCGCGACGGTGCCGCGCTGGACACCTATTCGCGGCAGGCGCTGGCGCGGGTCTGGAAGGCGGTGCGCTTTTCCTGGTGGATGACGTCGATGATGCACCGCTTTCCCGACAACGGGGCGTTCGGGCAGCGCATTCAGGAGGCCGAGCTGGATTATCTGACGGGGTCGGAGGCCGCGGGGCGGTCGCTGGCAGAGAACTACGTTGGCCTGCCGTTCTGACGGTGTGGCCGGGGGACCGAGGGAGGATACCGGGATGAACTTCGCGCGACTGAATGGCGTGGTGCTGCACTATGCCGACACGGGGGAGGCGGACCTGCCGGTCATTGCCTTCTCCAACTCGCTGGGGACGGATTTCCGCATCTGGGATGATGTTGTTGCCGGGCTGAAGGGGCGGTTCCGCTGCATCCGCAGCGACAAGCGCGGCCATGGCCTGTCTGAGGCCCCTGCGGCACCCTATGTCATGGCTGATCACGTTGGTGATCTGGCCGCGTTGCTGGATCATCTGGGCATAGTGTCCGCGGTCATCTGCGGGCTGTCGGTCGGGGGCATGATCGCGCAGGGGCTGGCGGCCACTCGCCCCGACCTGGTGCGCGGTCTGGTGCTGTGCGACACGGGCCACGTGATCGGGGATGACGCGCTCTGGAACGAGCGGATCGAGACGGTGGAGACGAAGGGACTGTCCGTCATGACGGATGGCGTTATGGAACGCTGGTTCTCCGCAGCATTTCGGGTGCCGGAGAACGCCGCCTATCAGGGCTATCGCAACATGTTCGAACGGACGCCCGTGGCGGGCTATTCCGGCACCTCGGCAGCTATCCGTGACACTGATTTCACGCAGTCCACATCCGCCCTGGCCGTGCCGACGCTGTGCATCGTCGGCGATGAGGACAAGGCGACGACACCTGAACTGGTGCAGTCACTGGCGAAGCTCATCGACGAGGCGCGGTTCGCGGTGATAGAGGGTGCGGGGCATCTGCCCTGCATCGAGCGCCCGGACGAGCAACTGGCGCTGATGGGTGCCTTCTTCCGGGAGAATGACCTTGGCTGACGATCCCCTGCAGAACAGTGACCGCTTCGAGGCTGGCATGTCCGTCCGCCGCAAGGTTCTTGGCGATGCGCATGTGGACAGGGCCAGGGCCGCAGCGACGGAGCTGGACGCGGAGTTCCAGGACTACATCACGGAGACGGCCTGGGGCGGCCTCTGGACACGGCCGCATTTCAGCCTGCGCGAACGCTCCATCGTCACCCTGTCGATCCTGGCGGCGCTGGGGCGTGATGGCGAACTGACCCTGCATGCGAAGGCAACCCGCAACACGGGCGCGACACTGGACGACATTCGGGAGGCCATGCTGCATGTCGCCGTCTATGCCGGAGTCCCGGCTGCGAACCACGCCATCAAGCTGATCAAGCAGGTCTATGCGGAGATGGAAGCGGAAGAAAAGAGCGGCTAGTTCTTCGCCGGTGTGAGCGGATCTGTCATTCCGACTGCAAACGAAACTTCAGCAACAGCGGGACTATCCGATGAGCCTTACCAGTGGCATGAACCATCTTGGCCTGTCGGTCCGTGACCTTGACCAGACGACCGGCTTTTTCACCAGCGTGCTGGGCTGGCAGGAACTTGCGCGTGATGACGGCTATCCCCGCAGCACGATCACGGACGGGCAGGTCCGGCTCACCCTGTGGCAGGTCGATCAGGCCGGGGAGGTCGTCAGCTTTGATCGCAGGGCCAATGTCGGTCTGCATCACCTGGCGCTGGAGGTCCCGGCAGAATCCACGTTGAACGAACTGGCAGAGCGGGTGCGGAACTGTCCCGGCGTTGTCGTCGAATTCATGCCGGAACTGGTCGGTGATGGCCCGCGCAGGCACATGATGTTCCGCGAACCGGGCGGAATCCGGCTGGAACTGATCTGGCCGGGCGTCTAGGGCGGTCTTTCCGGCGTTTGGTCAGGGGGCGAACCTGGCGCGTGTCCTGTTTGCGAAGGCCACCAGGGTCAGCATCACCGGAACCTCCACCAGGACACCGACGACGGTCGCGAGGGCCGCGCCGGAGTTCAGGCCGAACAGGCTGATGGCAACTGCAACAGCAAGCTCGAAGAAGTTCGATGTCCCTATCAGCGCGCAGGGCGCGGCGATGCGGTGCGGCACCTTCAGGGCAAAGGCCGCCACGTAGGCAATGGCGAAG
>BQJF01000188.1 GCA_021604565.1 Minwuia thermotolerans | reverse complement strand
CTGAGGGGTGGGAAATGGTCGGAGCGGCGGGATTTGAACCCACGACCCCCACACCCCCAGTATGGTGCGCTACCAGGCTGCGCTACGCTCCGACGCGGCGGACCATAGTCGTTCCGGCTGCCGTGATCAATCGCCAGTCGTCAGCGCGAGCAGACTTTTACGCAGTTCAATCAATTCGCCCCGCGCGTCCTCGATGGCGCGCCGCTGCAGCACGCTCAGCGTGTCCGTCGCGGGGGACTTCTTCGCGGCCGAACCCTGGTCGCGAAACATCTGCTGCACACCCTTGATGGTGTACTTTTCCTCGTAGAGCAGATGCCTGATCCGCTGCAGCAGGGCCACATCCTCGGGCCGGTAATAGCGTCGGCCACCGCCGCGCTTCAGCGGCTTGATCTCGGGGAACTTGCTCTCCCAGAACCGCAGCACGTGCTGCTGCACATCCAGTTCGGTTGCTACTTCGCTGATGGTACGGAACGCTTCTGGTGACTTCGCCAAGGCTGGTATCCGGTAGAAGAAGTTGCGGGGGCAGGGCGTCGCGATCAGCCCTTGTCAGGCCGACCGTATCTCAGGTCTTGGCAGGTCTGCCCAGCAGGCCCTGGTTGATCTCGTCCTTCAGGACATGACTGGCCCGGAAGACCAGCACGCGCCGGGGCTCGATGGGAACTTCCTCACCGGTCTTGGGGTTCCGCCCGATGCGGCCGCCCTTCTCCCGAACCTGAAAGCTTCCGAAGGAAGAAATCTTTACGGTTTCGCCACTTGCGAGGTGATCTGCAATCTCCATCAGAACTGCATCGACCAGCTCCGAAGATTCGTTACGCGACAGACCGACTTCCCTGTACACAGCCTCACTGAGATGCGCACGGGTCACTGTCGAACCGCTCATAATCGTCGCTCCCCACTGCCACGCCTGTCCAGATTGCCATTCGGCATTGTTTTGTTGTTACGGCACATTACGCGCGAAATCCAATCTGGAGTCAAAGCTGTTTGGCGCAATAGTGCCGGACGCTACCAGCGAACCAGTGCCGAACCCCAGGTAAAGCCGCCGCCCATCGCCTCCAGCAGCAGCAGCTGGCCACGCTGGATCCGACCGTCACGCACGGCCTCCGTCAGCGCCAGTGGAACTGACGCGGCGGAGGTGTTGCCATGGCGATCTACGGTGACCACCACCTTCGACGGATCCAGTTTCAGCTTGCGCGCCGTACCGTCGAGGATGCGCTTGTTGGCCTGGTGCGGAATGACCCAGTCGATATCGTCGGCATGCAGGCCCGTGGCATCCAGCGCCTCGTTGATCACGGCGGACAGGTTGACCACGGCGTGGCGGAAGACTTCCTTGCCCGACATGCGCAGGTGCCCGACCGTCTGGGTGCTGGACGGGCCGCCATCGACATACAGCAGGTCGTGATGACAGCCATCGGCGTGCAGGTGACTGGTCAGGATGCCACGGTCGGCATTGGTGCCGTCACCTTCCATCGCCTCCAGCACGATTGCCCCGGCGCCGTCGCCGAACAGGACACAGGTCGTGCGGTCTTCCCAGTCCAGGATGCGGGAGAAGGTCTCGGCGCCGATCACCAGGGCGCGGCGAAACTGCCCGGCCTTCAGGAAATTGTCGGCGGTGGCGAGCGCATAGACGAAACCGCTGCAAACCGCCTGGACGTCAAAGGCGGCGCCATGACGGATGCCCAGACGTGACTGGACCACTGTGGCAGTGGCAGGAAAGGTGCTGTCCGGGGTGGCGGTGGCGAGCACGATCAGATCAATGTCATCGGGCTGCAGACCAGCGTGATCCAGCGCATCACGGGCCGCGGCCTCCGCCAGATCGCCGGTGGTCTCGCCCTCTGCCGCGATATGGCGCTGGCGGATACCACTGCGGGCCACGATCCACTCATCGGACGTGTCCACCATGCCTGCCAGTTCGGCATTGGTCATGACCCGTTCGGGCAGATAGCTGCCACATCCGACGATCACGGAACGTATCATGCGTTGCCCGCTTTCTGCATTTCCCCACCCAGAAGGTCGATAGTCTGGCAGTCCTGAGCGATTCGTTCGATCATTCCGTCCTGGACCATGTCGGCGGCAATGCGGATGGCGCTGGCGACACCGGCGGCGTTGGCGCTGCCGTGGCTCTTCACCACGACACCGTTCAGTCCCAGGAAGACGCCGCCATTGTAGCCGTTGGGGTCGAGGCGGTTCTGCAGCCGCCTGAAGGCACCACGGGCGATCAGGAAGCCCAGTTGGGCAATCCAGGAGGCGCTGATGGCCTGGCGCATCGTGTAGGTGACCAGCCGCGCCGCGCCTTCGTGGCTCTTCAGCGCGACATTGCCGCTGAATCCGTCGGTAATGACGACATCGACGACGCCGCGCGTGATGTCGTGACCCTCGACAAAGCCATGATAGTGGAAACCGGCATCCTTGATGTTGCGCAGCCGCTCTGCCGCGGCGCGAACGATCTCGTTGCCCTTCAGTTCTTCCTCGCCGATGTTCAGCAGACCGACGGTCGGATGCACCCGCCCCAGCACGGCACGGCAGAACGTGGCCCCCATCAGGGCGAACTGGACCAGATTGTCTTCATCGCAGACGACGTTGGCGCCGAGGTCGAGCATGACACTCTCCCCGCACTCCGTCGGCATGAAGCCGGCGATTGCCGGGCGGTCGATACCCGCCTGGGGCCGCAGGGAGAACAGTGCCATGGCCATCAGGGCACCGGTATTGCCACCGGAAACCACACCATCGGCGTCACCGTCGCGCACGGCGTCGATGGCCATGCGCATGCTGGTGTCGCCGCCACGTCGCAGCGCCTGGCTCGGCTTTTCATTGGAGCCAACGGTGCGCGGCGCGTGCCGGATCTCGACGCATTCCGCCAGGTCACCGCGCACAAGCGGTTTCAGCTTCGCTTCGTCACCGAAGAGAAGGAAACGTATGCCAGGATACTGAAGACGGACATGAGTGATCCCGTCGACAACCGCGCCAGGGGCGTGGTCACCGCCCATGGCATCCAGCGATAGTGTCAGGGGACGGCTCATGTTGCGTGTGCCTGTTCAGGCGACGGGGCTCAGATGGCCTCGTCAGCCTCGAACACCTCACGCTCCTTGTAGTGGCCACAGGCTGCGCAGACGTGATGCGGCAGCTTCATCTCACCGC
>BQJF01000187.1 GCA_021604565.1 Minwuia thermotolerans | reverse complement strand
CCATCCTTCATCGTCGGCATCTGGCGTGGCGGTGCCCCCATCGGCATCGCGGTGCACGAGGTGCTGGACTATTACGGCGTCCAGAACGACCACATTGCCATCCGCACCGCGTCCTACCTGCGCCCCGGCGAGCAGGCATCGAAGGTGCGTGTCTTCGGCCTGAACTACATCATCGACAACATTTCGGCGGAGGATCAGTTGCTGATCGTCGACGATACCTTCGATTCCGGGCGCAGTGTCGATGCCGTGATCCAGGAACTGCGACGCAAGTGCCGCCGCAACACGCCCGACGAGATCCGCGTCGCCACGGTCTACTGGAAACCACATCTGAACAAGACCGAACGGGTGCCGGACTATTACGTCCACCAGACCGACAAATGGCTGGTCTTCCCGCATGAGATCGACGGCCTGACCCCGGAGGAAATTGCCCGCCACAAGGCTCATCCCGACCTGAACCGGGCGATGAAGGCGGAAGGCTGAGGCGCGGGTTCGCGGGGCCTATTGTTTCCGCTGGTTCTGCCGGTGGCCGCTGATGGAACGCATCATGCCGAACAGGGTGCGGACTTCCTGTTCCGTAAGCTGGGCGCGATGGAACATGGAGCGCAGGTTGCGCAGCATGGTGGGGCGCTTGTCCTCGATGCGGGTGAACATGCCGGGGCGGTCCAGCTCACCGCTGATGAAGTCCAGGAACGCCTGCATCTGACCTGACGTGGCCGGCTCGGCTTCCGGCATCTGGCCTTCCATGCGGAACGGCAGGCCCGCCGCCATGCGCCATTCGTAGGATACCAGCAGCACGGCCTGCGCCAGATTGAGGGAGGCGAAGGCCGGGTTGGCGGGGACGTGGATGATGGCGTTGGCCAGGGCAACGTCGTCATTGTCCAGCCCGGCCCGCTCGCCCCCGAACAGGAAACCGATACGCTGTCCGGTGGCGATGGCCCGGTGTCCATCCTCTGCAGCCTGGCGGGGTTGCAGGATCGGCTTGTCCAGTTCGCGACCGCGTGCCGTGGTGGCGAAAACCTGGTGCAGGTCGGCGATTGCCTCCCCGACCGTCTCGAACACCTGTGCATCATCCAGCACCTCGTCGGCGCGGGAGGCCATGGCGCGGGCATCCGGGTTGGGCCAGCCGTCGCGTGGAGCGACCAGCCGCATCTCTCCCAGGCCGAAATTCAGCATGGCGCGGGCCGCGGCGCCGATGTTCTGGCCCATCTGCGGGCGCACGAGAATGATGGCAGGCTGCGCCAGTTCCGCGTCCTGCATCCGGCTGTCGGTTCCTGCCATCAGACTGCCTTCGCGCCGTCCCGGAACAGCTTGAAGGTGATGGCGTCATGCAACGCATCGAAGCTGGCCTCGACGATATTGGGCGAGACCCCGACGGTGAACCAGCGTTCACCGGAGGTATCGGCGCTTTCGATCAGCACACGGGTCACCGCCTCGGTGCCACCGTTCAGGATGCGGACCTTGTAGTCCACCAGGTGCAGGCTCTTCAGCACGTCGGAATAGACCGGCATGCCCTTGCGCAGCGCCATGTCGAGCGCATTGACAGGGCCATTGCCCTCTCCGACGGTCAGATGCTCCTTGCCGCCCGCGAACAGTTTCACGGTGGCCTCCGATACCGTGGTCAACTGGCCGCGGGCGTTGTAGCGCCGTTCCACCAGCACCCGGAAGCGGTCGACCTTGAAATAGTCCGGAACCTGGCCCAGCGCGCGCCGCGCCATCAGTTCGAAGCTCGCCTCCGCTCCGTCATAGGAATAGCCCTCGAACTCGCGCTGTTTCACCTGCTCCAGCAGGCGGTTGATGCGGCTGTCCTTCGGATCGACATCAATCCCGACTTCCGCCAGACGTGCCAGGATGTTGGAACGTCCGGCCTGATCGGAAACCAGCACGTGGCGGCGGTTGCCGACCAGTTCCGGCTCGATGTGCTCATAGGTCTTCGGATCCTTCTGCACGGCGGAGACATGCAGCCCGCCCTTGTGCGCGAAGGCTGATTCCCCGACCCATGCCTGGTTGCGGTTCGGTGCCCGGTTCAGCAGTTCGTCCAGCAGCCGCGATGTGGCCGTCAGGTGGCGCAGTTCCGATGGTCCGACGCCGGTGGTCAGATGATCGGAATACAGCGGCTTCAGGCAGAAGCTCGGGATCAGGGAGATCATGTTGGCGTTGCCGCAGCGTTCCCCAAGCCCGTTCAGCGTTCCCTGGACCTGACGCACACCCGCCCGTACGGCGGCGAGCGAGTTGGCAACCGCGTTCTCCGTGTCGTTATGGGCGTGGATGCCCAGGTTCGTGCCCGGCACATGCTTCGCTGCTTCGGCAGCGATACGCTCCACGTCGCCCGGCAGGGTGCCGCCGTTGGTATCGCACAGCACCACCCAGCGCGCACCGCCCTCCACTGCCGCCTTGATGCAGGCGATGGCGTATTCCGGGTTGTCGCGATAGCCGTCGAAGAAGTGCTCCGCGTCGAACATGGCTTCTCGCCCGCGCTCCACGGCGGCGGCGATGCTCTCACGGATGGAGGCCAGGTTCTCTTCCCGCGGGACATTCAGGGCCACATCGACGTGGAAGTCCCATGACTTGCCCACCAGACAGACCGCCGCCGTGTCCGCGTTCAGCACGGCAGACAGGCCGGGATCGTTGGAGGCTGACATGCCCGCGCGCCGGGTCATGCCGAAGGCCACAAGCTTCGCCCGGTCCAGCGCGGGCGGATCGGCGAAGAAGGCCGTGTCGGTCGGGTTGGCGCCGGGCCAGCCACCCTCAATGTAATCAATGCCCATCTGATCCAGCGCACGGGCAATCGTGCGCTTGTCCTCGACCGAGAAATCGACGCCACGGGTCTGGGCCCCGTCGCGCAGGGTGGTGTCGAACAGATAGAGGCGATCTTTGGTCATTGTAATGGGTCTTCAGTGTTTCAAGGAAATGCCGATACCGGCCCGGTTGCCTTAAGGGGTGTGCCGCGCCAAGGCAAGTGTGGCGTCTGCCCGGAACCCTCAGAACGCGGTGCAACGGCGCGGGTGCTGGTCTGCGACCGTGACCGCCGCAGTGCAGTGACCTTTGGTCATCACGCCGCCATGTGTGGACCATCATCGGGTCCGGGAGGGCGACAACCGGGGACGCCGTTCAGGCGGTATCGCCCCGCAGTCGCCGTATCGCT
>BQJF01000186.1 GCA_021604565.1 Minwuia thermotolerans | reverse complement strand
GACTGGAACACGAACCGGTCGCCGACGATGCGAATGCCCTGCTGCCCGCGCAGCACTTCCCGCAACCGACCGAAGAATTCCGAGCGATAGCGCGACAGCTTCTCGACCTGTGCAGCCAGCGCCCGGTTCAGACGCCGACCGAGATCGGCAATGGTCGCCTTGTTCTCGGCATCCTTGACCTCGAACTCGTCCAGCAGCGCCTGGATCTGCGCCAACTGCTTGCGCAGGTCGGCCAGTTGCAGGTTCAGCAGGTTCACCTGTCGGCGGGCCGCTTCCGATATGCGCTGCTCCTCGGTCAGTTCGGCCTGCCCCTGCTGGCGCGCATCACGCTCCTGATCCAGGCTCTCACGTGTCCGGTCCAGCTCGGCGAGGGTCGTGGTCAGACGGTTGCGCGCTGCGGTCAGGTCGGCATTGAGGTCGGCAATCTCGGTCTGCCGCTCCAGCACCCGATTCTCCAGCTCGGTGATCCTGTCCTGCGCCTCGAAATAGAGGGCCTGAAGCTCGTTGAGTTCCTGGTCGGAGCGGGCGCGGGCACTGTCGGATTCATCGCGACGACGGGCCAGGGCGGCTTCCCGCGCCAGCAGTTCCGCGATCCGTGCCTCCATCTCTGCCCGATCCGCCTCCGAGAACTCGGGGCGTTCGTCCAGGCGGCGCTCGGCATCGGAGGCACGGCGCTGCAGGTCGGCAATCTGCAGTGTCAGCAGGTCACGCGCCGCCGTCGATTCGTTCAGGGCGGCGGAAAGCTGGGAAACATTCTCCCGCAGATCCTCATTCGCACTGCGCTCGCTGGACAGCAGCGATTGCAGCTCCGAAAGTTCCGCCGTCAGTCGGGAAAGTGCCTCATCCTTCCCCGAGAGCGAATAGCTGAGGACGAATTGCGCCAGCGTGTAGATCACCATCATGAAGATGAAGGTCAGCAACAGTGCCGACAGGGCATCCACGAAGCCCGGCCAGATGTTGTTCTCCGCGCGTTGCCTGCGGTGCCGGGGCATCAGCGGCCTTCGTCGGCGATCGCCGCTATGGTCCGGGTCAGTACCTTGATCTCGGAACGCAGCTCATCGACCGTCTGCTGACGTCCGGTCACCGTTTCCTCCAGCAGGCGCGTCACATAGACATCAATGTTGCGCAGGTGCGTATCCGCGGCGCTGTCACCGGAACCCTGTTCCGTGGCCACGGCGATCCGCTGCAGGATCGGTTTCAGTTCCATCTGCCCTTCGGCCAGCTTCACCATCAGGTCACGCTCGGTCCGCATCTGGTCGGTCAGGCTGGCCAGCCGTTCCGAAAGCTGCAGCAGGGTCTGGTTGCCGGACACGCGCGATTCCTCCGACCGGGCCATGATGCGCTGCAGGTTCTCCAGACTGTCCGCTGTCTGCTCCAGCAGGGCCTGCACGTAGACGGGGACGGAGCCCTCGCCCTCGGCGATGCCGCCTGCCGCGCCGCTGGACAGCCGCGTGAAGCTGGAGAGCCATTCCTCCAGGTCATTGTAGAACCGGTTCTGCGACTGGCTGGCCTGCAGTTCGATGAAACCCAGGACGACGGACCCGGCCAGACCGAACAGGGATGACGAGAACGCCGTGCCCATGCCGTCCATCGGCTGCAGGATCGCGAGCTTCAGTGCCTCGAAGATGTCGCCGACGTCATCGCTCTCCACCGTCAGCCCGCGCACCGAACTGCCAACGGAGGTGATGGCGTCGATCAGGCCCCAGAAGGTGCCGAGCAGGCCCAGGATCACCAGGGTCCCGATCAGGTAGCGGGAAATGTCGCGGGATTCGTCGAGGCGGGAGCTGATCGAATCGAGCAGGGAGCGCAGCGACATGGTCGACAGGCTGACCCGTCCCTTCTTCTCCTGCAGCATCGTGGCCAGCGGCGAGAGCATCGACGGGGCGGTCTGTATCGACAGGCTGGGGTCATTGCGGCGGAACGATTCCACCCAGCGCACGGCGGGGCGCAGCAGCAGCACCTGGCGGATGACGTAGATCACGCCGATCAGCAGCACACCGAGGATCAGCCCGTTCAGTACCGGATTGGTCATGAAGATGCCGAACAGCGCCTCGTGCAGCGCCGCGACGACACCTGTGACGATGACCAGAAAGATCGCGATCCGTGTCAGATAGACCGAAGGCTGAATCATGCGCTACCTGCTTTCAATGATGAGATCGACGCGATTGCCCGGGCCACCGTCGGTCGGCGCGCCCAGCGCCCGCAGCAGTATCCGGAAACTCTGGACACCTTCGTCCAGCAGCGCCAGTCGGACATTGTTGCCCCGGCGCAGCGAGAGACGCCGTTTCCAGCCCTCCGTCTCCGTGTCGCTGTCGGCATAGGCCCTGATCTGGACCCGATCGCCGGTGCCCTTCAGGCCTGCGGCAATGTCACGGATCGCTGTGCGACCTGTCGGATCAAGATCCTCGGCCGACCCCTGAAACAGTACGCGGGTCGCGCCTGCTGCGGCCGAAGCCGTCGCGGCGGGGGCCGCCGTGGCAACCTGGCGGGGCGGGACCGAAGGTTCGGCACGCGGCGGCGGCGGCGCTGCCACCGGGGCCTCGACCGTGGTCGGTGCTGTCGGGCGGATGACGCGCGGCTCGGTCGTCGGCGGTTCCGGGTTCCGGGTCGCCGATACCGTCGGTGCCGGAGCCGGTAACGGTGTGGGAGCCGGCGCCCTGGCGGACGAAGCACCTGCAGGCGCCGGAACAGCGGCTGGCGCAACCGGCCGGGCGATGGCTGTCGCAGGTGGCGCAGCGGGAACAGGGGCAGCGGGCGGCTGCAGGGCAACCGTCACGGGCGCACGTGGCGCAGCGGGGCGTGACAGGACCGGTGCCTGACCGGTTGTCTGACCGGATGGCGCACCGACAGTGCTGTTGCGCGCGCCTGGAGGAGTCAGCCGTACCGGCTCGGCAGGCCTGTTGAACGGCAGCCGGTAGCGCTGGGGCCCCGGCGATACAGGATTCGACTGCACCTGCGGGGCAGAGGCAACGCCGGTGTTACCGGTGCCAACGATATCGGGATTGATCCAGACGGAGCCCTGTTGCGCCATGACGGGCGCACCAATCAAGAGCGCACCGATGCTGATCGCCATCACCATCATCGACGTGCCGCGCGGACGCTTCGTATCAGGCCTCTGCCTGCCCTTGCCGCAGGTTGCCAAGT
>BQJF01000185.1 GCA_021604565.1 Minwuia thermotolerans | reverse complement strand
GATGGCTGGGCCGCTGCCCAATCCTGGGATGACCAGGTGGCGAGCATGACCGACATCGCGCGCCGCGCGCGCAGGCAGGACCGCAATGTGCTGCTGCTGCGAACCACCGCTGCGGAGGATGGCACCAGCCCTGTCGCACGCCTCGGCACCGCAGAGGAAGCGCTGGCCAACATCGGCGGCATGCAACCCCGCCCCTGGGCGCCGGATCGCGCCGCGGCCCTGGCTGCGCTCGGCACGGTCGATCTGGAGCGGGCGGCCAATGTCTACTGGGTCTCTGACGGCATGGCCTCTGACGATGATGCCGAACTGATCGAGGTTGCCCGCAGACTTGGACCACTGACCGTCCTGAGCCGCGACGCGACCCGCAGCGTGATGCTGCTGCGCCCGCCCGCCGGCAGCGGCACGCGCCTGGAAGTGGTGATGGAGCGGGATCTGGCCACACAGGCGGAACCGCTGGCGTTGCGCGCCACGGGCAATGATGGCGGCATCCTGTTTCGACGGGAACTGACGTTCGCTGCGGGTGAAACCAGCATGTCCTTCGACGAGACGCTGCCACTGGAAGCAATGAACGCCATTCAGCGTCTGGAGATCGAGGGGCGTCAGAGCGCCGCGACTGTCAGCCTGATCGATTCCGGCCTTCGACGCTTCCGCGTCGGCCTGAGCGGCAACCCCGCGCAGGAGCAGGCTCAGCCGTTGCTGGCCGACCTCTATTACCTGAAGCGCGCGCTGCTGCCCTTCGCGGAGATCAGGGAAGGTGTCGTCAGTGACCTGCTCGACACGCCTCTCTCCATCCTGATGCTGCCTGACTTCGGGCGCCTTGTTGCCGGTGACCAGTTGCGGCTGAGCGACTGGATTGAAAGGGGCGGCGTACTGGTCAGGTTCGCAGGACCGAAACTGGCGGAGAATGCAGACGAACTGGTGCCGGTCAGGCTCCGCACCGGGGGCCGCAGTCTGGAAGGCACCATGAGCTGGGCCGAGCCCGCCCGCATGGCACCTTTCCCGGAAGCCAGTCCCTTCGCCGGTCTGCCCATTCCGCGCGACGTGGTGATCCAGCGCCAGGTCCTGGCGGAACCGACACTGGATCTGCCGGAGAAGACCTGGGCACGCCTGGTCGATGGCACGCCGCTGGTGACTGCGGAACGGCGCGGCGAGGGCTGGCTTGTGCTGGTCCATACGACTGCCAATACGGACTGGTCGAACCTGCCGCTCTCCGGCCTGTTCGTTGAGATGCTGCGACGGCTGAGTTCCCTGTCGGTCGGCATTGAAACAACGGCGAACCCCGAACGCATGCTGGAACCCGCCATCACCATCGACGGACTTGGACGACGGACCGACCCGCGGGTGGGTGCGCGTGCGGTGCAGGAGGCAGCGCTGTCCTCGACCGTCGTCGGCCCCGACAATCCGCCGGGCCTGTATGGTACCCGTCCGAGCCTCCGCGCGCTCAACGTCGGCACCAGTGCAACGGAACCAAGGCCGCTTGAGGCATTGCCGTCAGGTGTCGCACGCGGAGTCGTCGGTGCCAGACCGGAGCAGGACATCGGTCCCTGGCTGCTGACCACCGCCCTGATCCTGTTACTGGTCGACGCGCTGGTGGCGCTGGCGCTGCGCGGGATGCTGAACATGCGCCGCCTTGCCTATGCCCTGCCCTTCGGGCTGGCGCTGGGTCTCGCCTCCGGGTTCGTTACGCCGGGCGGGCTGCGTGCCCAGGACAGTGGGCAATCCGGCAATCAGGCCAACGTGGATCCCGGCGTCATCGATGCTGCCCTGGAAACCCGCCTCGCCTACGTGCTGACCGGCGATGTGCGTATCGACCGGATGTCCGCGGCAGGTATCTTCGGACTGAGTGAGATCATGCGGGCGCGGACTTCGGTAGAGCCGGAAATGCCGGTGGCGCTGGAGATCGAGAACGACGAGATGATCTTCTACCCCCTCGTCTACTGGCCCATGGTCGCCAGCCAGCCAGCACTCTCCGAAGAAGCCGTGCGACGGCTGGACAATTATCTGCGGACAGGCGGTGTGGTGCTGTTCGATACACGCGATGCCGGAGGCCCGCAATTGGGACGCGGACAGGTCAGTCCCGGCACTGCCCGCCTGCGCCAGTTGCTGGCCCGCGTCGATATCGGACCGCTGGAGCTGGTGAAGGAGGGGCATGTCCTGACCCGGTCATTCTATCTGACCGAGTCGTTCCCCGGTCGCTATCCCACGGGTCGGGTCTGGGTGGAGCAACTGAATGCCCGTGCCAATGACGGGGTCTCGCCGCTGTTGATCGGCGGGGCAGACTGGGCCTCGGCCTGGGCCATGGACCGCGACGGTCGGCCGGTTGCCCCGGTGCAGGGTGGCGGGCGCCGACAGCGCGAAATGGCCTACAGGTTCGGGGTGAACCTGGTGATGTACGCCCTGACCGGCAACTACAAGTCCGACCAGGTGCATCTGCCCGCCATTCTCGACCGGCTGGGACAATAGGCATGATCGACGGCCTGCAGATCGCATTCGAACCGCTGGTGCCGCCGCCACTGCTGTTGGCGCTTGGTGCCCTTGCCGCCGTCATCACGCTGTTCGGCCTGTTCCGGCAGGCGCGCGGCACGACGCTTCGGCTGCTGCTGCTGCTGGTGCTGTTCGGTGTCCTGAGCGGCCCGATCCTGCTGGAGGAGGAGCGGCGCTATCACGATGACGTGGCACTGGTGGTCGTTGACCGCAGCACCAGCCAGTCCATCGCCGACCGCACGGCACAGACCGAGACAGCCCTTGCCGCCGTTCTGGCGGAGCTGGATGGCCAGGAGCAACTGGAGGTGCGGGTGGTGGAGGCCGGACCGGATTCAGGCGGGCCTGCTGACGGCACCCATCTTGTCAGTGCGATCCGTCGCGGGCTGGAGGGTGTAGCTGCGGAGAGGACCGCTGGTGTCATCCTGATCAGCGACGGACAGGTCCATGACCTGCCGGAGTTCGATGCGTCCGAAGGCCCAGCGGCGGATCTGTTGCCTGGCCCCCTGCACCTGTTGCTGACCGGGGCGGCCGCAGAACGGGATCGCCGGATAGAGATCATCAATGCCCCCACCTTCGCCGTCGTGGATCAGGCCGCCGAGACCTCGGTCATTGTCCATGATCAGGGCAATGGTGCCCAGGGCGGTATTGCCAGGGTCCGCATCCGCCGTGACGGCGTGGAACTGGAAACCCGGATCGTGCCGATCGGGCGCGAGACCGTGCTGGCGGTGCCGATCAGCCATGGTGGCC
>BQJF01000184.1 GCA_021604565.1 Minwuia thermotolerans | reverse complement strand
GACGTGTTCACCGACGACCAGATCGACGGCTACATGGAACTGAAGTGGGAAGAGGTCTACCGCTTCGAACATGCACCGCATCCGGTCGAGTTCGCGATGTACTACTCGGTCTGATCCCGCTTTCAGACATCGGGTACGAATTGAAAGGGGTCGCAGCCAGTCGCTGCGGCCCCTTCTTCGTTCAGGCGTATCCAGATATCTGACGGCTGGTTCAGGAAGGCCTGCCGAGCCACTGCGGAATCTTGCGCAGGGGCTTGGCGAAGAGTGCACGGTCCACCAGTCCGCTGCCGAGGCGCCGGCGACGTACCTGCAGGCTCTGCATGTTGCCACGCAGGAAGGCACGGATGCCGCTGCTGCTGTAGCCCCCGTTGGCCATGTCGACCAGCACGTGGGGAACATGCCCGGCACTGAAGTCATTCAGTTCCATGGCCCGCAGCATCCAGTCGTAGTCGGAAGCGCTGGGCCAGCTCAGATCGAACTCCCCCACTGTCTCGGCAACCGCGCGGCGGACATAGAAGCCGGGATGGGCAGGCATCCAGCCCTGGCGAAAGCCGCCGGGACGGTATGGCGTATTGCGCCACGCGCGCACCAGACGGCGCGATTCATGGTCCGCCACGATATCGATGTCACCATAGGCCACGTCGTGACCGGCCAGCGTCTCCGCTATGGCCGTCAGCGCGCCCGGATCGCGATACCTGTCGTCGGAATTCAGAAACCCGACGGCATCGCCGCTGAAACTCCGCAATCCCTTGTTCATGGCATCATAGATGCCCTTGTCCGGTTCACTGCTGACCCGAATTGCCGGATCATCGAAGCCCTGCACGATCTTCAGCGTATCATCGCGGGACGCGCCATCGACGATCAGCAGTTCCTTGTCGGTCCATTGCTGGTTCAGGAACGACTCGACCGTCCAGCCAATGGTCGCGGCCGAATTGAAGCAGACCGTCACGACAGAGATCTTCATTGTCCAGCTTTCCGGTTGGCGCAGGCATTTCCGGATGGATTGCTCCGGCATCGCTCGGGGTCTGTCAGCGTTCCCGCACGTTCTCGATATTGGCACGAAACCAATCATAATAACCGGCCAGACCTTCGGACAGCCCGATACGTGGCTGCCAGCCAAGTCCGGTCAGCTTTGTGACGTCCAGTTGCTTGCGATACATGCCATCGGGCTTCGAGGAATCGAACACCAGGTCGCCATCGTGACCGACGGTCCGCTGGATCAGTCGGGCGAAGTCCGCAATGGCAATATCTTCGCCGCAGCCGACGTTGACATGATCGTGGTCGGAATAGGTACGCAGCAGATGGATGCAGGCGTCAGCCATGTCGTCCACATGCAAGAACTCCCGACGCGGCCGCCCGGTGCCCCAGACCGTCACGGTCTTCACCCGGTCACGCCTGGCCTCGTGAAAGCGGCGCAGCAGCGCGGCGGCAACATGGCTGTTGTTGGGATGGAAGTTGTCGCCCGGTCCATAGAGGTTGGTCGGCATGGCGGAGATGAAATCAGCACCATATTGCTTGCGGTAGGCCTGACAGAGCCGGATACCGGCGATCTTGGCGATGGCATAGGGCTCGTTGGTCGGTTCCAGCGGTCCGGTCAGCAGCGCATCCTCCCGGATCGGCTGCGGCGCTTCCCGCGGGTAGATGCAGGACGACCCGAGGAACAGCAGCTTTGCCACACCGGTTTCGAACCCGCCGCTGATCAGGCTGGACTGCAGTTCCAGGTTCTCGCTGATGAAGTCCACCGGATAGGTGTTGTTGGCATGGATGCCCCCAACCCTTGCCGCTGCAACGACAATCACATCCGGCTTGTTGGCGGATAGCCAGGTCTTCACCGCCGGGCGATCACGCAGGTCCAGGCTTGACCGGTCGACGGTCAGAACCTCGCAGTCTTCGCCGGCGAGGCGCCGCACAATCGCCTTGCCCACCATGCCCTTGTGACCCGCAACGAAGACCCGTCGCCTCTGCATGTCGAAGACAGCGGTCATCTCAGCTCTCTCGTGCCTTGTGCATGGCGCTGTTGAATTCATGCTCGCGTTTGACGGCGATCAGGTCAGCCCGCACCATCTGCGCGACCAGGTCACTGAAACCTGTCGTGTGCGACCAGCCCAGCCGTTCGCGCGCCTTGGTCGGGTCGCCCAGCAGCAGTTCGACTTCGGTCGGACGGAAGTAGCGCGGATCAACCTCGATCAGCACCTCGCCGGTCGCGGCGTCCCTGCCCTGCTCTTCCACACCGCTGCCGGACCAGACGATAGTGCGGTCAACCTCGGCGAAGGCAGCCTCGACGAATTCGCGCACGGAATGGGTTTCACCGGTGGCCAGCACGTAATCGTCCGGCTGGTCCTGCTGCAGCATCAGCCACATCCCCTCGACGAAGTCCCTGGCGTGGCCCCAGTCGCGCTGGGCATCCAGATTGCCGAGATACAGCTTGTTCTCAAGACCAAGCTGGATCGACGCGACAGACCGGCTGATCTTGCGCGTGACGAAGGTCTCGCCGCGCAGCGGGCTCTCGTGATTGAACAGGATACCGTTGGAGGCGTGCATGCCATATGCCTCCCGATAGTTCACCGTGATCCAGTATGCATAGAGCTTGGCGGCGGCATAGGGGCTGCGTGGCCAGAACGGCGTGGTCTCACGCTGCGGCGTCTCCTGCACCTTCCCATAGAGCTCGGACGTGGATGCCTGATAGAAGCGGACGGTCTTCTCCAGTCCCAGGATCCGGATCGCCTCCAGCAGCCGCAGCGTCCCGATCGCATCGGAATTGGCTGTATACTCTGGGGTCTCGAAACTGACCTGCACATGGCTCTGGGCCGCAAGATTGTAGATCTCGTCAGGCTGTACCTGCTGCACGATCCGCAGCAGGTTGGTCGAATCCGTCAGGTCGCCATAGTGCAGGTGCAACTGCACATCATCGGCATGCGGGTCCTGGTAGAGATGTTCCAGCCGTCCCGTGTTGAATGATGACGAACGGCGCTTGATGCCATGAACGACATAGCCCTTCGACAGCAGCAATTCGGTCAGATAGGCGCCATCTTGCCCGGTCACACCCGTAACCAGGGCTGTCCTTGCCGATCCCTCAGGTTTCATTGAGCCAGTTACCTTTTCGTCACGCCACAGAATCCACACTCATCCCGCGAAGCATCCGCGCTGACGTGGTCTCATGCCGCGTACCGAAATTCCCGACTCGATACGCGTGAGCTATTCCCTATCTTCTACCCATGATCTTTTCAATCGGCACGGGAGCGCAGGCATGAGCAGAAC
>BQJF01000183.1 GCA_021604565.1 Minwuia thermotolerans | reverse complement strand
ATCCAGGGACGCCCGATCCGCAGCAGTGCCATGGGATGAATGACGGGAGATGAGAGACGTGGGTTGAGTGCGTGGGATGGCGCCTTCCGAACCGCTGATCCATGCGGTGCTCATTCCGTCGCGGGGGCGGGTACTGCGTGGGACGTGTTCTCGGCGCGCCCCGGCACCTGCCACATCAGGGCCTGTAACTGGCGCCAGAAATTTGGGCGGTCGATATAGCCAAGGATGCGCCCGACCTCCTGCCCCCCGTGCAGCAGCACGAACGTCGGGGTCATGCGTACACCTGTGACATGCCGCAGGTCGTCGGGCCGCCGGTGGCGCAGGTCAACCCGGCGCAGCGGTGCGCGCCGGCCCAGGGTCGTCTCGCCATAGCCCCGACCGACGGCATCGTTCCAGACAGCGCAATAGATGCAGGTGCCCAGTACGAACATCACCAGTTCGGTACGGGGCGCGTCAGCCTGAGCCGACGCGGGAGAAAACAGCCAGAACAGGGCGATCAGCAGCGCGCCGCGAACGGAAACGGAAGTGAGAGGCGGGGTCACGGCTGCACCTTCAGTTTCCGTCGCAATCCATCGGCAGGTCTGGCACTGCCGACCATTCCAGCAGGGAATTGTCATAGAGCTGCAGGTTGTCGTGTCCCGCGACATGCAGGGCGAACAGGGTGGCCGCTGCGGCAATGCCGCCGCCGCAATAGGTGATCACCGGTTTCGCGGGATCAATGCCCGCGATCTGCCGTGCCATCTGATCGGGCTGCGCAAAGTCGCCGGTCAGCGGGTCGAGCAGATCGGTAGCCGGAACGCTGAGGCTGTTCGGAATGCGTCCGGGGCGGCCATAATGTGTGCCGCCTGTCCCCTGAAACTGTGCCACCGACAGCGCGTTGACGATCTGCACGTCGCCAGCGGCGATGGCCTGCTTCACCGTTTCCCGGTCGGCGATGGCGGACTGGTTGCGGTGGCCCCGGAACGTGGACGGCGTGAACCGCTCTTCCCCCCTGGCGACTGCCCGGCCCTCCGCGACCCAGCGCTGCCAGCCGCCATCCATGATCCGCACGTCGCGCAGACCGGAGACGGAGAGTACCCACCAGGCACGGGTCACCGCGACCGCCGTGCCAGAGCCGTAGAGCACCACGGTATCCTCCGGCCCGATCCCGATCGCCGACAATACCCTGTCGATCTGCGCCTGCGGAGCGATGGTGAAGGGGTAGGCTCCGTCCGGATCGGAAAGGTCATCGACCATGTGCAGGTACGCCGCGCCGGGTATGTGCCCCGCCAGCCATGCGTCGCGGCCACTGTGGATGGTGGAGGCCCCGACGGGCCTGGTCTCGAATGTCACGGTGCAGTCGATCGCCCGGATCGTGCCTGCATCCAGGCCGGCCTCGACAAAGGCCGGATCGACGATCAGTTCAGGTCGCTTGGTCATGTCAGGCCTTTCGGTTCCATTTCGGCCAGTCCTTGCAGGATCGGGCAGTCGGGTCGCTGGTCGCCATGGCAGTTGCCCGCCAGGTGGGTCAGTTCGTCGTGCAATGACTGCAACTCGGTCATCTTGCGCTCGATCTCCGCCAGGTGGTCCAGGGCGATGGCCTTCACGTCGGCACTGGCACGGTTGCGGTCGGCATAGAGGGCGAGCAGTTCGCGGCAGGCGTCGATGCTGAAGCCGAAACTGCGGGTGCGCTGCACGAAGCGCAGTTGCTGCACCTCCTGCGGGCCATAGTCGCGATAGCCGTTGCTGCGGCGCGCGGATGGGGTGACCAGGCCGATCTCCGCGTAGTAGCGCACGGTCTTGGTGGGCAGGCCCGACGCCCGTGCTGCCGCGCCGATGTTCATGCGATCTCCGCCAGTCGCGGCTGCAGTACGGTGATCTCTGCCTCCAGCGGCGGCTCCAGCAGCGATGACTGCGCCGCGACCAGGGCCAGATCACTGTCCCCCAGGGCGCGGGACCAGCCGATCACGGCGTGTACGGCGGATGCGGCAAGCGCAGCAGCATTCTGCAGCGGCATGCCGTCCAGCATGCGGGCGATGAACAGGCCGGCGAACAGGTCGCCCGTGCCATGCGGCGCATCCGGAATCGCGGGCATGGACACGCGGTGCAGGGACTCCCGCTGCACCACCAGGACTTGCACCTTTCCCTGCACGCCCGGGGAGGACGTGCAGACCACGGCGCAGGGGCCGAGGGTCATCAGGTGCCGTGCGGCAAGCATGACCTCGATCTCCGTCGTGGTCGGCATCCCGGCCAGGACACCAAGCTCGTAGCGGTTCGGCAGCACGATGTCGGCGCGTGGCATCAGCGAGTCGCGAATCGTCGCGACGATGGCTGACGGAACATAACGTCCGGTATGGGTATCGCCGATGACCGGGTCGAGGACATAGCGGCAGGCGGCATCCTCCCGCAGGCGGTCGAGCTGTCGTGCCAGCATCTCCCCGTTCGTGGATTCGGCCAGGTAGCCCGAGAAGACCAGATCGGGGCGGGACCGGCAGATGATGGCGCGGATCATCCCTGACACTGCACCGGACTCCAGTGCCTTGCCCTCCGGCCTGCCGTGGCCGGGGTGAAAGCTGAGAACGGTCGTCGGCACGTCCCAGACCACGTGGCCCAGACGGCGCAGCGCGAAGGCCGTCGCCGAATTGCCCACATGGCCCATCGCCACCTGGCTGGACAGGGAAAGTACCGCCATGCCGTTCCTCTCGTTGCGTCGGGCCACAGGGAAATTATAGTGTCCGGCCACAGTTATCGCACTGCCGTTCAGGCAGGCAAGAGGGAGAACCTACCACATGGCCGCATCCGTCCGCCCCCGCCGCAGCGTCCTCTACATGCCGGGTTCCAACACCCGCGCGATGGAAAAGGCGAAGACCATCGCCGCCGATGCCATCATCCTGGACCTGGAGGATGCGGTGTCGCCGGACGCCAAGGCGACGGCGCGGCAGCAGATCGTCGATGCCCTGGCCGGTGGCGGCTATGGCAAGCGGGAAATGATCGTCCGCATCAACGGCCTCGACACCCCCTGGGGTGCCGACGACATGGCGGCCATCGCGAAGTCCGGTGCCGATGCCATCCTGGTGCCGAAGATCAATGACGCGGAGACGGTGAAGGGCCTGGTCGCGGCCATGGACAAGGCCGGCGCCCCGGCCGGCATGGCGCTCTGGTGCATGATGGAGACCCCCATCGGCATCCTCAATGCCCAGTCCATCGGTGCCGCCTCCGACCGGGTAGCGGTCTGGGTCATGGGCACCAACGACATCGCCAAGGATACCGGCGCGCACCACACGCCGATGCGCCTGCCG
>BQJF01000182.1 GCA_021604565.1 Minwuia thermotolerans | reverse complement strand
GACCAGCCGCGCAATCTGAACGGCGACGCGGGCGACAATACGCTCACCGGAGGCGCGGTCGGCGACCGTTTGAATGGCCTTGCCGGGAATGACAGCCTGATCGGCAATGCCGGTGGCGACTTTCTGGACGGTGGTGCCGGTGATGACACGCTGCTTGGTGGCGCAGGCAACGACACCCTGCGTCCGGGCGCGGGCAATGACAATATCGATGGCGGTGCCGGTACTGACTTCCTCGATTTCTCGACGGCGACCGCTGGCGTGACGATCGACGCGGCTGCCGGGACGGCGGCCAGTGGTGCCGACAGTACGGTGATTGCGGGTATCGAGAGGTTCACGCTTTCTGCCCAGGCTGATCAGTTCAGTGGCGCTGCGGCGGCCGACAATGTTCTTGGTGGAGCCGGTGGCGACGTCCTGGGTGGCGGAGACGGCAATGACTCCCTGTCCGGCGGCGCGGGCGATGACACGCTTGCAGGTGATGCCGGACGTGACCAGTTGCTTGGCGGTGCGGGTTCCGACAGCCTGAGTGGCGGCGACGGTGTGGATGCACTCTTTGGCGGCGCGGGGGCGGACGTTCTGCTCGGCCAGGCCGGCAATGACGTCCTTTCCGGTGGTGCGGAGGCAGACACGGTTTCCGGTGGTGACGGCACGGACAGTGTCAATGGCGGCGCAGGGGCAGACCGGCTGCTGGGCGATGCAGGTGACGACACGCTGTCCGGTGGTGCCGACGATGACGTCATCCTTGGTGGCCTGGGCAATGACAGCCTCACTGGCGGTGATGGCACGGACACGGCGGATTTCTCGGATCTGGCGGTCGGGGTGGTGCTGGACCTGGTTGCGGGCACTGCGACGTCCGGTCAGGACGTCGACAGTCTGAGCGGCTTCGAGGCCTTTGTCGGTACGGCACAGGCAGATCGCCTGTCCGGCGATGACAGTGCCCAGTTCCTGTCCGGTGGGGCCGGTGATGACACGCTGTCCGGCGCGGGTGGTGTGGACAGTCTGGACGGTGGCGACGGCACCGATGCGGTTGACCTGTCAGTCGAGGCCGGACCGGTCACTGTTGATCTTGGCGCGGGTACCGCAGTCAGTGGCGGCGAAACCGATCAGCTTGTCTCCGTGGAGGCGGCGATCGGCTCTTCGGCTGATGACACGTTGCAGGGTGGCGACAGCGCAGATGGTCTGCGTGGTGGTGGCGGTGGCGATGCATTGCTGGGGCGCGGCGGCGATGATGTGCTGGTCGCCGATGGCGGCACAGACATCGCCAATGGTGGTTCAGGGGATGACAATATCCGGGTGATCGGCAACGACGGTGCCACCGTGACCGCCTTCGGTGGTTCCGGTGCGGACATCTTCTCCATTGCCGCTGCGGGCAGCACCGCGACCGATACGATCAGCGCCCTGCTGGACCTGGCGGATTTCAGCCAGGCAGACGGTGACAGGATCGACCTCTCCGGGCTGCGCAGCGGTGCCGGGTCGGAGCTGACACTGGCGGATGTACTGGGCAGTGCGTCGGACCAGGACGGCGATGCGGTGATCGATCTTTCGGGCTTCCTGACCGCGGCCGGGGCGACGGTTGCCGGTCAGGTCACGATCTCCGCACTGGGCAGCAATCAGCTGGTCGCCGGAGATTTCATTTTCGATCAGGTGGGCGCGGATGCGGCCCTGGGCAATCTGCAATCCCTGATCGACGTACTTGCGACACCGGAATGATCAGGACCCCGATCAGGTCTGTCGCGACCGCAAGGCCATCACGTTCGGTCCCTCCGCTGTGATGGCCTTGCGGATTCCCTTTCTGCCGGGCCTGTTGTTGTTCGCGGCGCTGATGGTCTGCGTCTCCGGCGTCAGGGCAGAAATTCCACTGCCCTATGAACCGGTGGCGGCATCGAAGCCGTTTCGCTTTCTCGACTTCTTCCGCGGGGTCATTGCAGGCCAGCCGGAATCCGTTTCCACACCGGCGACTGCACCGGACATTGATAGTGCGGCGGATCTGATCACCGGTTTGACAGCGGATGACGAACAGACCCGCCAGTTCCGTGAGAAGGTGACCCGTGCCGTGACCGCCAATCCGGAGTTCGATGAGCGGCATTGGCGTGGCCGGGAAGCCGCAGGGCGGACGGCGGAGGCCCGCGCGGCCCTGAAACCCCAGTTGTCGGGCGGATTGACCACAGGTCTGGGCATCTTCGACGGTGACGCGAACGACAATCGGCGTTCGGTTGCGGACGAAGGCACGACGACGGAGGCGGACCTGTTCATCAATGCGGAACAGCAGATCTACGACTTCGGTGCAACCAGTCACCAGATTGCCGCCACCGAGGCCGCGCGCAGGGGCATTGATGCGGAGACACGCACGATTGCCGGGCGCCTGGCGTTCGATACCGTCTCCGCCTGGCTGGATATGGCACGGGTAAATGCCCGTGAAGCCCTGATTGCGGAGAATCTCGCCATCCATGAGCTGGTGCTGACCTATGCGGAGCAGCGGCGGGAGGCGGGAGTGGGCGCGACGACCGATGTTGTGCAGGCCAACGCGCAGTTCGCCAGTGCGCGGGCCAGTGCCGCCGGGTTTTCGGCCGGAAGGGTCGATGCACGCAGCCGCTTCTTCGAACTGTTCAGCGTGCCGCCTGACGGGACGGAGGGGCTTCCCGCACCGATTCTGGAACTGCCACTGCATATCGATGATGCGCGTGAGCAGGCCCTGGCCAGCAGTCCCCGGATGGCCTCGGCCCGGCTGATCTCCGCGCAGCGACTGCACGAACGGCGGGCGGCGGATGCGGCCTATCTGCCAAGCCTGACCCTGCAGGTGCGGGCGACCCGTTTCGACGTCCTGAACGGACAGGGGGACTATGAACTCTCCGGACGGGTCGTCGGACAGGTGACGATCGACACCAGCGGCGCCATCGGCGCCCGTGCGGACCAGGCCCATGCCCGCCATATCCAGGCGACACGGGTGCTCGCGACGACGCGCCGCTCCCTGGAGCGGGAGGTCACTACCGCCTTCCAGACGCTGGCCGAACGCCGGGAAGAGGTTGCGTCCTACGAGAGCGCCCTGCTGGAGAACCACCGTTCCCGCATGGCCGTGCTGGAACAGTTCCGGCTGCGCGGGGTCAGCCTGCTGCAGGTCCTGCGAGCCCAGGAAGACTATTTCAGCGTCGCCATGCGCTACATCGATGCGCGGGTTTCCGTGCAGGTCGCCCGCTTCGTACTGGTGCGTGCCCTGGGGCGCATCGGCGTGGCCTTCGACATCAGCGGAGGAAGCGGCGAATGAGCAATCCGACCGACATCGGGCTGAAATCGCACTGGTTCTGGGGGCCGTTCTGGTTC
>BQJF01000181.1 GCA_021604565.1 Minwuia thermotolerans | reverse complement strand
CTGGTCATGTCCCGTGCGTCCAGGGAGCGTGTCTGAGATGGAGCCGAAATCACCTCTGGGCCACATGGTCCGCGAAGTCTGGCCGCTGATCATCCTGTCCATCGGGTTGCTGCTGGTGGTTGCCGTCATCCAGTCCATGGGCGACCGCATTGTCAGCCAGTCCCTGACGGAGGGACTGATCCGGCTGGTGGTCGTGATCGGCCTCTACATCTTTATCGGCAATTCGGGGCTGATTTCCTTCGGCCACATCGGCTTCATGATGATCGGCGCCTATGCCACGGCCTGGCAGACCATGGACCCGATGACCAAGGACATCTTCATCCCCGGCCTGCCGGCCTATCTGCTGGCCAATTCGCACCACTGGCTGATCGCGACGATCATAGGTGGCCTGATCGCGGCCATCGCGGCCTTCATTTCAGGGCTGGCGATGATGCGGCTTTCCGGCATTGCGGCCTCAATCGGCACCTTCGCCCTGTTCATGAGCTTCTATTCCCTCTACCTGCAATGGAGCACCTGGACGGCGGGGCAGAGTTCGCTGGTCGGCATTCCGGTCACGACGACACCCTGGGTGGCGTTCTGGTTCTGCATCGTCGCCATGATCGGTGCCTTCATCTATTCCCGGTCCAGGTTCGGCCTGGCGCTGCGGGCGAGCCGTGAGGACGAGGTCGCGGCCAAGGCGGCGGGTGTGAACGTCACCTCTGAACGCGTCATCTCCTTCACCATCAGTGCCTTCTTCGTCGGCATGGCCGGTGGCCTGTACGGCCATTTCCTGGGGCTGCTGACGGTGGACACCTTCTACCTGCCGATGACCTTCATCACCCTGTCGATGCTGGTGGTCGGCGGCATGCAGAGCCTCTCGGGTGCTGTGGTCGGCACCATTGTGCTGTCCTTCGTGATCGAACTGCTGCGCAAGGCGGAGAAAGGTTTCAGCCTCGGTGAGACCAGCATCAGCCTGCCGGCCAGCTCGGCGGAGGTGGGCCTGGGTGTCATCCTGCTGCTGATCCTGATCTTCCGCCCTTCCGGCTTTACCCGGAACGCTGAGATCTACTGGCCCTTCAAGCCGAAGGTTGCGGTGACCGAGGTGACGCACCGACAGTCGTAGGACCTGTTTCCGACACGGTTGGTTGTCGATGAGCGTCGCAAGCCGTTCGCGTCACGCCTGAGGTGCTGTTAGGCTTCCCTACGGGGAGGAAACGGATGGCGCTTGATCCAGTCATTCCGGCGGAGCGGTTGCAGCAACTGACCGGGACCGGGCTCTGGGGTGAGGAACTGATTGTCGATCGTTTCGACCGGATCGCTGCGGCGCGACCGGATGAGGTGGCGGTGGTCTGTCACCGGGCCGCCGACGGCGGGCGCACCAGCCTCACCTTCGGCGAACTGAAGCGGCTTTCCGACCGTGCCACGCAGGCGCTGCTGGCACTGGGGATCGGTCCGGGCGATGTCGTTGCCGCTCAACTGCCCGGCTGGTGGCATTATTTCGTGCTCTATCCCGCCTGCGCCCGGATCGGTGCGGCGATCAACCCGTTGATGCCGATCTTCCGCCAGCGCGAGTTGCGCTTCATGCTGGGATTTCCGAAGACGAAGCTGCTGGTCATTCCAGCGACCTTCAGGGGCTTTGACTATCCGGCGATGATCGCGGATATCCACGGCGACCTGCCGGACCTGAAACATGTGCTGGTGGTCGATGGCCCTGATCCGGGCTGTGATTTCGAGAGCGTGCTGCTGCGCAGTGCGCCCGCCGGCGGGATGCTGCCGCTGTCCCCGCGTCCCGGCGCGAATGACGTGACGGAACTGATGTACACCTCCGGCACCACCGGGGAGCCGAAGGGGGTCATGCACACGCCCAACACACTGCTGGCCAAGGTGCAACTGGCGTGGGAACTGTTTGGCATGACGACGCGGGACGTGGTCTACATGGGGTCGCCCATGGCGCACCAGACCGGCTTCATGTACGCCTGCGTCATGACCCTGGCGCGCGGGGTGAAGAGCGTCGTACAGGACGTTTGGGACCCGGGCATCGCCGCCAGCCTGATCGCGGCGGAGGGCTGCACCATCACCGTCGCCGCAACCCCCTTCCTCAGCGATCTGGTGCATGATCCGGCGGTCGGGGACTTCGACGTCTCCAGCCTGCGGCTGTTTCTCTGTGCCGGTGCGCCGATTCCGCGCGTGCTGCTGCGGGACGCTGCGGCGCGTCATCCGGACCTCTATGTCATGAGTGCCTGGGGCATGACGGAGAACGGAATCGTGACCGCGACCTATCCGGGCGATCCGGAAGAGAAGGTCTTCGAGACCGACGGCAGGGCGATCCCGCATCAGGCCGTTCGTGTCGTCGATGATGCGGGCCAGCCGGTGCCTCCGGGCACCGAGGGGCGGCTGCAGTCGCGCGGGCCAACCATGTTCGTCGGCTACTTCAACCGGCCCGAGGCCTATCAGGTCGACCCGGATCTCTGGTTCGAGACCGGGGACAATGCCCGGATGGACATGGAAGGCTATATCCGCATTACCGGTCGGTCGCGCGACATCATCATTCGCGGCGGTGAGAACGTGCCGGTGGTGGAGGTCGAAGACTTGCTCTACCGCCATCCGCACATCGTTGATGCTGCTGTGATCGGCCTTCCGGACACGAGGCTGGGGGAGCGGGGTTGTGCAGTGGTCACGCTGGTGGCCGGGAAGTCACTGACACTCGCTGATCTGGTCGACTGGCTGCAGGGACACAAGCTGGCGCGCAACTACCTGCCGGAGCGGCTGGAGGTGATCGAAGCCTTCCCCCGCACGCCCAGCGGCAAGATACAGAAGTTCAGGCTGAGAGAGATGTACCTGACGGAGGACGAGAATGGATGAGCGCGGTTTCACGCCTGCCGACGATGGCTGGCATTTCGATCAGATGGACGACGACTGGTGGGCGACGGAGACCGCGTGGTTTTCCTTTCATGTGCCGGAACGCAGGCTTGGCGGCTGGTTCTACACCATGGCCCGGCCCAACATCAGCATTGTCTCCGGCGGGGCGTGGATCTGGGATCACACTGCGCATCTGCCCTGGGAGGTGCCGTTCTCTGCCAACTACACGGCGCTGCCGATCCCCAAGGATCAGGACCTGACCGATATCCGACTGCCGACCGGCGTCTGCATTCGCATGATCGAACCCTGCACATCCTATGCCCTGAGCTACGACGACAACGGGCGCGGGCTGCTTTCGGCAGACCTGCGGTTCGACGGGGTGATGCCGCCGGAACCGCTGACCGCCACCGGATCGACCTTCGGCTCGGCGCATCATTTCGACCAATTCGGGCGGGTGCACGGCCATATCGTGCTGAAGGGGGAACGGATCGAGGTTGACTGCCATGGCATGCGCGACCGGACCTGGG
>BQJF01000180.1 GCA_021604565.1 Minwuia thermotolerans | reverse complement strand
GCTGGAACTGCAGGGGCTGGCCCCGACCGTGAAATCCGCCAAGAAGCTGGTGGAGAAGGAGCGGCCGGAAGTCTGGGACGTGCTGGAAGAGGTCATCCGGGAACACCCCGTGATGCTGAACCGTGCGCCGACCCTGCATCGTCTCGGCATCCAGGCGTTCGAGCCGGTGCTGATCGAGGGCAAGGCAATCCAGTTGCATCCGCTGGTCTGCACGGCCTTCAATGCAGACTTCGACGGTGACCAGATGGCGGTTCATGTGCCGCTGGCGCTGGAGGCGCAGCTGGAAGCCCGCGTGCTGATGATGTCCACCAACAACATCCTCTCGCCCGCCAACGGCAAGCCGATCATCGTTCCCAGCCAGGACATCGTGCTCGGTATCTACTACCTGTCGATGGTGCGTGAGAACGTGAAGGGCGAGGGCCTGACCTTCAGCGGCATGGACGAACTGTCCTATGCGCTGGACCAGGGCCTGGTCGATCTTCATGCGAAGATCACCACCCGGCACTGGGGCTATGACGACGCGGGCGAACTGTCCATGATGCGTCTGGAGACCACCCCGGGCCGCATGCTGATCGCGGAGAAGCTCCCGCTGAACCCGCGGGTGCCGATCTCGCTGATCAACCGTCTTCTGACGAAGAAGGAGATCGGCAACCTGATCGACATCGTCTATCGCCATACCGGCCAGAAGGAGACGGTGCTGTTCTGTGACCGGATCATGGGCCTGGGCTTTGCCCATGCCTGCCGGGCCGGCATCTCCATCGGCAAGGATGACATGATCATCCCGGACTCGAAGAAGGGTCTGGTCGACGAGACCAACACGCTGGTGAAGCAGTACGAGCAGCAGTACCTGGACGGCCTGATCACCTCCGGCGAGAAGTACAACAAGGTTGTCGATGCCTGGATGCAGTGCTCCGACAAGGTTGCCGAGGAGATGATGAAGGGGATGGAGAACGCCGGTGCCGCCAACCATGGCCAGCCGAACTCCATCTACATGATGGCGCATTCCGGTGCGCGAGGCAGTCAGGCCCAGATGAAGCAGCTTGCCGGCATGCGTGGCCTGATGGCCAAGCCGTCGGGCGAGATCATCGAGACCCCGATCATTTCCAACTTCAAGGAAGGTCTGACGGTTTCGGAATACTTCATCTCCACCCATGGTGCCCGAAAGGGTCTCGCGGATACGGCGCTGAAGACGGCCAACTCCGGTTACCTGACCCGTCGTCTCGTCGATGTGGCGCAGGACGCGGTCATCCACGAGGAAGATTGCGGCACCACCCACGGTCTCGTCGTGCGTGACGTGGTCGACGGCAGTGATGTCATCGAAGCGCTGGGCGAGCGTATCCTGGGCCGTACCGCGGCCGAGGACATCACGGACCCGGCGAGCGGTGACGTTCTGGTCAAGGCCGGTGCCCTGATCGAGGAAACCGAGGTCGACATCATCGAGAAGGCGGCTGTCGAAGCCGTCATCGTGCGTTCCACCCTGACCTGCGAGAGCCGTCATGGCGTCTGCGGCAAGTGCTATGGCCGCGATCTGGCCCGTGGCACGAAGGTCAACATGGGCGAGGCGGTCGGTGTCATCGCGGCACAGTCGATCGGTGAGCCTGGTACCCAGCTGACCATGCGCACGTTCCACATCGGTGGCGCGGCGCAGGCCGGTGAGAATTCGTCCATCGAGGCGGCACACGATGCCACGCTGAACATCGAGAACCGCGCGGTTGTCGAGGATTCGGAAGGGCGTCTGGTTGTCATGAACCGGACCACCGAACTTGTTCTGCTCGACCAGAACAACCGGGAGCGTGCGCGCCACCGGGTGCCCTACGGCTCCCGTCTCGCCAAGGACCACGGCCAGACCGTGACCAAGGGCGAGAAGATGGCCGAGTGGGATCCGTTCACCGTTCCGATCATCACGGAGCGCAGTGGTATCGTTACCTATCGTGACCTGCTGGACGGTATCAGTGTCCGGGATGTGGTGGACGAGAACACAGGCATCTCCTCCAAGGTCGTCGTCGACTGGAAGGGCCAGCCGGGGTCGAATGACATCCGTCCGCGCATCACGCTGCGTGATGAAGCCGGGGAGGTCATCAACCTGGATACGGGGCAGGAGGCACGTTACTTCCTGCAGGTCGACTCGATTCTCTCGGTGCAGGACGGACAGGCGGTTCATGCCGGTGACGTGCTGGCACGTATCCCGCGCGAAGGGTCCAAGACCCGTGACATCACCGGTGGTCTGCCGCGTGTTGCGGAACTGTTCGAGGCGCGGCGTCCGAAGGATCATGCCATCCTGGCCGAGATCGACGGCCGCATCAGCTACGGCAAGGATTACAAGGCGAAGCGTCGCCTGACGATCACGCCGGAAGAGGATGGCAAGGATCCGGTCGACTACCTGATCCCGAAGGGCCGCCACATCGGCGTTCACGAAGGCGACCAGGTGCGGCGCGGCGATTACATCGTCGATGGCAATCCGGCACCGCATGACATCCTGAAGGTTCTGGGTGTCGCCGCACTGGCCGAGTTCCTGGTCAACGAGATCCAGGAGGTCTATCGACTGCAGGGTGTGAAGATCAACGACAAGCACATCGAGGTCATCGTGCGTCAGATGCTGCAGAAGGTGGAAATCACCTCCTCCGGCGACACGACCATGCTGATCGGTGAGCAGATCGATCGTCACGAGTTCGACGAGATCAACGCCAAGGCGGTCAAGGAGGGCGGCGATGCGGCAACCGGGGAACCGGTCCTGCTGGGCATCACCAAGGCCAGCCTGCAGACACGCTCCTTCATCTCTGCCGCGTCCTTCCAGGAGACCACACGTGTCCTGACGGAGGCCTCGGTGCAGGGCAAGCTGGACGTCCTGAACGGCCTGAAGGAAAACGTGATCGTCGGTCGTCTGATCCCCGCAGGTACCGGTGGCCAGATGAACGAGGTGAAGCGTATCGCGGCGGAACGGGATCGCAAGCTTGCGGCCCAGAACGCCGACAATGACCAGGGCAGCGCACCGGCGGCGATTCCCGCCGCGGAGTGACTGTCTGACCGCTTCTGTTGCAACCGCTCCCTCTGACGGCGGAAACAGGGGCAGTGGGTCATGGTCCGGAGTCGAATTGGCCCCGCATCCCGACGTGGATGCGGGGCCTTTCTCTGCCGGTGCCGGTCGCACCCCGAAAGTCGCGACAGATGATTGCGAAACGACGTCGAATGACGCTCGAATATTGCGTTTGAGGGCTTTCGGGGCCCTTCTGAAACGACAGCGGAATTAGCGGATATTAGCTGTTGACCGATCCGGGGGGCGTTCATATAGTCCGCGCCCAATGCGGCGCTGGTAGTTGGCGTGTTCTGACCAAGACACGGCGACCGTTCGTCCAAGCACTCAGGGCCTCTTTTGGACGGGCCACTGAAAGGCGGAAAGCGGCAACGATCCCGAAAC
>BQJF01000179.1 GCA_021604565.1 Minwuia thermotolerans | reverse complement strand
GGGGCGTTCATATAGTCCGCGCCCAATGCGGCGCTGGTAGTTGGCGTGTTCTGACCAAGACACGGCGACCGTTCGTCCAAGCACTCAGGGCCTCTTTTGGACGGGCCACTGAAAGGCGGAAAGCGGCAACGATCCCGAAACAAGGGGGTCGTTGGTTTGCTTCTGTTCGTTTGGAAGGACGCTTGTTCCACGATCGCAAACAGATTTGGCCATCGATGCCGTTCGGGTATCGGGGTGTTCTATCGAAGAAGGTTCGGACCGTATGCCGACGATCAACCAATTGATCCGCAAGCCGCGTCAGCAGCCCCTGGCGCGCAACAAGGTTCCCGCGATGGAGGCGTGCCCGCAGAAGCGTGGCGTCTGCACCCGTGTCTATACAACGACCCCGAAGAAGCCGAACTCCGCGCTGCGCAAGGTTGCGCGTGTGCGCCTGACGAATGGCTTCGAGGTCACGAGCTACATCCCCGGTGAGGGCCATAACCTTCAGGAGCACTCGGTCGTTCTGATCCGTGGTGGCCGCGTGAAGGATCTTCCCGGTGTGCGTTACCACATTCTGCGTGGCGTTCTGGATACCCAGGGCGTCAAGGATCGCCGCCAGCGCCGTTCGAAATACGGCGTCAAGCGTCCGAAGTGATTGGAGAGTTCTGAAGCATGTCCCGTCGCCACGCTGCCGAAAAGCGCGAAATCCTTCCCGATCCCATTTATGGAGATCTGGTCGTCACGAAGTTCGTGAACAACCTGATGATGCACGGCAAGAAGTCTGCCGCCGAACAGATCGTCTACAAGGCGTTCGAGCGTGTGGAGCAGAAGCTGGGCCGCAGCCCGATCGATGTATTCCACGAGGCGCTGGCCAATTCCCGCCCGCAGCTTGAGGTGCGGTCCCGCCGTGTCGGTGGTGCCACCTATCAGGTGCCGGTCGATGTGCGTACCGAACGTGCGCAGGCCCTGGCGATCCGCTGGGTCATCGATTCGGCGCGGAAGCGGTCCGAGACCACGATGATGGAGCGCCTGGCCGGTGAGCTGATGGATGCGTCCAGCAGCCGCGGCGGTGCGGTGAAGAAACGTGAAGACACCCATCGGATGGCGGAGGCCAACAAGGCCTTTTCGCACTACCGCTGGTAATTCAGAGCAGGAAAGAGTCCTTCCCATGTCTCGAGTGACGCCCCTCGACCGTTATCGCAACATCGGCATCATGGCCCACATTGATGCCGGCAAGACCACGACGACGGAACGAATCCTCTATTACACCGGTCGCTCCCACAAGATCGGTGAGGTCCATGATGGTGCTGCCACCATGGACTGGATGGAGCAGGAGCAGGAGCGCGGAATCACGATCACGTCCGCTGCCACGACCTGTTTCTGGCGCGATCATCGTGTCAACATCATCGACACGCCGGGCCATGTGGATTTCACCATCGAGGTGGAGCGTAGTCTCCGTGTGCTCGACGGCGCGGTTGCCGTGTTCGATGCCGTCGCCGGTGTCGAGCCGCAGACCGAGACGGTGTGGCGCCAGGCGGACAAGTACCGCGTGCCGCGCATGTGCTTCGTCAACAAGATGGACCGCATGGGTGCCGACTTCTATCGCTGCGTCGAGATGATGGTTGACCGCCTCGGCTGCACCCCGATTCCGCTGCAGCTGCCGATCGGTTCCGAATCCGATTTCGTCGGTGTTGTTGATCTGATCAACAACCAGGCGATCATCTGGAAGGAAGAGACCCTCGGTGCCGAGTTCGAATATACCGAAATTCCCGCCGATCTGGCCGACAAGGCAGCCGAGTATCGCGAAGCGATGATCGAGGCCGCGGTCGAGTTCGACGACGATGCCATGACGGCCTACCTGGAAGGTGTCGAGCCCGATGCCGACGAGCTGCGCCGTCTGATCCGCCGTGGCGTGATGACCAGCAAGCTGATCCCGGTCCTGTGTGGCACCGCGTTCAAGAACAAGGGCGTGCAGCCGCTGCTGGACGCCGTTGTCGATTACATGCCTGCCCCGACTGACGTTGCCGACATTCGCGGCTCCAAGGTCGGTGACCCGGACACGGAAGTCGTGCGTCACAGCTCCGACGACGAGCCGTTTTCGGCCCTGGCGTTCAAGATCATGGCTGACCCGTTTGTCGGCTCGCTGACCTTCTGCCGGGTCTATTCCGGTCGTGTCGAGAGCGGTGGATCCGTGCTGAATTCCGTCAAGGACAAGCGCGAGCGCATCGGCCGCATGCTGATGATGCATGCCAATGACCGTGAGGACGTGAAAGAGGCCATGGCCGGTGACATCATCGCCATCGCCGGGCTGAAGGACACCACGACCGGCGACACCTTGTGTGATCCGCTGCGTCCGGTGGTTCTGGAAGCCATGGAATTCCCCGATCCGGTCATCGAGATCGCGGTGGAGCCGAAGACCAAGGCCGACCACGAGAAGATGGGCCAGGCTCTGGGCCGTCTGGCGCAGGAGGATCCGTCCTTCCGTGTCACGACCGACCACGAGACCGGCCAGACCGTGCTGAAGGGCATGGGCGAGCTTCACCTCGACATCCTGATCGACCGCATGAAGCGCGAGTTCAAGGTGGAGGCGAACATCGGTGCGCCGCAGGTTGCCTATCGCGAGACGCTGACCCGTCAGGCCGAGATCGACTACACCCACAAGAAGCAGACGGGTGGTTCCGGTCAGTTCGCGCGCATCAAGCTGGTGCTGGAGCCGGGTGAGCCGGGTTCGGGCTTCCAGTTCGAGAGCAAGGTCGTCGGCGGTTCCGTTCCCCGGGAATACATCCCCGGCGTCGAGAAGGGGCTGCGCTCCGTGGTCGAGTCCGGCGTGCTTGCCGGGTTCCCGATCATCGATGTGCAGGCAACCCTGGTCGATGGTGCGAGCCATGACGTTGACTCCTCGGTTCTGGCCTTCGAGATTGCGGCACGTGCCGCCTTCCGTGAGGTTGCGCCGAAGGCCGGTGCGAAGCTGCTCGAGCCGATGATGAAGGTCGAAGTGGTGACGCCGGAAGATTTCGTCGGTGACGTCATGGGTGACCTGAACAGCCGTCGTGGCCAGGTCACGGGTTCCGAGCCGCGCGGCAACGCCACGGTGATCGGTGCCATGGTGCCGCTGGCCAACATGTTTGGTTACGTGAACACGCTGCGGTCGATGACCCAGGGTCGTGCACAGTTCACCATGCAGTTCGACCACTACGAACAGGTTCCGCAGAGCGTCTCCGACGAGGTGATCGCGAAGCTGGCCTGATCGGGGCGATACCGATAGCCGGTCCCCAGGGGCCGGAACGAGACTTGAGCAATTAACTGACACCTCTTGAGAGCCGGAGAATAGACAGATGGCCAAAGAGAAGTTTGAGCGTACGAAGCCGCACTGCAACGTGGGCACGATCGGTCACGTTGACCATGGCAAGACGACGCTGACTGCAGCGATCACGATGGTGCTTGCGGAGACTGGCGGCGCGACGGCGAA
>BQJF01000178.1 GCA_021604565.1 Minwuia thermotolerans | reverse complement strand
GGCATCGAACCATCTGCCCGGTGACCTGGCCAGCATGGGACAGCCGGTGTTCTCCGAAGTCTCCTTCGCCGGTGTCGGTTTCGGCCTCGGTTTCTCGGTGACCCTGAACCCCGCGATCAGCCAGAACATGGGCAGCGTCGGCGATCATGGCTGGGGCGGCATGGCCTCCACGGCCTTCTGGGTCGACCCGGTGGAGGACATGGTGGTGATGTACATGACCCAGCTCGTCCCCTCCAGCCACTACCCGATCCGCAAGGAACTGCGCGCGCTGGTGCATCAGGCACTTATCGATTGAGGATTGGGCTGACCGACCGCCCTTAAGGCCGCGTTAAGCATGTCCGGGTGAAGATGCCGCCGGTTCCCACCACCGGATGGATCATCACCCCGCCATGTCTGACGAACTCGAACAGTTCCGTACCCCCGCGCTGAAGAACAGCCTGCTGGCTGTTGCCTGGTTCGAGGGGCAGGGGGCGGAAGCGGGCAAGCGCATCCCGCCGCGCAAGATGCAGATGCTGCTCTATATCGCGCAGGCGCTCTATGCCGCCGTGAACGGCTGCCGCCTGCTGATGCCGAGCGTGTTCGTTGCCAGTGCGATGGGGCCGCAGGACCCCAACCTCTATGACATCCTGGAGAACGCGGGGGACCTGCCGAAGCCGAAGGATCTGGAGCCCCGGGCAGAAGCCTGCCTGACCCTGGTCTGGCGACGCTTCGGCGGCATGGGTGTCGATGAACTGGACAATTTCATTGCCCACGACGGGGTGATGGAGGAGGCGCGCCAGACCGCGACTGGTGCCATCCTGCCCCTGCCGGCCCTGGCGGATGCCTATCGCCGGTCGATGATCGAACCGGCCCAGGCCGAACAGGCGGCGCGGGCAAAGGCCGGCCAGGTGATCGAGAATACCCCGATCCCCGAACCGATCCCCGAGCAGGAAGGTCTGCCGGAGAACGTGCCGCGCATGACCATGGGTGGCAAACCGGTCAAGCGCTGGGCCCCGAAACGCCGGGTCTACTGACGCGACCGGGGACCGGGCCGGACCGTATCCGCCCGTCGCTGTTGCCATGTCCGCTTGAAACGGTCTAAAGCACCCGCTCCGCAACCGTTTCTGAACGAGACCTGATCATGAGCAAGGGCCGCATCTTTTCCGGCGTGCAGCCGACCGGCAATCTTCATCTGGGCAACTACCTGGGGGCGATCCGCAACTTCGTCCCGCTGCAGGACGACTACGAATGCATCTACTGCGTCGTCGACATGCATGCGATCACGCTCTGGCAGGACCCGGCGGAACTGAAGGCCCAGACGCGGGAAGTCGCCTCGGCCTATCTGGCGGCAGGCATCGATTCGGCGCGTTCCATCGTCTTCAACCAGAGCCAGGTCGGTACCCACGCCGAACTGGCCTGGATCTTCAACTGCGTTGCCCGCATGGGCTGGCTGAACCGCATGACCCAGTTCAAGGAGAAGGCGGGCAAGCACAAGGAAAATGCTTCCGTCGGCCTGTTCGTCTATCCCAACCTGATGGCGGCGGACATCCTGACCTATCGCGCGACGCATGTGCCCGTGGGTGATGACCAGCGCCAGCACCTGGAGCTCTGTCGCGACATCGCGCAGAAGTTCAACCACGACTTCGGGCAGGAGTTCTTCCCGATCACGGAGCCGCTGATCCTGGGTGCCGCGACCCGCGTGATGAGCCTGCGCGACGGCAAGGCAAAGATGTCGAAGTCGGATCCGTCCGACAATTCGCGCATCAATGTCACCGACGATGCCGACACCATCGCGCGCAAGATCCGCAAGGCCAAGACCGATCCGGAGCCACTGCCGGAGAGCAAGGACGGGCTGGCCGAGCGGCCGGAAGCCGACAATCTTATGGGCATCTACGCCGCCCTGTCCGATACCAGCAAGGACGCGGTCGTGGCCGAGTTTGCCGGGCAGCAGTTCAGCACCTTCAAGCAGCAGCTTGCCGATCTGGCCGTGGCCCGCATGGGCCCGATCGGGGCGGAGATGCAGCGCCTGATGGCCGCGCCGGATCATGTCGATGCCATCCTGCGGGACGGCGCGGAACGGGCGGAGGCGCTGGCCCGACCGATCCTGAATCAGGTGAAGGACATTGTCGGCTTCTTGCGGTAGCGCGCGCTGACCCCATCTGCAACGATGACAGGCGCGCCGCAGATCGGCAGCGATTTGCCGGTGGTTTTCAGCTTGGCAATGTTCCGGACGAGAGAGGCAGGATTTGATGCGAGAGCTTGGTGACGACCCCGCGGACCGTATTGTCGGTGAGGACCGTCCGAAGCTGAAGGGCGGCGCCGGACGCAGCATCGTGCGCCGCACCTGGAAGCCGCTGGGCATCGCCTTCGTGCTGTTTGCCGCCCTCTACTATCCGGTCGGCAGCCTGATGATCCAGTCCATCTCCGACGATGTGGACTACCGGGTGGAGCCGGTGGATCTGCCCTCCGGCGGATCGCGCGTCGTGGGCACCATTGCGGCGCTGCTGGACCGGGAGGTGAACCAGAACTGGTGGACGCCGAATGACCCCTGGTTCCTGCCCTCCGCCGCGCTGGACAACATGCCGAATTTCCAGCTCGGCCTGCTGGAGGCGAGCAACCGCCTGACCATCGAACTGGTGGACCAACTCGGACGGGTGCGTGGCTCCTCCGCCGCGGACGAGGATCTCAAGGAAGCGCGCAGCAAGCTCAGCATTTCCGGTACCAAGTGGACCTGGAACCCGTCCGTGTCGCTGATGCCGACGACGCCGGCGGAGTCCGAATACCGGGCCGCGATCCGCCACCTGCGGAACTACAATACCCGTCTGGCGGCTGGCAGCGCCGTGTTCGACCGCCGAGTGGACAATCTGCAGGTCACGATCGAGCGCTTTGCCACCGATCTGGGGGCGGCCAGCCAGGCCATCGATGACCACGTTCGGGAGAACAGCGGCGGTTTCCTGCCCGACTTTCAGGTCGATGACGAGTTCTATCGCATCAAGGGCAAGAGCTACGCCTATTACCTGTTCCTGCGCGATCTCGGCTATGACTTCGACGGTGTGCTGGCGGAGCGGAACCTGACCCGCCCCTGGGCGGAAATGCTGGGCGTGATGCGCAGCCTGGCGGACCTGAACCCGCTGATCGTCCAGAACGGGTCACCGGACGGCATGGTGGTGCCCAACCACCTGCTGAACCAGGGCTTCTATCTGCTGCGGGCACGGACAAAGCTGAAGGAAATCTCCAATATCCTTCTGAAGTGAGTCGCCTGAGTCGTTTGTGGGCCGTTCCAGCCCTCTCCCCCTCCCGACCACCCACGGGATTATCCTAATGGGTGGCCGGGAGGGGGAGAGGGCAGGCCGGGGACAGCCAACAAACCCCGCCGGGCTGGCGCTGATCAGTGAATTCTGAAAGACTCACCTGATCGTTCACAATAGTGCAGCATCTACATGCATCCGGGTCTCCGCCGATGAGCAGTGA
>BQJF01000177.1 GCA_021604565.1 Minwuia thermotolerans | reverse complement strand
CTGCAGCCGCACGGGTCCTTCATCGGTTCCGCCGCAGTGGTCGTGCTTTCCGACCACGACAGCGCCCGTGCCGCGGCCCTGAACATGCTGCGGTTCTTCGAGGATGAGAGCTGCGGCCAGTGTACTCCGTGCCGTGTCGGTTGCGAAAAGGCGGTGAAACTGATGCAGGCGGACTCATGGGATCGGGGCCTGCTGGAGGAATTGAGTCAGACGCTGGTCGATGCGTCGATCTGCGGGCTGGGCCAGGCCGCGCCAAACCCGATCCGCCTGACCATGAAACACTTCCCGGAGGAGGTATGAGCCATGGCTGATCCGATCAGTTTCTCACTCGACGGGACGACAGTTGTCGCGCGGGAAGGCGATACCATCTGGGAGGTCGCGAAACGTGAGGGCACGCTGATCCCGCACCTCTGCCACGCCGACCAGCCGGGCTATCGCGCGGACGGCAACTGCCGCGCCTGCATGGTGGAGATCGATGGGGAGCGGACTTTGGCCGCGTCCTGCATCCGCACACCGGCAGAGGGCATGGTGGTGAAGACCGCCACAGAGCGGGCGACCAACGCCCGCAGATCGGTTATCGAGATGCTGCTGGCCGACCAGCCACCACGGGAAAGCGCGCACGACCGCTCCTCCCACCTCTGGCAGATGGCGGACCTGCAGGGTGTCTCGGATAGCCGCTATCCGGCTCTGGAGCAGGATCGTGTTCCCCTGCTGGACGACAGCCACGTGGCGATGCGGGTCAACCTGGACGCCTGCATCCACTGCAATCTCTGCGTCCGCGCCTGCCGGGAGGTCCAGGTCAACGACGTCATCGGCATGGCCTTTCGCGGCCACGACGCCGCCATCAGCTTCGACTTCGATGATCCCATGGGCAGCAGTACCTGCGTTGCCTGCGGCGAGTGCGTGCAGGCCTGCCCCACCGGCGCGCTGATGCCCGCGACCGCACTGGACGCGGCGGAGACCGGCGATTCCGCCGCCTTCGACCGGGAAGTGAAATCCGTCTGCCCCTATTGCGGTGTCGGCTGCCAGCTCAGCTTCAAGATCCGCGATGACCGGATCGCCTGGGTCGATGGTGTCGATGGCCCGGCCAACGAACAGCGCCTGTGCGTGAAGGGCCGTTTCGGCTTCGACTACGTGGACCATCCGCACCGGCTGACGAAACCCCTGATCCGCCGCGACGACGCCCCGGCCAAGGGGCTGAACGTCGATCCGGCGGACCTTTCCACCCACTTCCGGGAGGCGACATGGGAGAAGGCACTGGAACGCGCCGTGGGCGGCATGGCGCGGCTGCGCGACAGCGGCGGCGGACAGACCATCGCCGGTTTCGGCTCCGCCAAGTGCTCCAACGAGGAAGCCTACCTGTTCCAGAAGCTGATCCGGCAGGGCTTCGGCCACAACAATGTCGATCACTGCACCCGGCTCTGCCATGCCTCCTCCGTCGCGGCGCTGATGGAGAATGTCGGCTCCGGAGCCGTGACCGCGACCTTCAACGAGATCGAGAACGCCGACTGCGCCATCGTCATCGGCGCCAACCCGGTGGAAAACCATCCCGTCGCCGCCACCTATTTCAAGCAGTTCGCCAAGCGCGGCGGCAAGCTGATCGTCATGGACCCGCGCGGCGTCGGGCTGGGTCGCCATGCCACCCACATGCTGCGGTTCCGCCCCGGCACCGACGTGTCGATGCTGAATGCAGTCATGCATGTGATCGTAGAGGAAGAGCTCTACGACCGGCAGTACATCGACGGCTTCACCGAAAACTGGGACGCCATGAAGGCGCACCTTGCCGACTTCTCGCCGGAGAAGATGGCGGAGGTCTGCGGCATTGATGCCGGGACCCTGCGCGCCGTGGCGCGGGAGTTCGCCAACGCGAAGGCGGGCATGATCTTCTGGGGCATGGGCATATCCCAGCACATCCACGGCACCGACAATTCCCGCTGCCTGATCTCGCTGGCGTTGATGTGCGGTCATGTGGGCCGCCCGGGATCGGGTCTGCATCCGCTGCGTGGCCAGAACAATGTTCAGGGCGCATCGGATGCCGGGCTGATCCCGATGTTCCTGCCCGATTACCAGACCGTCACCGATGACGGCGTGCGGTCGATGTTCAACGAGATCTGGCAGAGCGGGAAGGACTTCTCCGCCGAGAAGGGGCTGACGGTCGTCGAGATCATGGACGCGGTACATGCCGGGGACATTCGCGGCATGTACATCATGGGCGAGAACCCGGCCATGTCGGACCCGGACGTCGAACATGCCCGCGCGGCGCTGGCGAAGCTGGAGCATCTGGTGGTGCAGGACATCTTCCTGACCGAGACCGCCAACTATGCCGATGTCATCCTGCCTGCAACCGCCTGGGCGGAGAAGGCAGGGACCGTGACCAACACCAACCGCCAGGTACAGCTTGGCCGTCCCGCCGTCGCCGCGCCGGGCCAGGCGAAGCCGGACTGGTGGATCACCATCCAGATCGCGCGCGGACTCGGTCTCGACTGGACCTACGAACATCCCCGCGACGTGTTCAACGAAATGAAGCGGTCGATGAAGTCCTTCGACAACATCACCTGGGAACGGCTGGAGACAGAGGCGGCAGTGACATACCCCAGCCTGAGCCCGGAAGATCCCGGCCAGCCAATCGTGTTCGGTGACGGTTTCCCGCGTGAAGGCGGTCGCGCCCGCTTCACCCCGGCCAGTATCGTCCCGCCCGACGAAGTGCCCGATGCCGACTACCCGATGGTGCTGATCACTGGTCGGCAGCTGGAGCACTGGCATACCGGGTCGATGACCCGGCGCGCGGGCGTGCTGGACGGGCTGGAGCCGGAGGCGACCTGTTCGCTGCATCCGAAGACCATCCGCGACCTGGGCATCCGGCCCGGCGACATGGTGCGGCTGACCACGCGGCGCGGCAGCCTGACCGTCATGGCGCGGGCCGACCGCGCGGTGTCGGAGGGGAACGTGTTCATGCCCTTTGCCTTCGTCGAGGCGGCGGCGAACACGCTGACCAACCCGGCGCTGGACCCCTACGGCAAGATCCCGGAGTTCAAGTTCTCGGCCGTGCGTGTCGAGGCCGCGACGGAAACCGTCGCAGCCGAGTAGGCCTCGGGCCGAATTGACCTCTAGACCGGTATCCACAGACTGCAACCCCAGACACAGGGAGTCCGTGAGCGATGGCCCACATGAGCGACATCGAAATTGCCCGCGCCGCCACCAAGCAGCCCATCCAGGCCGTCGGTGCCAGGCTGGACATCCCCACCGAGGCGCTGCTGCCCTACGGTCACGACAAGGCCAAGATCTCGCAGGATTTCATCGCCGCCCAGTCGGGGAAGCCGAACGGGAAGCTGATCCTGGTGACAGCCGTGAACCCCACCCCCGCAGGTGAAGGCAAGACCACGACGACCGTCGGTCTGGGCGACGGGCTGAATGCCATCGGCAAGCGCGCCGCCATCTGCATCCGGGAGGCCTCGC
>BQJF01000176.1 GCA_021604565.1 Minwuia thermotolerans | reverse complement strand
GAGTATGACGGCAACTCCATGTACCGCACCCTGGGGAACATCCGGCAGAACCCGAACATCGGGCTGCTGTTCGTGAAGTTCGACGGGCGGACCCTGCGGATGCGGATCAACGGCCGCGCCACGATCCTGCAGGATGCGGAGAGCCTGTCGCGCCATCACGGGGCGCGGTTCGTGGTGCGCGTCACCTGCGAGATCTACCCCAACTGCACCCGCTACATCCCGGATTTCGAGCAGGGCACGACCGCACGGCACGTTCCGCGTCCGGGACAGGGTACGCCGCCGGTCCCGAGCTGGAAGAAGATGCCCGAGTTCCGCGACAGCCTGCCCCGCGATGACCCGCACCGCGACATGCTTGACGACGACTGACCGCACGGGCGATCGGTGCACGGGCCGGGGAAGCCGTCACGCGGCGGACCGGGCCATTCACCGGGCCAGGCACCAGGGGGAAGGGCTTGGAACAGGCCGTCAGACGTACTTCAGCCCTTTGACTTGGCGGCGAAGAAGGCGTCGATGAATCCCTGCGGTTCGCCTCTGGCGAACGCTTCCTGCTGGCCCAGCACGGCGGCGCGGAAAGCTTCGTCGAAACCTTTCAGCGCCACTTCCCGGAACCGCAACTTTGTGCGTGCCCAGGCGGTGGGCAGCTTGGCCGCGAGCTGGCTGGCGAGATCGCAGGCGGTGGGGACGACTTCCTCCGGCGCAACGACACGGTTCAGCAGGCCCAGGCGCTGTGCCTCGTCGACGTCCATCAGCCGCCCGGTCATCGACAGTTCCTGGTTCATCGACCAGCCAAGATGCAGGCTCATCCAGTACGACCCCATGACACTGGGAATTCCGGCATTGATCTCCGGCTGGCCCAGACGGACGCCGGGATGGGCAACGCGCAGGTCGGAGACCAGACTCAACTGGAACCCGCCGCCGGTGGCGACCCCGTTCAGGGCAGCGATGACCGGCTTCTCCGTCATCAGGATCTGTCGATAGCAGTTGCAGACCCGTCCGAACCATTCCTCCACCTCATGCACCTGCACGTCGCGGGCTTCCTGCAGATCGACCCCGGCGCAGAACGACCGGTCCCCGGCACCGGTCAGCACGATGCCCTTCACCGCCGGGTCGGCATCCAGCCGGATCAGTGTCCCGGCAAGCCCCCGCGCCAGGGCGGCGCTGATGGCGTTCAGGGCCTCCGGCCGGTTCAGGATCAGCAGGGCGATCTCCCCCCGCATCTCGGTCGTGACGGCGTCGTTCATGCTTGCTCTCCCCTTCGTGCATGGCGCGCGCAATCCTTGCGCTGCGCCGGATCGGATGCAAGTCAGCCGCTCGCCAATCCGTGATGTGCAACCTCCGCGCAAAGGCGCACAATTGCCGAAACAGGTGAGGAGCCAGGCCATGAAGCAGGACGAAATCGACCCCCGGGTCTTCGAACTCTATGACGAATATTGTCATTCGGAGATGTCGCGGCGGGAGTTTCTGGAGCGTGCCGGAGCCATCACTCTGGTGGGCGGCCTCTCCGCGATGGCCATGGCGCAGGCGTTGCTGCCGCGCTATGCGGAGGCGCAACAGATCTCCTTCACCGATCCACGCATCACCCCGCAGTACGTGGACTATGATTCCCCCGGCGGCACGTCGGGCCGGATGCGCGGCTATCTGGTGAAGCCGGAGGGGGACGGGCCGTTTCCCGCCGTCCTGGTGATCCACGAGAACCGGGGCCTGAACCCGCATATCGAGGATGTGGCAAGGCGCATGGCGGTGGAGGGGTTCCTGACCCTGGCGCCCGACGGTCTGTCACCGGTCGGCGGCTATCCGGGCAATGACGATGCGGGCAAGGCGCTGCAGGCCAGCCTGGACCGGGATGAACTGCTGACCGACCTCTTGAACAGCGCCCGGTTCCTGCAGGCGCATCCGCTGTCCTCGGGCAGGCTGGGGGCGACGGGTTTCTGCTTCGGCGGTGGGGCGGTGAATCACCTCGCCGTGCAGATGGGCGCCGACCTGCAGGCGGTGGTGCCATTCTACGGTGCGGCCCCGGCGACCGCTGACGTGCCGCGCATCAAGGCGTCGGTTCTGGTCCAGTATGCCTCCGATGATCCCCGGATCAACGCCATGCGGCCGGATTTCGAGGCCGCGCTGAAAGCGAGCAATGCCGACTACGTCATGCACACCTATCCCGACACGCGGCACGGCTTTCACAACAACTCGACGCCGCGGTACAACGCCGAGGCGGCTGCCCTGGCCTGGTCGCGGACTGTCGCGTTCTTCAGGGCAAGGCTCGGCTGAGACCCGATCAGGGACTGCCGGCCGCCTCCATCGCGCGTTCGAGGGTGGGGATGATGGCCGGGTCGAGGCTCTGCGCCACGTTGAAGCGCATGAAGCCGCTGGCGGCAGCGTCCGGGCTGAAGGCGTTGCCGGGGGCCAGCACGACATGCTCCCGCAGGGCGGCGCGGGCGACGTCGGCGGCATCCAGCCCGTCCGGCAGCCGACACCAGAGGAACATTCCGGCTCCGGGTTCGATCCATGGTTTCAGCCCCAGCGGGCGGAGCCGCCTGCTGACCGTCTCCATTGCCGTCGCCAGCCGGGCTCGAAGGCTGCCGGTGTGCCTGCGCCATGCCCCGTCCTGCAGCACGGCCAGCACCAGTTCCGCCGACAGGACCCCGCCACCGAACGAGGTTGCGATGCGCAGATCAACCAGTTCGCTGATCCAGTCCGGTCGCGCCGCAATGAAACCGGCACGTACCGCCGCCGACAGGGACTTGGAAAAGCTGCCGATGTGAATCACGCGTTCCAGCCCGTCGAAGGCGGCAAGCCGGGGTGCCGGTTCATGTTCGAAGTCGGCGAAGATATCATCCTCGATGATGATCAGATCGTGAGCTTCCGCATGTTTCAGCACCCGGTGGGCGACGACGGGTGAGAGGGTTGCCCCGGTCGGGTTGTGCAGCGCCGAATTGGTGATGTAGAGCCGCGGCGCGTGGTGTTTCAGGGCCTGCTCGAACCGGACCGGGTCGGGGCCGTCCGGGGTGAAGGGCACACCGGTAACCTTCACCTGATGCGCGCGCAGCATGGCGTGGAAGTTGAAATAGCACGGGTCATCCACCAGGACCGTGTCGCCGGGCTGCAGCAGGAAACGGCAAAGCAGGTCGATGGCCTGGGTGCCCGACTCGGTCAGCATGATCTGACCGGGCGGCGCAACGACACCCCTGTCCGCCAGCCGTCGTGAAATCACCTGCCGCAGGCCCGGCAGGCCGAGCGATGTGCTGTAATCGGTCAGGCGGAAATCGGCATCACGCGCGACGCGGCGCAAGGCGCGACGGATCTCCGCTTCCGGCATCCACGACGGGGGCAGCCAGCCGCAACCCGGCTTCGCCGCGGCCTCGTCCGCATCCAGCGATTGCCGCGCGATCCAGAGCGGATCGACATCCCGCTCCAGCTCCGGCGCGGTGTCGGCGATGGAGAAGGGTGGCGGATGTCCGGCGACATAGAAACCCGAACCCCGCCTGGGCTGG
>BQJF01000175.1 GCA_021604565.1 Minwuia thermotolerans | reverse complement strand
CGGCACCGCGTGAACCATCTTGCCGAGCTTCGGTGCGTTTGACTGGTCGTTCATCCTTGTATCCTCCCCCGGACCCTTGGTGATTGTCGTTTCAACCCGCATTCTACACCGGTCGCATGCAGAAGTCAGGAGATTGCCGTGGCGGAAGGAGAATATCCAAGGGACCTCTCCGGGTACGGGCGGCGACTGCCCGACCCGCAATGGCCCGACGGCGCAAGCATCGCGGTGACCTTTGCCGTGAACTACGAGGCGGGCGGAGAACTGTCAGTGCTGCACGGCGACGACACGTCGGAGGGGATGCTGAACGATATCGGCTTCCCGCCTGTCACCGGCGCGCGATCGATGCTGGCTGAGTCGGCCTTCGAATACGGCAGTCGGCGCGGCATCTGGCGGCTGCTGGACGCCTTCGAAAGCCGGGGGCTGCCAGCGAGCATTCTCGCCGTCGTCAGTGGCCTGAAACACAATCCGGAATTCGTTGCGGCCATTGCCGACGGCGGGCACGAACTGGTCAGCCACGGCTGGCGCTGGATCGACTACCAGCATGTCGATGCGGCGACGGAGCGGCGGCACATCGCCGACGCGGTAGCGGAGATCACCCGGCTGACAGGCGCGCCCCCGGTTGGCTGGATGACCGGGCGTCCATCGCCCAACACCCGGCGTTTGCTGATCGAGCATGGCGGGTTTCTCTATGACCGCGACAGCCTGAACGACGAACTGCCTTACTGGCTGCACGAACACGGACATGACCATCTGGTCATCCCCTATTCCTATGAAACCAACGACAATCGCTTCAACGAAAACAGCGGCTTCAATACCGCTGATGACTTCTTCCAGTACATGCGGGATGCGTTTGACGTGCTGCGGGCGGAGGGCCTGGCCGGACAGCCGCGCATGATGTCCATCGGTCTGCATGACCGGCTGATCGGCCGACCGGGCCGGATCGGCGGCCTGACCCGGTTCCTGGATCACATCCTGTCATTCGATGATGTCTGGGTTTGCACTGGCCGACAGATCGCGGAACACTGGCGAAACGTGCATCCAGCAAAACGAATGAGAAACAGTCATCACGGGAATGGAGGAAACTCATGACAGAAGAAAAAACAACGAAATATGCCGGGGGCTGTGCCTGCGGCCAGGTCCGATACAGTGCGGAAGGCAGGGTCTTCTACATGGGCAACTGCCACTGCCGCGACTGCCAGCGCGCCACAGGAAGTGCCTACTTCCCGGCCTTCGTGATCGCTGAAGCAGGCTTCGAACTGCTGCAGGGCGAACCGAAATGGCATGAGGTGACCGCCGAAAAGGGCCACCCGATGCAACGCGGGTTCTGTCCCGACTGCGGATCGCCGCTGTTCCTGAAGAACGGCGCTTCGCCGAAGACCCGCGCCCTCTTTGCCGGCAGTCTGGATGATCCGGGCCAGTACGAGCCTTCACGGAACATCTATGTCGGCAGCGCCCATGCGTGGGATGTCATGGATCCCGCACTGCCCAAGGACGAGAAGATGCCAAGCTGGTAGTCAGGTCGTCCCGCGGACTCAGATGCCGAACAGGTCGTTCAGGTTCAGCACCTTGTGGATCGCGATGGTGCGATCAGCGGCAATGTCGAATGTGGTCGACGGATTGAACTGCTCGACGGTGGCCCTGCCGCTGTCGCGCTTCACCAGTCGCTTGCAATAGGCCTCCACCTGGTCGTTCTCGCCGTGGACCTGGATGACAACATCATCGCCCGACCTTACCGGACGGCGGCCGGAGACATAGATCAGTTCCCCGTCCTCGAACCGGGGTGACATGGAATCGCCGACGATATAGAGCGCATAGATATCGACCGCCGTGGCAATGCCCGGCGGGCGGCGCACCCGGTCGATGGGGGATGTGGTGTCGAGCTGGAACGCGCCCTTCAGGCTTCCCGCAGCGGTGCCCATGACCGGGACATCCAGCGGCATCTCGCTGCGCGCCGGAGGCATCGGAACATCTTCGCCGCTGACAATCGGTGCGGCGGCGGCAGGAACTCCGGGCATGTCCGGCGGTGACTGAACGGGGCCACGCCCGGTTGCCAGCCACTCGAAGGAGCAATCCAGCACCCGCGCCAGTTTCTCCATCGTGTCACGGCGCGGATTGCGTGACCGGCCACGTCGAATGTTGCGGATGATCTCGGGCCGACCGGCAGCCAGCATGGAGGCCCGGTAATCCGTCAGGCCCTTGTCGCGCAGTCTCCGGTCGATACGTTCCAGGAGTTCGTTGTTCTGCATACCGGACAACTACACATCATCCAGGCTCAAAACAAGTTAAAAATACCGAATTTCTTGCTCATGCACATATTTTACCGAATTGTTGCCTAAGCATGGAAGAACATGCTGGCGGCAGCCATCCTGCTTGCAGGGTCAATACCCGCACGGCACCCTTACCGCAGGCAGTTTTCTGGTCCAACCTGCCGCCTGTCTGCTAGACCTGTGCCGTTCCATCAGATGATGGAAACGGTCGGTGTCGCAATCAAGTATTGGAACGCTCTACGCCTCGAGGGGGATGAAACCGCATGAAGATCTGTATCTATGGCGCAGGCGCGATCGGGGGTTATGTCGGGGCGATGCTGTCGCGCGCGGGTGCGGATGTCAGCCTGATCGCCCGGGGGCCGCATCTGGCAGCGATCCGCGAGAACGGCCTGCGGCTGAAGTCGGCGGAGGACGATTTCACCGTCCACCCGCGGGCGACCGACGATCCTTCCGAACTGGGGCCACAGGACTATGTCCTGCTGACGCTCAAGGCCCATGGCGTGCGCGCCGTGGCCGATGCCATGCAGCCGCTGCTGGGGCCTGACACGACTGTGGTCACGGCGCAGAACGGCATGCCCTGGTGGTACTTTCACGGGCTGGAGGGCAAGTATGCCGGGCAGCGGCTGGAAAGTGCCGATCCGGGCAACGAGCTCTGGGACAAGATCGGGCCGGAGCGGGTGATCGGCTCGGTTGTCTGGCAGGCAGCGGAAGTTCCCGAACCCGGCGTCGTCCAGCTTGGCTACGGGGAGCGCCTGTCGCTGGGCGAACCGGACGGTTCGAAGTCCGACCGCATCCAGATCCTGTCCGCCGCACTGGTCAATGCGGGCGTGAAAGCCCCGATACGTCCCAACATCCGCAACGAGATCTGGGTCAAGCTGTGGGGCAATCTGAGTTTCAACCCGGTTTCGGCCCTGACAGGCGCCACCCTGGTGGACATGGCACAGGATGCCGGTGTCGGATCGGTGATCCATACGATGATGACAGAGGCCAAGGCGGTCGGCGAGGCTCTGGACGTACGCTTCCCCATGACGGTGGAGAAGCGCATTGCATCCGCCGAGAAGGTCGGTGCGCACAAGACATCGATGCTGCAGGATCTGGAAGGCGGCCGCACGATGGAGATCGAACCGATCATCGGCACCGTATCGGAACTGGGCCGCATCACCGGCATTCCGACACCGACCATCGATACGGTCTATCATCTGACCGTGATGCGGGCGAAACAGGCAGGCTGCTACACG
>BQJF01000174.1 GCA_021604565.1 Minwuia thermotolerans | reverse complement strand
ATCAGCTCGGGAATGCGCTCTATCCGCTCGACCCGGATCATTTCCTTGGCGGCTGGGGCCAGTATCTCGATCTGGCGCGATTCCTGGGTCATGTTCTTCCAGGAATGGGCGCGGTGGCTGTCGCCGACCAGGGCGACGACGGGGGTGCCGCTGTTCAGTGACTCCACCAGACCGGTGACCAGATTGGTTGCCCCCGGACCGAGTGTCGCGTCAATGACGCCGGCCCTGCCCGACACCTTGGCGTAGGCGTCGGCGGCGAACGCCCCGAAGCGCTCGTCATTCACCAGGTTATGACCGAGACCGAGCCTGCGCACGGCGTCATAGAAGGGAAGCAGCTGGAAACCGCCCATGCCGAACATCGGTCCGACGCCGCAGGCCTGGAACATCCGTGCCAAGGCCTCTCCGCCCGTCATCTCGTTGCTGGACATGGGCTTTTCCGCCTCTTCTCTTCTCGCAATCCGCTGGTGGTGGGCAGTCCTACTTGCCGGTGAACTTCGCCTTGCGCTTCTCGACGAAGGCATTGACGCCCTCGCGATAGTCCTCGCGTCTTGCGCATTCGGCGAAGCACTCCGCCTCGAACTGGAGCTGGCTCTCGAATTCATTCTCCAGGCTGCGGTACATCAGCCGCTTGCCCTGACCCAGTACAAAGGTCGGGCCATTGGCCAGCCGCGTGGCCAGCTTGTCGGTCTCCGCATCCAGATCGGCATCGGGAACCACGAAGTTGACCAGCCCGGCATCGGCCATCTGCTGCGCGGTGTGGCGACCACCCAACATGGTCATCTCGATGGCCTTCTTGATCCCGACAGCGCGGGGCAGGTGAAAGCTGGAAGACGCATCCGGCGTCGTGCCGATGTGGACATAGGCCAGGGTGTAGAAGGCACTTTCCGCCGAGACCACCATGTCACAGGCTGCGGCCATGGAGACGCCAGCCCCGGCGGCCGCCCCGCGCACCTTGGCAATGATCGGCTTCGGCATCCGGCGCATGGAGTACATGATCGGGTGCAGGTCGTGGATGCGGTTGACGAAATAGGCCTGGATCTCGCTCTCGGACGCGGTGCCGAGATACTCGTGCATGCCCTTCACGTCGCCGCCGGCCATGAAGTGATCGCCCGCACCGGTCAGCACGACACAACGCACCGCGTCGTCATATTCCAGTTCGTGCATTGCCGTCCGCATCAGTGCCCGCATCTCCATCGACAGTGCGTTGCGTGCCTCCGGGCGGTTCATGGTGACGGTGGCGATGCCGTCGGCGATGCTTACTTCCAGATCAGCCATTTCTCTCTCTCCCCAAAAAAGAATTCCGTGACGATAGCGGAGCCTTTCAGGCACCGCCACAGAGTGGACATTCCGGGTCCGGCTTCACCCGGACCTTGCGGAAGGTCGCGCCCAGCGCATCGTGGATCAGCAACTGCCCGGCCATGCTCTCCCCCAGGCCCAGCAGTTCCTTGATCACCTCCACCGCCTGCATGGATCCCATGACCCCGGCGATGGCGCCAAGCACACCATCCTGTGCGCAGGTCTGCTCCTCCGGCGGGATATCGGGATACAGGCAGCGATAGCAGGGCAGCCCGTCCTCGTACCCCCGCCAGGTGGCCAACTGACCGTCGAAGCGCAGGATCGCAGCGGAGACCAGTGGCTTGCGGTTCCTGAAACAGGCGTCATGCACCGCGAAGCGGGTGGCGAAATTGTCCGAACCGTCGCAGACGAGATCATACCCGGAAACCAGGTCGTCGGCGTTGGCGGCGCTGATCCGGGTCTGATGCGCCGCCACGGTGACATCATCGTTCAGACGGGCGACCGAAGTGATCGCACTCTCCGTCTTCGGACGGTCGAGCATGTCGCCGCCATGCAGCACCTGGCGCTGCAGGTTGGAACGGGAGACGATGTCGTCATCCACCACCCCGATGGTTCCGACCCCTGCCGCGGCAAGATACATGATCAGCGGGGAGCCGAGGCCGCCCGCCCCGACCACCAGCACCCGCGACCGCAGCAACTTCTGCTGGCCCGCGCCGCCGACTTCCTTCAGGACGATGTGGCGGGCATAGCGGTCGATCTGGCTGTCGGTCAGACCGCTCATGCAGTGAAGTCCAGTTCGAGGTCGGGAATCTCGCGATAGGCGGCGCGCAATGCGTCGGACCAGCGGTTGCGGATGTCCTCGAAATAGGGGTCGCCTTCCTCGAACCGCCGCTCCAGCCAGGTGCCGGGATGGTCGCGGCGATAGAGCAGCAGATCGACGGGCAGGCCCACCGACATGTTCGACCGCAGGGTCGAATCCATCGAGATCAGGCCGACCTTCACCGCCTCCACCAGCGGCATGCGGAAATTCATCACGCGGTCGAGGATCGGCTTGCCGTACTTGGTCTCACCGATCTGGAAGAAGGGCGTGTCCTCGGAAGCCTCGATGAAGTTGCCCTCCGCATAGACCTGATAGAGCCGCAGTTCCCGCCCCGCGATCTGGCCACCCAGCAGGAAGGAGGCGTTGAAGCCCCCGGCGCCCTGATCCAGCGAGGGGCCGTCAAGCATCCGCACCTGCCGCACCGCGTCGCCGACCAGGCGGGCAATGGCGAACATGCTCGGCGCGCCGAGGATTGTCTGGGCCGGATCGATGTTCGGGCTGGCGATCAGTTCCTGCAGGTGACCGATGACCGCCTGGGTCACCGCCAGGTTGCCGGCCGACAGAAGCGTCACCAGCCGTTCACCGGGCTGGTGCCAGACGGTGGTCTTGCGAAAGGTGGAAATGCTGTCGATGCCTGCATTGGTGCGGGTATCGGCCAGCATCATCAGGCCTTCGGCAGTCAGCATCCCGACACAATAGGTCACGGCTCAGGCTCCCCCGGAACATTCCACGGCTTGATGGCGGCACCGGCCCGCGCCTCCATCATCTGATGGACTGCCTCAAGCGGGATGGCAAGCGCCATCCGAAGGAACCGTTCTTACCCCATCGTCTGTTCCTGTCGAGCATTTTCAGGCATTGCCAGCGGGGTATCGTCTCCCTCCGGTGTCAGCAGGAAATCCTTCCCGATCTGGGCGGCGATCTGCAGGTTGGTGCCCACCACTTCTGTCAGGAACTCATGCAGGCCGGATTCCTGGCCGGTGAACTCCGCAACCTCGCCATAGACCAGTTTCGCACGCAGCTTGCCCGCCAGCCTGAGACAGCGGGGCTGGCTCTCGTAGCTTTCGGTCAGGTTCTGCAGGTTCTCCATGATGTTGTCATAGCAACTGCGCACCGATCGGGGCATTTCCGGGCGCAGCACCAGCAGTTCGGCCACGTTGGTATAGCGGATCTGGTCGCCGAACATGCGGCGATAGCTGCCCTGGGCTGACACGGACTGCAGCAGCGCGGCCCACTGGTAATAGTCAGGCGCGCCGCCCACGACCTCCTCGGTTGGCAGGATCAGGTGGTATTTCACGTCCAGGATGCGGGCCGTGGAATCCGCCCGTTCGATGAAGGTGCCCAGGCGTGTGAAGCTGTAGGCATCGTCCCGGATCATGGTGCCTGCAAGCGCGCC
>BQJF01000173.1 GCA_021604565.1 Minwuia thermotolerans | reverse complement strand
GGCCGACAGCACCCGAGAAGACAGCCAGCGCTGTCAGGTCGATGCCGGTGAGGTCGAGGGCGATCACGACAGCACCGGTCAGTACAGCGATCCGGAACAGTTTCGACAGCAGCACCTGCGTCGCCGGGGCGAGGTCGGGGGTGGAGAAGATGCGCCGTTCCACCAGTCGGCTGACAAGGATGGCGATCCATATCAGCACGAAGGCCATGATCAGCCCGTTGGCAATGGCCAGCAGGGAGACCTGCCGTTCCCCGATGCCGAAGGACGAGGACTCGAGCGCGTCCAGTACCACGGGCAGGATGCCGGTGATGTTCAGCGCGGCCACGGCCCAGATGCCGATGGCCATGGTCCGTCCCAGCAACCGGTTGCGGACCAGCCGTGTCAGCAGGGAGATGATCACCCAGGCGGTGACCAGATTGGCGCAGATGGCGAGATAGAATGACCGGCTGGGCCAGGTCACTTCCCGCAATGTCAGGACGGTCAGCCAGAGCAGCAACGCCAGCAGGATCGCCCGCCTGCGGTTGACCATGGCCCTGAAGACCGCCGTCAGCGGATGAGGTGTACCGTCGCCGATGCCGGAAACCAGGGGTGCGAATGCGCGGGACAGGACATGCGCCAGCAGGATCAGCCCGCCCAGAATCAGGGCCTGATAGAGCGTCCAGGGGGACAGAAGATGGTCCAGAAGGGAGCTGTCGGGCCCGACCAGCTGGTCGAACCGGTTGCCGATAGCGCCAATCAGGGCGGAGATGTCCATGCGCGGGTACCCCTACTCCGCGGCCTGCCGACGATCAGTGGCGCGGCGACGCAGAACCGCGCCCGGACCGGTGACAGGACAATAGTCACTGCCGTCGAAGATCTGGACACCATTCACCCAGGTGCCCAGCAGACCGGGCGCGTCGCGCACCAGTCGTTCGCCGCCGGCAGGCAGGTCCTTCAGACGTCGTGTACGGCTGATACTGACGGTTTCGGGGTCGATCAGGATGAAATCGGCGGCATTGCCCGGCTTCAGCACGCCGCGCCCTTCGAGGCCGTAGATCCCGGCAGGCTCCGAGGTCAGCTTGACGATTGCCTGTGCCAGATCGAAGGCACCCAGTTCCCGCACCCAGTGGCCGAGGAAATGCATGCCGAAACCCGCATCGCAGAAGAATGTGTGATGCGCACCGGCGTCGGACAGGCTTACCAGGTTGCCGGGCATGGCGAGCAACTCACCGACGGCATCCTCCTCCACATTCAGCAGCTTTGCGGTGAAGGTCGTCGCCAGCCCCTCCGAAAGCGCCAGGTCGAAGAAGAAGTCTATCGGGTCGGCGTCCCGTTCCCTGGCGATATCTGCGATCGTGCGCCCTTCCAGTGCCGCGTTCGCAGGATCCTGCGTGATCGTCACCTCGACCCGATCCCAGTGGCCGTTGAAGATGCGGGTGCCAGACGGCACCTTCAGCGCGTCCCGGATGCGCTGACGGCGCACGGTATCCGCGAAGGCCGGTTTCAGGTCGTCCAGCGGCGCACTCTCCGGCCAGCCGTCGATAGTCAGCATCGGATAGGCGGAGGCGAGCGTGAAATCCATCGACAGCGGTTGGCAGGAGCACTGCGCATAGACCGACCGTCCCTTCTCGCGCTCCGCTGCGCAGGCGCGCGCGATGCCGATGGCCCGGTCGGGCTGGTTGGAGAAGTGAAGCATCGGCGCGTAGATCGTCGTGCCGCCCGAAATTTCCGACAGTTCGCCGAGAAACGGGATATCAGTGCGATCGCCACAGGTCGCCATCATGATGCCGCCGCCGGCGCGGCCCATCGTTTCGGCGAATGCCCGAAACTCCTCGTTCTCCGCCAGTCGGGAGGGCACGGGCTTGTTGGCGGCGCCGAAATGGTTCTCGAATGTCGAGGAGCCAATGCCGATGGCACCAGAAGCCATCGCGTCGGCCAACAGATCCTGCATCTGTTTCAGCTCATCCGGTGTCGCCGCCCTTTCCGATCCGTCCGCGCCCATCACGACGGTACGCATGACGGAATGGGAAGCCAGTGCAGCCACGTTCGGAAAGGGGCGCTTGGCATCGATCAGGTCGAGATATTCGCCGAAGCTCTCGAACGACCAGTCCACCCCGGCGTGAAGGCTGTCGAGTGACATGGCCTCCACCACCGACAGGTTGGCGAGCAGGGTATTGCGTGACTCCGGTGTGGCCGGGGCGATCCCGAAACCGCAGTTGCCGATGACGACCGTGGTGACGCCCAGCGCAGGCGATGGTGAAGCCGTCGGGTCCCAGGTCAACTGCGCATCGTAGTGTGTGTGCACATCAATGATCCCGGGCATGAGCACCTGGCCATCCGCATCGATTTCCGTTGCGCCAGTGCCGGTTACCTGTCCAAGAGCCGTGATCCGACCGTCATCGACGGCCATGTCGCCGACGGTCTCCTGACTGCCCAGTCCATCATGAATGCGGGCGTTGCGGATGATCAGTTCGTGCTCTGCCATGGTCTCACTCCAGTCGCTCTTCCTCGTCGACCAGTGTGACATCGGCTGCGTGACAGGCAACCACCGTATGAAAGGGTCGCCTCCCGAGGTGAATCGAGGTTGCGGAGCGCCGGACCCAACTAGAGTTTCACTTCGACCCATCCCGTTGGTACGACGAAGACCCGACCGTCATGGCAGACGTATTCGCCGGTCGAGCGGACACGGTAGCGCCCGGTCGCCATTTCTTCCGGGATAGTGACGGGAATTCGCAACCAGGATGTCTCGCCACCGGCAAGCGTGATGCGGTGCGGATTGCTGCGGGAAATCACGGTGCCGCCTTCCGACTCGAACTGGTTTGAGACGGAGAGCCGACAATCGCGGTGACGGGTGGCATGTATTTCGATGAACAGGGTTCTGCCGTCGAACCCGCCCATGCGTGTCTGATGCACGGTTGCCGGTGGCGACAGGCCCTGAACCAGCATGTCCACGTCCTTCTCCACGCGGTTCACACTGCTCAGGGTCACCGCACCGGCCAGGCCGAAACCGAACGCCAGAGTGGCGTTGAGCCAGATGTGCGAAATCCTCATGACATCAGCTTCTGAATCTTCTCGGCCCAGCCAAGTCCCATCCCGACGAGTATGCCCAGGACACCCAGCACCCAGACTGCACCCCGTCCCCGGTTGAATATCGCCCGGGTCTCCCGGATATCGTCCTCGATACGGTCCAGCTTGCGTTCGAGGGCGCTGAGGCGCACGTCCAGTCGCGCCAGTTCCACTTCGCTCATCATGCTGATCTGCCCGCAAAGATCTGAACCAGACCGCCGGACAGTGTGTTTGCACCGGCTGGCGTGACACATATGCGGTCAATCGTGCCGGAGAGTGTCCTGCTGCCCCCGCCGGAGATGACGAGTCCCCCGTCCGATGCCTGCATGGCATGGGCGGAGACCCAGCTGTTGCCTGTGGTGCGGCGCAACTGGACCACGCCTCGCCAGACACCTGCGCCGCCCTGATAGAGAACAAGGCCGCTTGTGCTGGTGGTGAACTGCCCTGACGTGGCGGCGGTGCCGCTGCCGGAGACATAGCCGCTGGTTGCCAG
>BQJF01000172.1 GCA_021604565.1 Minwuia thermotolerans | reverse complement strand
CTCCGCCACCACCACATCATCGGGCAGTGGCCAGCGATCCCCCACCACCGCAAAGGACTCGCCCACGAAGGTGCGCCCCCCCGCCGTGCTGGAGGCACTGAAGTTCACCGTGGCATCCGCACCGTTCACCGAGGTGAACAGGACATCGTACAGCAGTTGCGTATCCACACCGGGGAAGTTCTGGCCGAAGTCGGCCCAGCTGGTGGCGATGAAGCTGTCCGTCGTCGCATCATTGTCGAAGTCGGCGGTGTCCAGCTCGACCACCTGGCCGAACGGCTGCAACGCCGTCTGCAGCAGGTTCTCGAAGCCGACAAAGCTCAGTGCCGTACTGTCGAAATGCACCCGAAGGCCCAGACCCGAAAGCGACGCATCAACCGGATCCGCCGTCGTGTATTCCGCCGATACGACAACCCCATCACCAGAAGCCGCAATCGCTCCGCCAACCACAGGAGTCACGATCTGCTTCGGCTGCCCAGGATCATTGGCAAAGACGAACCCGCCTGCCTGCAGATCGCCTGCTTCCAGACCTTCCAGCGTCACGGTCTGATCCGCAGCCAGCTGCGCCACGAAATCGTCACCCGACTGACTGCCAACGGCCAGGAAATCCCCGAGAGAGGTCAGTCCGAAAGCTGAAACGTCGATCTGATCGAGCGTCGTGTCGAAATCGGAAATCCGGTCATCGCCCGCGGCCGCCCTGATGAGGAAGGTATCCAGTCCTGCACCGCCGGTGAGACTGTCATCTCCATCCCCGCCCAGAAGCGTGTCTGCCCCGCCTCCGCCCGAAAGCGTATCGTCGCCGAAGAAACCCAGCAGCTGGTTGCCGTTCGCATCACCGCTCAGGACATCATCGAACCCTGATCCGATCGCATTCTCGATGGAGACGAGTGTGTCCGTGCCACCCGAGCCGTCAGTTGCCGTTCCGGCAAGCAGGTCAACCGTGACGCCGGACTCCCGGATCGCGAACAGGACGGTATCCGTTCCGCCGCCGCCATCGACAATGTCATCCCCACCCTGCGGCTCGAAGAAGTTGTCCGCATTGTCACCAACCAGCGTATCCCCGAACTCGGTTCCGCGAACGCCCTCAATGCCGACGAAAGCATCGGTATCCCCGAAGCCATCCACGACTGCACCGGCACCCAGAGCAATGTCGATACCGACACCATTGTTGCTGCCGGTGAAGTTCAGCCGGTCAATGCCAAGGTCGCCATCAATCGTGTCGGAACCGGCACCGCCGATGAAGCTCTCGAAACGACCGTCCAGCAGGTCCTGCAGATCGAAATCGGCACCTGTATCGGAACCCGTCAGCACATCATCCAGAGCAGTCCCACGCAGCTCGAACACACCGCTGAAAATGTCCGTCCCGATGCTGGTGCCGCCCTGCGCGACGCCCGTGGCGATGTTCGCCGTCACCGCATCCGTGGCGTCGGCGAAACTCAGCCGGGTCAGACCGTTGCCGGCAATGACGTCGTCGCCCAGTCGCCCGTCCAGGATATTGAACTGCCGCCCCGCGCCGAAGAGGAACGTCTGTTCATTGTCGAATGTGTCGCTTGCGGTCAGCGTGTCATCGAAGTTGGAGCCGAATATCCCTTCGATACCAAGGAGCAGGTCCGTGCCGACACCGGCACCCGAAACACTGGAATCCGCCCCCAGGAACCCGACAACGCTGCCACTGGCGTCAGCATACGCGGCGATGTCGAATCCCGCACCGCCATCAAGCCGGTCATCGCCGTCGCCACCGAGCAACGTGTCGGCACCATCCTGTCCGAACAGCGTGTCATCACCGCCGCGACCCTCGAACCGTTCATCGCCATCTGCACCGGACAGGTTGTCGTTGCCTGTCAGCGATCCGCGAACCTTCTCGATGTCCGAGAGCGTGTGCTGGAAGGTTTCGCCAAACCGCGTGCCTGTGGCAAAGCCTGTCGCAAGGTCGACATTGACGAATTCGACCCCGCTCCGGTCATAGCGAACCAGGTCACGCCCCTCACCACCCTGGATCGTGTCGTTGCCACCGCGCGGAATGAAACGGTCATCACCGACGCCCCCCAGGAAGAAGTCGGCGAAATTCGAACCGCGGATCTCATCCAGTCCGGTGAACACATCCACGCCACCGAACCCATCCAGGATCTGGCCCGTATTGGCATTGAAGCTGATACCACTCGGCGCATCGAAATAGGAGATGCGGACAAACGCCACACCACCATCAATGGTGTCGTTCCCGGCACCGGGGGCAAAGTCGACAAAGCGGTTCTCGTCAGGCAGATCGACAGCGAATGTATCGCTCTGCGTAGTGCCCAGGAATTGAAGCCCGGCAATGCTACCCGTTACGAGATCCACGCCCAGGAACTGATCGACGAGACCATCATGGGCCACATTCCCGGTCGAAACGTCGATATCGACCTGTATCGCACCCGTGCGATCGCTGTAGTCCACCACGTGAAAATCGTTCCCGCTGCCCACGAAATCGATGATGTTGGTGCCGCCTCGCGGGACGATAAGATCAAAGTTGCCGTTGCTGCCCGGAACGAACGTCTCGCTGTCATTGCCACCGAACAGGAAATCGGATCCGGCACCGCCAAACAGTTCGTTGGCACCATCATTGCCATGCAGGGTATCGTTGCCGTCGCCGCCAATCAGGGTGTCATCATCGGCGCCGCCCTGAAGATTGTCGTCCCCTTCGCGCCCTTCGAACCGGACACTGCCAGCCTGATTGGGATCGACGACAATCACATCATCACCCAGTCCGCCTATGACGGTCTCGATCAGATCGATCTCGCCAGCCAGCACCGCCGGCACGATGCTGAATGCTGGCGCCAACTCTTCGATCGCGAGGATCTGGTCACTGGCAAAAATGGGTGTCAGTACCGGCTCCGGGCCAAATCCGAAGTCAATGAAACCGCCGCGTTCATCAACGGTCAGAATGAACTCCCCGGTGATGACATCAGCGAGCTGAACGATCTGCAGCCCCTTCGACGGGTCGTCACTCAATCCCGAGAGATCCAGTACATCGTCGTCTCCTGCCAGCAGTTGCCGTGGCGTACCCGCCACGACGTCCGCAAGCGACAGCCCCTGGCCCGCCGCATCGTCCAGCGCAATATCCAGCACCGTGTTGCCACCATCGACCAGACGCAGCCGGTCAATGACCGCATCCGGATTGGAGAGACTGGCGATCTCCCCGCTGAGGATCGCGGAGGCGTCTCGGATATCCGTTCCCAGGTCCCCATCGACGATCAACTGCTGATCGCCAAACACCACACTCCATTGCGTATCCGCGAAGGCGAATTCCGCAAGGTCCTGGCCTGCGCGGCTGAATGTTGCGGACGTGACGGTTCCGGTGTCGTTCAGCGGATCATTGTCGAACAGCGTTGCAGTAACAAAACTGCCGTTCACCGTCAGGAAGGCATCGGTCCCGCTGTCGGAATCGACGCGAAAGACCAGTTGCTGACTTGAGGCACTCTCCAGCAGCAGAACACTTGCATCAAATGCGGCGAGCAACTGATCCGAGAATGCCTGCAACAGGGCGACGGACTCCGGGAAGCCATCGCCCACTCTGAACTCGGTC
>BQJF01000171.1 GCA_021604565.1 Minwuia thermotolerans | reverse complement strand
CCTGCCCCTGATGAACGTGAAGACCCGCCGGTTCCAGCCGAAACGGAACGGTCGACGGGTGGACATGCGCCGCAGCTTCCGCGCCATCATGAAATCCGGCGGTGATGCCATGCCGCTGGAGCGCCGGGCGCGGGTCGAACGTCATCCACCGCTGGTGGTGCTGTGCGATATTTCCGGGTCCATGGAACGTTACAGCCGCATGATGCTGCACTTCATGCACGCCATGACCAGCGACCGCGACCGGGTTCACAGCTTCCTGTTCGGAACCCGTCTTTCCAACATCACCCGCCACCTGCGCCACCGCGACATCGACGTGGCGCTGGAGCGGATCGGGGAGCAGGTGCAGGACTGGTCCGGCGGCACCCGCATCGGCGCGACGCTGGAGGAGTTCAACCGCTTCTGGTCGCGCCGGGTGCTGGGTCAGGGTGCGGTGGTGCTGATGATCACCGACGGGCTGGACCGGGATGCCGGGGACGGCCTGGAACTGGAGATGGAACGGCTGCACAAGTCGTGTCGTCGGCTGATCTGGCTGAACCCGCTGCTGCGGTTCGAGGGGTTCGAGCCGAAGGCACGCGGCATCCGTGCGATCCTGCCGCATGTTGACGATTTCCGCCCGGTTCACAATCTGGAGAGTCTGTCACAACTTGCCGAAGCGCTGGGCGACATGGGACCGCGTCGTCTGGAAGCCGCCCGCACCTGGTCCGGAGAACTGGCATGAGTACCGAAACACGCGACATCCTGCAGAGCGCCGCCGACTGGCAGGCCGCCGGGCGCAAGGTCGCACTGGCGACCGTGGTCTCCACCTGGGGGTCCGCCCCGCGACCGGCCGGCAGCCAACTGGCAATTGCGGAGAACGGCGACTTCGTCGGCTCTGTCTCCGGCGGCTGCGTCGAGGGTGCGGTGGTGGCGGAGGCGCTGGAGATCATGCGCAGCGGCACACCGAAGCAACTCGACTTCGGCGTCAGCAATGACGAGGCCTGGGAAGTCGGGCTGGCTTGCGGCGGCAAGATCTCGGTCTTCGTCGAACGGCTGGAATAGAACATGAAACGCGAACTTCTCGACCAGTTGCTGGCGGATCGCGCGGCACAGCGCACCGTCGTCGTCGCCACCCATCTGGCGAGCGGCGACCAGCGCCTGATCCATCCCGGTGACGATGACCCGCTGGCAGCAGAGGCCGCGCTGGCCATACAGTCCGACAAGCCGCGCACGGCGGAGACCGCGGACGGGGACGTGTTCCTGAATGTCTTCAATCCACCGCTGCGGATGATCATCGTCGGTGCCGTGCATATCGCGCAGGCCCTGGCCCCCATGGCGGCCATGACCGGCTATGACGTGACAATCGTCGATCCGCGCCAGGCCTGGGCCACGCCGGAGCGGTTTCCCGATATCCGCATCCTGGATGCCTGGCCGGACGAGGCGCTGGCGGAACTGCAACCGGACCACCGCACAGCCATCGTCACCCTGACCCATGACCCGAAACTGGATGACCCGGCGCTGCAGGCCGCGCTGTCGTCGGATGCGTTCTATATCGGCTCCCTCGGGTCGCGGGGCACACACGCGAAGCGGATCCAGCGGCTTGAAACGGCTGGGTTCGACGAGAGCAGGCACAGCCGCATCCATGGGCCCGTCGGCCTGAACATTGGTGCCAAGTCCCCGGCGGAGATCGCTGTTTCCATCATGGGACAGGTCACCGCTGCGCTGCGCGGGGTCGCGGCGTGATCTTCGGTCGCCTGCCGCTGGATGAGGCTCTGGGTGCCTGGCTTGCCCATGGTCTGACCATCGACGGGCGGCGCCGCAAGAAGGGTCATGCGCTGACTGCCGCTGACATCACGTGGCTGGACGCCAACGGGACCACCAGTGTGCTTGCCGCCCGCGCCGGACCGGGGGACATCGCGGAGGACGAGGCAGCAGGGCAGGTGGCCACCGCCAGTGCAGGCGATGGCACCCGCACCAATGCTCCCTTCACGGGGCGCTGCAACATATATGCGGAGGCGGCGGGGGTCGTGCTGATCGACCGCCAGGTGGTCGATGCAATGAACGCGGTGCACGAGAGCATCACCATCGCCACGGTCGAGCCCTGGGCAACCGTGGAGGCCGGGCAGATGCTGGCCACCATCAAGATCATTCCCTTCGCGGTTGCGGCTGAAACAGTCGCAACAGTCGCAGGACTGGCAAGGGGTGCCGTTGCCCTTGCCGCGTTCAAGCCGCACAGGGTCGGCGTCATCGCCACCCGCCTGCCTGAAACCAAGCCGTCCGTGATCGCCAAGGCCGCCGACATCATGGACCTGCGTCTGCGTCGTGTCGGCAGTTCGGTGGGCGATGTTGAAACGGTCGACCACCACGAGGATTCGCTGGCGGAGACCATCCGGCACCAGCATGCGCGCGGCAACAATCCCATCGTGATCTTCGCCGCTTCCGCCATTACCGACCGCAGGGATGTCATCCCCGCCGGGATCGTTGCGGCGGGGGGCACGATCCGGCACTACGGAATGCCTGTCGATCCGGGCAACCTGATGCTGATCGGCGACCTGCAGGGGGTGCCCGTGATCGGCGCGCCCGGCTGTGCCCGCAGCCCGAAGCCGAATGGCTTCGACTGGGTTCTCAACCGCCTGCTTGCCGGGCAGGACGTGGAGGCGACGGCCGTCATGGGAATGGGGGTCGGCGGCCTGCTGTTGGACACTGTGCAGCGCGGTGCGCCACGGGACGGAAAGACGGACATGGCCTCAGGCGTACAGAGAATGCCGCGCGTGGCCGGTATCGTGCTCGCAGCAGGGCAGTCACGCCGCATGGGTGCAGACAACAAGCTGCTGGCCGACGTCGGCGGCAAGCCCATGTTGCTCCACGCCGTCGAAGCGGTTGAAGCCAGTGCCGCGACACCGCTGATCGTCGTCACCGGGCATGAGCCGGAGCAGGTCACTGCGGCGCTCGGCGACCAGAGACCCGTGACCATCACGCACAATCCGCGCTTTGCAGAAGGACTGAGCACATCGCTGGCGACAGGGATCGCCGCTGTACCGGAAGGCTGTGACGGGGCGCTGGTCTGTCTCGGCGACATGCCTCGCGTCACCTCCGCCTTGCTGGACCGCATGATCGCTGCCTTCAACCCGGTGGAGGGCCGTGCCATCGTCATCCCGACCCGGCATGGCAAGCGTGGCAATCCGGTGCTGTTCGACAGGCGCTTCTTCGCCGCGATCCGCGATGTTGCGGGCGACACCGGCGCGCGGCACCTGATCGGCCAGCACGAGGATCTGGTGGCGGAGATCGCCGTGGAAGATGACTCCATCTTCATGGATGTGGACACGCCCGAGGCGCTGGCGAGGATACGGGACTGATGGCGTTCGATGTTGCGGTCGTCCGTGCACAGTTTCCTATCCTGAACCACACGGCTGACGGGGTGCCGTCACTGCATTACCTCGACAATGGCGCAACGGCGCAGATGCCGGACGCGGTGCTGGCCGCGATGCAGGCGCATGAAACAACTGCTCGATCCAACGTGCATCGGTCGGTTCACCGGCTGGCAGAGGCCGCGACCCGGGCCTATGAGGGCGCACGCCAGACCATGGCCCGCTTTCTCGGTGCAACGGCGGAGGAAATCATCTTCACCTCCGGCACCACAGCGGCCATCAACCTTGTCGCACATTGTTTCGGCGCACGACTGCGTGCGGGGGACGAGGT
>BQJF01000170.1 GCA_021604565.1 Minwuia thermotolerans | reverse complement strand
TTTGCTATGCCCTCATCCGCTTCCGTGATCCTCGGTAGCTCAGCGGTAGAGCAATCGGCTGTTAACCGATTGGTCGTAGGTTCGAATCCTACCCGGGGAGCCATTTTCCAGGGCCCGTTCCTTCCTTTGAAGGTGCGGGCCCTGTGCATTTCGGGCTGCATTTTGCGGCCACGGTCCCAATCTGTGGGCGATTCCCGGTGCGTTCTGTGTCCGCGCACTTGATAAGCACTGCCAATCTCCTTCATATGGCGACCAAAGCCGCCTGCGCGCCTGATGGCCTGTTGCGAGGGCGATTGCGGTGGTACGGAACAAATCTTGGGGAGACTGACGCCGTGTCCAATGAAAAGCCTGTCCTGATCGACACTCATCCGGGCCGCAACGCCCAGGCCTATGGCATCGCCCGGGAACTGGGTGCGGACATGGACCTGATCCATGAACCTTCCGTCGGTGTGATCGGCAACAAGGGCGACAGCCAGTGCTACATCGGCGTGCAGCGCAAGGTCGAGGCGATCCACGAGAGCCTGCGCCAGCGGCTGGGACGGGAGCCGGGGCAGCTTTCAATGCGGCTGGTGCAGCCGGAATTCACCGTCGCGACCTCCGACGGTATCCGCAACGGCACGCGGGAAATGCGCTATTCCCTGATCGGTCGCGAGGTCACCCACGACAGCGTCTGCGAGCATCTGAGCGCCAGCGGTCTGGCCGGCACCGTGGCGGTTGTCGCCTGCGACAAGCCGCCGGTCGGCACCCTGGCCGCGCTGCTGGAGCACAATCAGCCGGCAATCATGATGTCGGACGGGTCCATCCGCCCGGCCATCGATCCGAAGTCGAACGAGACCATCGACCTGGTTTCCGCCTATCAGGTCGCGGGGCATGAGGATGAGGAGTTCCGCAAGCATATCGCCTGCGTTGCCTGCCCCGGCTATGGCAGTTGCGGTGGCATGTTCACCTACAACACCATGCAGACCTTCATCGGCGTGGTCGGCATGCAGCCCCTGCACATGGTGGCGCCGCCGTCCGACGACCCGCGCCGGATGGAGCAGTTCCCGAACGAACTGGTCGATTACCTGAAGGGGCTGATCGACAGCAATACCCGCCCGCGTGACATCGTCGGGCGTGATTCCATCCGCAATGCGGTCATCGTCGCCATGGCGATCGGCGGTTCGACAAACGTCGTGCTGCACACGCCGGAGATTGCTCGCGCCGCCGGGTTCGCCAACTTCTGGCAGGACATCATGACGCCGGAGGAATTCAATCACCTGTCGAAGAATGTGGTGCCGGTGCTGACCGATGCGCGTCCCTACGGTCGGTATTCCATGGTCGATATCGACCGGGTCGGCGGAGTCCAGGTCATCGTGCGCGAACTGATGGATGCCGGACTGCTGAACGGTGACGTGCCGACCTGTACCGGCGAGACACTGGCAGAGCAGGTGGCCCGTCTGGATCCGCCTGCAGCGGACGGCGATGTGGTCCATCCGGTGGCGAAGCCCTACAAGCCGACGGGTGGTCTGCGTCTGCTCGGCGGCAATCTCTCCCCCGGCTACAGCGCGATCCTGAAACTCGCGGGTGTCGAGGGCGGTCTGGAGAACAACATCTTCCGTGGCAAGGCGCGGGTGTTCGAGGGGGAGGCCGGTCTGCTGGAGGCGCTGGATACCCAACCGGAAATCTTCAGCGACGGCGACATGATCATCGTCCGCTACGAGGGGCCGAGCGGTGCACCCGGCATGCCGGAAATGCTGGATTCCACGTCGCGCATCACCACGCTCTGCCGGGAGAAGGGGATCGTCGTCGGCCTGATGACCGATGCGCGCTTCTCCGGCGGTTCCGTGGGGCTGGTCATCGGCCATGTCGGACCGGAAGCCGCACTGGGCGGCCCGATTGCCCTGATCGAGAACGGTGACGAGATCACGGCTGACCTGAACAACAACGAACTCAACTGCACCGAACTGATGGACCAGGCGGTGTTCGACACCCGCATGGCCGCGTGGCAGGCGACCGTGGATGCGAACGGTGGCATTCATCCGAATTGCGGTGTTGCAGACACGCGTCTGCTGAACCGGATGCGGCGGTCGGGCGTACCGGCGCTGCAAGGCGGTGGCATGCATCCCGACCGGGAAGTCTGGGTCAATGATCCGCGTGAGCCGGTGAACACGGGCTTCACGCCGACCAATCGCTGGCACAGCGCCTGACCGGAATCCGTACAGTGTGATCAGGGCGGTTGCCTCACCGCCCGATCCCTGCTGCGATAGGGGCATGGCTGGCTGGCTTCCCATACGCACGGCACCGCAGGACGGCATGCCTGTTCTGGTCTATGTCCCGGAATATCAGGACGGTCGACCGGCGATCATCACCGCTGTCTGGATGAAACGGCGGCTGTTCGGCTCCGGCTGGTACGACAGCGGTGCGACACAGGTACAGCCGAGCCACTGGCAACCCCTGCCGGATCCACCGGTCTGAGGCGGGTGCCGATTCCATCCTTTGACGGAACTCTCTAGACTTCACTTCAGATGGTACTCGGGGAGGGATGAAACATGGGTGTTCCGTATGACGGGCTGACGGTGGGGGACCTGCTGTTTCGGGCGTTCCGCCATCACGGCGACAAGGTGGCCTTCGACGGTTATGGCGGACGTTATACCTATCGCGCCGCGCTGGACCTGATCGGGCGCTACCAGGCGGTCTACAAGCGGCTCGGCATCCGGCGCGGGCAGCACATTGCCATGCTGAACGCCAACCGGGCGGAGGCCTATCTGGCGGGTGTCGCGGCGCAGGCGCTGGGTCTTTGCATGACGCCGCTGCATACGCTCGGCAGTCTGGCGGACCATCAGTTCATTCTGGAGGATTCGGAGACCGACTGGCTGCTGGTCGATGTCGAGAACTATGCCGTGCGTGGCCGGGAACTGGCGGAGAAGGTCGAACGACTGACCGGCATCCTCACGCTCGGACCCGCAGACTACGGCACCGACATTCGCGCGGCGGCAGCGGAGGCTGGCGCGGTGACGGCGGTGGTGGAGGCGGAGACCAGCGACCGGGTCTGGCTGAGCTACACCGGTGGCACGACAGGGCAGCCGAAAGGCGCGGTGCGTACCCATCCGGCATTTGTTGCCATGGCCAATGCGATACTGGCGGACTTCGAGTTTCCTGACTTCACCAACTACCTGGCCGTCGCGCCCATCAGCCATGTCGGCGGCACGAAACTGCCGGCGGTGCTGCACCTGGGCGGCACGGTGACCTTCATGAACGGCTTTGATCCGGGCAAGGTGCTCGCCACCATCGAGCAGGAACGGATCAGCATGACGCTGCTGGTGCCGACCATGATCTACATGCTGCTCGACAGCCCGGAACTGGAGAAGCGCGATCTCTCCAGCCTGGAGTATCTGCTGTATGGCGCATCGCCCATGTCGCCGACCCGCCTGGTGGAGGGGATCGAGCGGATCGGCCCTGTCTTCGGACAGCTCTACGGCCAGACCGAAGGCTATCCGATCTCCGTGCTGTCGAAGGCCGATCACGACACCAGTCAGCCGGAACTGTTCGCGTCCTGCGGCCATCCCAATGCCAGCGTTCAGGTCAGGCTGCTGGACGACGACCTGAACGAGGTGCCGGAGGGCGAGCCCGGCGAGATCTGCGTGCGCTCGCGCCAGATCATGGATGGCTACTGGAAGCGGCCGGAGCAGACGGAGGAGACCCTGCGCGGCGGCTGGCTGCATACCGGTGACGTGGCACGGCTGGATGATCGCGGCTTCCTCTATATCGTC
>BQJF01000169.1 GCA_021604565.1 Minwuia thermotolerans | reverse complement strand
ATCCCGGCCCCGCCGCCCTTGCCCAGCACATCGACGAAGACCTGTGGATCCACGCCGGCTTCCGCAGCCTGCGCCGCTGCTTCCGCCAGCAGCGCCATGTGGCCGATGGAGACGAAGTTGTGCAGCAGCTTCATCCGGTGTCCGAAGCCGACGCTACCCACATGGTCGATGTTCTCCGTGAAGGTATCCAGCACCGGGCGCGCGGCCTCCAGCACCCCGGCCTCGCCCCCCACCAGGATGTTCAGCGTGCCCTCGTGCGCCTGCTTCGCCAGCCGTGTCATCGGCGCATCCAGGAACCGCCCCCCGGCCTCCGCCACCATGGCCGCCAGCCGTTCCGTGGACTCCGGCAGCGCGGTGGAGCAGTCCACCACGATCGCGCCGGGCTGCAGCGACGCGATCACGCCGTCCGGACCGGTCAGCACGGCCTCCACCTGCGGCGAACCGGTGACGCAGACGATCACCAGGTCCGAATCCGCCGCCACCGCACCCGGCGTCTGCCGCTGCGTCGCGCCCATGCCGAGCAGGTCATCGACAGGCTGGTTGCCGGGATGGTCCAGCATCACCAGCGGAAAGCCGCCCTTCAGCACGTTCAGCGCGATCCCATGGCCCATCAGGCCCACACCGATGATCCCGACCCGCATGTCCATTCTCCTCCCACGACCAGTATCCGTGGAAGGGATTGTACCGGGCCATGGCTGTCGCGCCAGTACGGCAGCTCCGTTAGCGCCGATAGTCCGCCGTCATGCCGTAGCCGGACCACTGCAGCTTCAGCCAGGAACCATCCGGGCCGTACCAGACGTCGAAGTCGCGGCTGGTGTCGGCGTGGTAGCGGCGGGCGAGGTGGCGCTTCTCCTGCGCGTCGATGAATTCCAGGTCCAGTTCGGTGATGGTGACGTTGCGGATGTCGCCCCGGGCAGCGTCCAGGAAGGTGCTCCGCTGCACGGCGTCCTGGCGCCAGAAGGCGGTGGAGGGCCATGTGTCGGCGGGCAGGGTGCGGTTGCCGAAGCGCAGGCTGGTCACCTCCAGACCCTCGGCAACCTGAACCGCCGTGACCTCGTCCCTGTTGTCGCCGTCGAGGGTGGTGGAGGTGAAGCTGACGAGCCGGTCGCCCTGCCAGACCTCCTCCGTTGTCTGCATGTAGTCGAAGACGGTGACGAAGAACAGCCGCACCCGGATCCGCACATCGACCCTGACTGTCATCTGGTCCGCGTCGGGGCCAGGAGTGAAACTCAGGCTGTGATGCCCGACCTTCGAACCGGCCACATGCACGTCGAAATGAATGTCGTCTGGTTGCGCCGCGTGGACTGCGCCCGGCAGGGCCGCCGCCGTCAGCAGGGCCAGCCCGCCGAGCAGCAGGCCGCGACGTTCAATGCCGGGCGATGCCTGCATAATCCGCGGCGGCGACCTCATCGCACTTCTCGCGATAGGCGGGGGCGCCCGCAGCGTAGAGCAGGAAGGTCCGCTTGTTCTTGCCTTTGACATTGGAATTGATGCCCATGAACCATGAATCGACCTTGGCATAGAGCATCCTTTCAGCGCTTTCATGGACATGCTGTGTCCATTCCGTGGCAGCGCCCTCGTCAGCCTCCGCCGTCGCCAACCCCTTCGTCCGCATGTTGGCGATGAAGTCGGTGGCCCATTCCACGTTCTGCTCGATGCAGCGCGGAATGTTGCAGAAGGACGCGGCATTGTGCGGCCCGACCAGGGTCAGCATGTTGGGGAAGCCCGGCACCATCAGCCCGAGATAGGTGACCGGCCCGTCGGCCCATTTCTGCTGCAGGGTCTGGCCGTCCACCCCTTCGAACGCGATCTTCGAGAAACCGCCGGTGACGGCATCGAAGCCGGTGGCATAGATGATGATGTCGAAGCCGAACTCCTCCGCGCTGGTGCGGATACCGCTCTCCGTCACCCGCTCGATCGGCGTGTCCTGCAGGTTCACCAGCCGGACATTGTCCTGGTTGTAGGCCTCGTAGTAGTTGGTCTCCAGCGGCACACGACGGGTGCCGAAACCGTGATCCTTCGGGATCAGCATCTCCGCGACCTCCGGGTCCTTCACCCGCTGGCGGATCTTGTCGGCAACGAAGTCGGAGATCGTCCTGTTGGCTTCCTCGCTGATGAAGATGTCGCGGAAATTGCCCATCCAGATGCCGAAGCCGGGGGAATCGTACAGTTCCTCGTAGAAGGCGTTGCGCTCCTCCTCCGACACGTCCATCGCCCGGCGCGGGTCGGCATCGTGCATGAAGCAGCCGTGGGAGCGGCGGCAGATATCGAAGATCTCCGGGTAGCGGGCGCGGATGTCCTTCTGCTGCTCCGGCGTGATCGGGCTGTTCTTCAGCGGCGCACACCAGTTGGGGCGACGCTGGAACACGGTCAGCTGCCCGGCTGTCTTCGCCACTTCCTGGATGGTCTGCACCCCGGTGGCGCCGGTGCCGATGACGGCGACCCGCTTGCCCGTGAAATCCACCGGCTCGTGCGGCCAGCGCGCGGTGTGCATGGACTGGCCCCGGAAACCGTCGATGCCCGGAATGGTCGGCATGGTGGGGACGGAGAGCGGTCCGATGGCGGTGATCAGGAACTGCGCCGTGCCGGTCCAGCCATCCTTCGTCCAGACGGTCCAGCGTTCGCTGTCCTGATCCCAGCGGGCGCGGTTGACCGTGCTGCCGAAGCGGATGTCACGTCGCAGGTCCAGCTTGTCGGCGACGAAGTTGCAGTAGCGCAGGTTCTCCGGCTGCCCGGAGAAATGCTCGCTCCACTGCCACTCGTCGAGGATCTCCTCCGAGAAGGAATAGCCGTAGGAATAGCTCTCCGAATCGAAGCGCGCACCGGGATAGCGGTTCCAGTACCAGGTGCCGCCGACCCCGTCCCCGGCCTCCAGCACCTGTACCGACATGCCCAGGCCCCGCAACTGGTGCAATTGGTACATGCCGGAAATCCCGGCACCGATGATGATGGCGTCGAAGCTCTGCTCGGTCATGGTCGTCTCTCCCCTGCGCGGCAGGGTAGCACGTCATGAAAGGGGAGCCAGAGCGCCCTCAGAATACCCCCTCTGCCTTCATCGCGGCGAGGTCGTCGTCCGAGTAGCCCAGGTCGCGAAGCAGCGTCTCCGTGTGCTCGCTCAGGGCGGGCAGCGCGGTGTTGGCGCGGCCCGGTTCCTCGGCGAACTTCATCGGGATGCCGACATGCTCGAAACCGTTCTCGTCCTCGAAGATCATGCCGCGATGGCGCAGTTGCGGGTCGTCGCAGGCCTGGCGCAGGTCGTTGACCGGGGCAAAGGCAGCGTCAACGTCGGCGAACCATTCCACCCACTCGGCCTGGGTCTTCGTGGCGAAGGTCTGGCGCAGGAAGTCGATGGCCGGCTGCTGCGTCGGACCCGGCGGCGGCTCGCAGGCCTCGATCAGGTCGGGGCGGCCCAGCTTGGTCAGGATGGCCTTCGCGAAGTGCATCTCCGCCCCGCCGAGCACGATGTGCTTGCCGTCGGAGGTGGCGTAGATGTTGTACATCGCGTTGCCGCCCCAGGTCCGCTCGTGCCGCACCACGGGCATCTTCTTCTCCGCGAACACGGTGCCGAGCAGGTTGGGCATCGCCGCCATCAGCGAATCCATCATCGAAAGGTCGATGGTGTCGCCCTGGCCGGTCTCCGTCCGCCGCAGCAGCGCCATCAGGATGGCCGACAGGCCCATGGTGGCGGACAGCATGTCGGCGTTGGCGATACCGGGAATTGTCGGCGCACCGTCCACGCCGATGTTGCAGCTCAGCACCCCGGCGAGCGCTTCCGTCGCCAGGTCGTGGGCCGGGCGCTTCACGTAGGGACCGTCCTG
>BQJF01000168.1 GCA_021604565.1 Minwuia thermotolerans | reverse complement strand
GTTTCATCCACCGCAGATCTGCCGGCGCCGCAGGGCGGCGAGATCGCTGGAAACCGCACGGATCGCCGCCCGTCGCTGCATGTCGTCGATGTCGGTTTCAATCGGTGTCAGCAGGTTGTGGAATGCGTCGTCCAGCGCCTCCGAGAACTGCAGTTGCAGTTCGGTGCGGCAGGCGTCGTCCAGGTCCGATTCCTGGACCGGTTTCAGTGCTGCCTGCAGAATGTCCATCCGCTGCTTCAGCAGCCGCTCCCGTTCTTCGATCAGGTCGTCCATGGTCATCGCGTGTCCTCCTGATGTTTCGTGCAATCAAGATATGGGTAAAAAAACCGAATACAAGTATTTACCGAATATTTTACCGAATTGAGGAATCCGGCCCACCCGATGCTTGATCCTCCGCACCTGCTCGCGCATTGTCGGACGCCATGAATGGGGAGAGCCGAGAATGCTGAAGAAGATCGGTGTCGTGGGTGCCGGACTGATGGGCGCGGAGATCGCGTTCGAGTTTGCCCGCGCGGGTTACGATGTGCTGCTGAACGACCGCAGCGACGAGTTGCTGGAGGCGGCCCGGACGCGGCTGAACGGACTCTGGAACAAGGGTCTGGCCCGTGGCTTCTACTCCGAGGACGCAGGCTCACCGCTGGATCGCATGAGTTTCAATGCTGATCTGAAGAGCTTCGCCGACCGCCAGATCGTGTTCGAGGCGGTCTTCGAGGATGAACAGGTGAAAGGCGACACCTGGGCGCTGCTGGACGGGATCTGCGACGCCGAGACGATCTTCTGCACCAATACCTCGACCATCGCCATCTCGACGCTGGCGGCGCATGTCGCGGTGGCGCGGCGCCCGCGCTTTGTCGGTACGCACTTCTTCTCCCCCGTCAGCCGGATGAAGCTGGTGGAAGTCATGCCGGGCTTCGAGACGGATGAAGCGGTGGTGGAGGAAATGTTCGGCCACCTGAAGGCGGCGGAGAAGCATCCGATCCGCATCAAGGACGTGACCGGCTTCGCCGTGAACCGGCTGCTGCATGTCTTCATGATCGAGGCGGTGCGTCTGGTGGAGGAAGGCGTGGCAACGCCGGAGGACATCGACACAGCCTGCAGGCTGGGTCTGGGTCACCCCATCGGCCCGTTCGAACTGATGGACGCGGTGACGCTGAGCCTTTGCGAACAGGCACAGGAGATCATGCACGCCTCCTACGGCGAGCGGTTCCGCCCGCGCCCGCTGCTGAAACAGAAGGTCCGCGCGGGTCATAACGGGCGCAAGGCCGGACAGGGCTGGAAGAGTTACGACTGATTTGCGGGCTGTTCCGTCCCTCTTGAGAGTCGATTGTCGGCCTGTGCCATCCCTCTCCCCCTCCCGGCCATCCACGCAACTATCCTGAATTGGGTGGCCGGGAGGGGGAGAGGGATGGCACAGACCACCGAGAGACCAGGTGAGGGGCGGAACGGTCCAGAGAACAAGTTTCCAGGGGGAAGACGACGATGGAGATCAAGGGCAAGGTCTGTGTGATCACGGGCGGTGCGGGCGGTATCGGTGCCGCTATGGCGCGGAAGTTCCATGCGGAGGGGGCGAAGGCCATCGTGGTGGCCGACCTTGACATGGGGCCGTTGCAGAAGGTGGCGGACTTGGTTGGCGGTCATGCCGTGCAGACCGATGTGACCAGCGAGGATGCGATCCGGCATCTGGTGGCGGAGGCGGAGCGGCTGGCCGGTCCCATCGACATCTTCTGCTCCAATGCCGGTATCGCGCGGCTGGGCGACGAGACCGTGGCCACCAGCGAATGGCAGCTCAACTGGGACATACATGTCATGTCGCACGTCTTCGCGGCCCGCGCGGTGATTCCGGGCATGATCGAGCGTGGCGGTGGCTATCTGGTCAACACCGCCTCCGCCGCCGGGCTGCTGTCGCAGGTGGATTCGGCGACCTATGCCGTCACCAAGCATGGTGCGGTGGCCTTCGCCGAATGGCTGTCGATCAACTATGGCAACAAGGGCATCAGGGTGTCCTGCCTCTGCCCGCAGGCCGTGCGAACGCCGATGATCGGCGACGGGGAGGGGGTGGCCAGCGTCGACGGCATCGTCGAGCCCGATGACCTGGCCGCTGACGTCGTGGCAACGATGGCGCGGGAGGAGTTCCTGATCCTGCCGCACCCGCAGGTGCGCGACTATATCCAGCGCAAGACCGGCAACTACGACCGCTGGATCGGCGGCATGCGCAAGCTGCTGTCGAAGTTCGACCAGCGCTGAGAGGGCAGGACATGAGCAGTGCGCTGTTTTCGCCGATCAGGCTTGGCGATGTGGAGTTCGCCAACCGGATCGTCATCTCCCCCATGTGCCAGTACATGGCCGATGATGGTGCCGCCACCGACTGGCACCTGATGCACTATGGCAATCTGGCGATGAGCGGTGCGGCGCTGCTGTTCACGGAGGCAACGGCGGTCAGTGCCGAAGGCCGCATCAGTGCCCAGTGCCTGGGACTCTGGACCGACGCGCACGAGGCGGCGATCGACCGCTTCATGACTTTCAGCCGTACCAACGGCGGGCCGGACCTGAAGATCGGCATCCAGTTGGCCCATGCTGGTCGCAAGGCCTCGGTGCATCGCCCCGCCGATGGGGCACAGCCGCTGACGGCGGCGGAGGGGGCCTGGCAGACGCTCGGCCCCAGCGCCCTGCCCTACGACACCGGCTGGCACACGCCGCAGGCCATGGACCGGGTGGCATTGGACCGGGTGAAGGCGGACTTCGTGCAGGCAGCGGAACGCTCCGCGCGGCTCGGCTTCGACGTCTGTGAATTCCATGTCGGTCACGGCTATCTGCTGCACCAGTTCCTCAGCCCGCTGAGCAACCAGCGCAATGATGAGTATGGCGGCGACCTGGCGGGCCGGATGCGTTACCCGCTGGAAGTGTTTCAGGCGGTGAAGGCGGTATGGCCCGCCGGTCGCCCGCTGGGTGTCCGGGTCTCGGCCACCGACTGGGTCGAGGGCGGCTGGACGGTGGAGGAAACGCTGGCCTTCGTGCAGGCCCTGAAACAGGTCGGCTGCGACTTCGCCGACATCACCACCTCCGGGGTCGATCCGCGCCAGAAGATCCCGGTCGGACCCGGCTATCAGGTGGCATTCGCCGAGACCGTGAAACGCGAAACCGGCATGCCAACCATGGCCGTCGGCATGATCAATGACCCGGAACAGGCGGAGACGATCATTCGCGACGGTCAGGCCGACTTCGTCATGCTGGCGCGCGGCATGATGTACGACCCACGCTGGGCCTGGCACGCGGCGGAGGCGCTGGGCGCCACGGTCGCTTACCCGCCCCAGTACGCCCGCGCCGAACCCTCCCGCTGGCCCCAGGCCTTCGCCCACCGCCGCGAGACCGCGCCGGACACGATTGGTGACATGCGACAGTTGAAGTAGGGGCGTGGGGGAGAGCGCGTGTCCGATTGCTCTTGTCAGAGGTGTCGACCCACGTCCATGCGCTGATGCAGGATGCGCATGATCTCCAGAGTGGTGTCGGTTTTTCGGTAGAACAGGACGTGAGAACCGGCACTTAGCTTGAAATAGCCCTCACGGACATCGGCCCGGCTACCCGATATTGATCCATCGGCCAGTGCCCCGATGGCCGTCATGATCGCGCCATGGTAGCGATCCGCCTGTTCAAGTGACCAATTCTCGAAGGTGTAGCGCCAGATGTCTTCGAGATCGGTGCGGGCAAGTGGGGAAAGCCGGTAACCCGGATCGCTACCCGGCATGCTTCTTCCGCATTTCCTTCAGGAAGGCATCGCTGTCGAAAGCCTCTGGCGGACCGGATTCCTCTGCTGCGATCAGTGCGTTCTGCAAGGCCCGCACTCTGGCCTCG
>BQJF01000167.1 GCA_021604565.1 Minwuia thermotolerans | reverse complement strand
CACATGAGAGCGGATGAGGCGGGGATCAGGCGGCTGGGACTGGATCCCGCAACGGGCAGGGGGCAGTTCCTGGCCGAGTGCGGCTTCGAGCCCTTCGACCGCGATGACGGCCTGCATCGCCTCGCGCCCCATGTGCCGGAGGTGGCCTACGAGCACTATCTTCGGGCGCAGGGCTATCAGGGCACCAACCTCTGGCACGAGATCGCGAATTCGGTGCAGCGCGACGATGGTGAAGATCCATCCGGCTGGCTGATGCGCAACGCCCGGTTTGCCGCCGTGGTGCGGGAGGCGGACAGCGAAACCCCCTACATGACCCGCCGCGCAATGGATTTCATGACTGATGCCGGGGCCGCGCCCTGGTGCCTGCACCTGTCCTACATCAAGCCGCACTGGCCCTATATCGCGCCGGCGCCCTACCACGCGCGCTACGGCGCGGATGATGTCCTGCCCGGAAACCGGGGACTGGGGGAAGAGGAACCGCACCCGGTGCTGGACGCCTTTCGCCAGCACCCGGAATCGATCGCGTTCCGGGAGGATGAATGCCGTGAGACAGTGATCCCGGCCTATATGGGGCTGATCGAGCAGATCGACGATCATCTGGGCAGACTGTTCGACTTCATGGAACAGAAGGATCTGCTGAAGGATACGCTGATCGTGCTCACCAGCGATCATGGCGACTATCTGGGCGACCATGGGCTGGGGGAGAAGGAACTGTTCTACGAGGATGTGCTGCGCATCCCGCTGATCATCGCGGACCCGTCCGCCACCGCTGATGCAACACGCGGCACGGTGGTGGAGGAAATGGTGGAGGCCATCGACCTGGTCCCGACGTTCATCGAGAGGCTGGGGGGCGAGATTCCGGCTCAGCGGCTTGAAGGGCGCTCGCTGGCGCCGTTTCTGCTCGGGGAGGCACGTACCGGTGACTGGCGCGATGCCGTCTTTGCGGAATGCGACTATTCCCTGCGCCATGCCCGCAAGACACTTGACCTGGCGCCGATGGATGCGCGGGCCTGCATGATCCGGACAGGTCGGTGGAAATACATTCACCACGTGCGGTTCCGATCCGAACTCTACGACCTCTACAAGGACCCGATGGAGCAGCGGGACCTGGGGGCAGACCCGGGACATGCCGACATACGTGACAGGTTGAAGGCGCGATTGTTCGACTGGCTCTACCAGCGCCGGACCCGCGTCGGCGTCGCGGATGACTTCATCAGGGACACGACCGGCATGGCGTTCCAGCGCGGCTACCGCTTCGGCTATTGGTGAACCCTGCTCACGTTATCGTGAGCACCACAATATCTGTGACAGCGCTCTCCTTCCCGATATTGCAGGCGAATAGTGGCCTGCCCAGGACTGTTTTGGTTTCGGATCACGGGTGTCTTCTTGTGATGATCAGGGTTGCAGTTCAGTGAATGGACAGTAAAACTCCCGATTGTCCATCGCCTGACCTGCTGGTCGGAACAGGGAGCTTGAGTGGATGGAATCTGGAACCCTATTGACTGTCACGCGGACTGTTTTGATCGTAACTGGTCTTGCATTCTTCATGGGGGGCGCGGATTTCGCTCATGCGCAGAACCTGTCTACCGAAATCGAGCAGATGGGTGACCTGGCCGCCGGGATCCAGGAGACCATCGAGACCAATCGCGGCCTGATCAACAGCATGCGCGAGCATGAGGAACTGCTGACGGAGCAGTTGAATCAGGCCATCGATTCCGGCCTGAACCTGTCGAACGCCATCATCAACAAGCAGCTCGAGACACTGTTCATCAAGCTGCGGGCGGAGCAGTTCGAGCGGCTGCAGAAGATCAAGGGCTCGTCGGACCGGATCAAGAACAGCCACAAGGTCTACACCCTGGTGAAGGACATCGTCGACGACACCAACAGCAAGGGGTCGGGGACGGCCGCGCTGGGGGCGACGGTGAACATCCTCGCCGCGACGAGCAAAAATCCCTTCATCGCCAATGCCCGCTCCGTGCGGAAGCTGTCGGAGCTGGGGGTCATCACCATCTTCGACGTTCCCCGGCGGCAGGAGGTGCTGGCCGAGTTCAGGGAAGAGGTGCGGCGCGCGGAACTGCGCGACCTGGAACTGACGGAACGGCTGGTGGAGAACCTGCGGGAGATCCGGACCGGCCTGACCGTGGAGGGACCGCGACGGCTTGATATCTGGGGTGTCCAGTTGCAGGACGCGGCCGTGCGTGACCCGAAGCGTGTCGCCGCGCTGGGCGCGGAACTGGACAGTTTCGAACGCGGCTTCGACAAGGCCATCGGGGTTGGCGGGCTGATGCGCCCCATCGTCTCCGTGAAGGCCAGCCTGATCCCGGTTGCGCGCCGCGCACATGAGGCCGTGAGCACAGCGACGCAGGAACTGAACGCGTTGCGCCAGCGCGACAATGACCTGGGACAACAGGCACAGGCGGCGCTCGCCATCATCTCGCGGGAGGATCGCGACCTGCGCGACCAGATCAATGCCGCGCAGCAGAAGGTCAGCACCCTGTTCGACGAGATCCGCCGCACCAGCCTGGAGCGTCCGGAGATATCGAAGGGACAGGTCAGGTTCCTGCAGGGACCGGCCTACACCAACCGCAGCGAACTGGTGAAGGCCCTGGACGAGTTGCAGGCGCTGATCGACGCGCTGCCCAACGCGATTGCCCAGCGCCAGACCCAGCGCGCGCAACAGGCCGGCGGGACCGCCGTGCTGGTCAGCATGGCCATCGACATGGGGAATACGCGGCGTCTGGCCGCCGATCCGCTGACCCAGCGCATGGCCGGTGTGCCGCACTCTGTGCCGTTCGTCGTCATGGGGCGGCACCAGATCGATACCCGCCGCGACTGCCGCTTCCAGGTGGAGGTGCGTGACGAACTCGTGGAGCGCATCCGCTCCCAGCGCTTCTTCGATGCCGGTCCCCGCTTCGGGATCCAGCCAGGCGTCTCCGGCACCCGCTTCACCAGCGTGCGGAACGGCGGCCTGGTCGGCACGATCCAAGGCCGTGACCAGGTCGGTACCGACCAGGTGGTGGTGACGGCCAGGGCGCTTGTCGACTTCACGCAGCGCCCGACCGTCACGGGCAACTCGGCCGACACCTGCCGGGATTTCGTGCCCCGGATGGATGACATCACCGACGAGGTGCGGATCGACGTGGTGAAGATCACCGGGGTCGAGATGGTGCTGGAATCCTCGATCGGGGCAGAGGGCAACCTGCTGGGTCGAAAAAGTGACCTGGATGCCTTCATCAGCCTGGACGATGACGTCTCCGCCATCCGCACCGGCTTCCGCATGGACCTGATCTCGGCAGAACTGTCCACGCCGGACGGTGTCAGCCGCATCGGACGCGGCACGCCGCTGTCCTTCGGTGGCGTGGGGGACTTCAACGTCGCCCAGGATGGCACGGGCGTCGCCTTCACGGCCCTGCGCCCCGGCTCCGGCACCTACACGGTCTTCATCGAGGACGGGCAGGGCGGCGAGCATTTCGAGGAGAATCTGGACCTGACGGCCAACGGTATCGCGATGGCTGTGGAGCCGCTGACCGCCGCCACCGAGTTCTTCGACCCCGTCATTGACCTGGTGAGCCGCAACGAGGTGCGCTTCATCGTCGATGGGCCGGCGCGCATGTCCGGCTATCGCGTCCGCTGGAGCGTCGGCAACGGTGCCCAGGTGACCACGCCGCTGGCCCGGTTCCGTCGGGCGGGCGGTGTCTCGGTCGCCGCCACGTCGCTGACGGCACCGGACCTGGCGGAGGCGACCGGCCAGAGGTACAGCGTGACCGCCGAACTGCTTTCCCCCGACGGGGTGCTGCTGGCGCGCGGCAGCAAGGAGGTGATCGCCAGCATCGTCGGCAATGACCTGCGGCTGGTGGCGAAGGACAC
>BQJF01000166.1 GCA_021604565.1 Minwuia thermotolerans | reverse complement strand
GCACGGGCCCACATCTCGATCACCAGGTAACCGGGATAGGTGTACTGGCTGTTCGGACGCTCGCCGAAGCGGGCTTCGTACTTCTTGTTGAACTCCTCGACGGCGGGACGCGGGTCATCGCCGTAGATCGACGCCTGCTCGGTCACATAGTGGCCGGACAGGTTCGGTACGGAGTCGAGCCAGTAGGTGCCGCTCATGGAGCTGCCACCGGCCAGGGCCGAGGTGATCCCGGCTGCCCGGATCTGGCGCAGCGCGCTGGCACCACCCGGGATGTAGGAGCAGTTCATGATGATGTCGGGCTGCGTCGGCAGGCTCTTGATGCGGGTGATCTGGGCCGCAATGGAGGCATCGCCGTTCTGGTAGACGTCATGACCGAGGATTTCCAGCCCCAGCTTCTCACGCCACATCCAGTCGAAGCCGTAGCAGATGCCCTTGTTGTACTCGATGGTGGTGTCGAGCAGGATGTAGGCCGTCTTCCAGCCCTTGTTCTGCGAACCCCACTCGGCAATCGTCGCGCCCTGCACGCCCGCGAGAACGGATGAGGAGAAGGCGTTCTTGCCGACACCCTGGATACCGGCCAGCACGCTTTCCGCGCAGAGGAAGATCGCGATCTTGTTGGCGTTCTTTGCAGCCAGCGCCGCCGGAGCACCGAAGTCATAGTCACAGTCGACGGCGAGCATCTGCGCGCCCTCGTTCAGGACTTCCTGACCGGCCTTGGCACCTTCGACACGGTCGGTCTTGGCGTCAGCCATGACATAGGTGATCTTCTTGCCGAGGATGCCACCTTTCGCGTTGATGTCGTCGATGGCGATCAGCGCCGCATTGGTGGATGGCTGGCTGTAGGCTTGCATCCAGCCGGAATAGGATGCCGCGAAGCCGACGACGACTTCGTCATCGGCGGCGTTCGCCACGGTCGCGCCTGCGGCGAGACCCAACGCCGCGACCGCGCCGATGGCAGATGTTGCTAGTTTTCTCATTCGACAAAAACCTCCTGTCATGTTCGCGCGCCGCCCGGTTGAGCATCGTTCCGATCCGCTGCCGCCTCCTGACATCGGGCCGGGTTCATGTTGCGCTGCAACAGAACGGCGTCACGCTGGAAACATGCTACGACATATCGGGAAACTGGCAACTACCGGGCAGGGGGCATGGCTTGGACCCATGTGCACAAAACTGCGATGTATAGCGTACCGCGCCTGCGGTTCCGCGGGTTTCAGGGGGGCGCAAGCCCGCGGAATCAGCGGGATTCCGGCGCTTCGTCAGGGGCTGCGGAAGGGTGCACGGGCCGGTGGTTGTCTTGCCGCGCCGCAACATCGCGTCTAACGTCGCCGCATCGAACCGGTGAAACACACCGTTCCCGAAGATTTCTGCAACCGCGGAGGGGCCATTGGAGCAGCAGGGCGGAGACAGCAGTTCCACGCTGGAAGTACGCGACGTCACCATCAGATTCGAAGGGCTGACGGCCATCGACCAGGTGAACGAAACCGTATCACCAGGCGAGATCCTCGGGCTCATCGGCCCGAACGGCGCGGGCAAGACAACGCTGGTCAACACGATGACCGGGTTTCAGGAACCAACTGTCGGGGATGTCCTGCTGGACGGTGCCTCGGTCCGCAAGGTCAATGCCCACAAGCTGCGTCGCATGGGTGTTTCCCGCACGTTCCAGGCAGGTCGGCTGTTCCGCGAGATGAGCGTGGTGGAAAATGTCGAGGTCGCCGGTGTCGGCATGGGCCTGCGCCGTACCGCAGCCCACAAGGAAGCCATGAACCTGCTAGACTGGATCGGCCTTTCCGATCGCGCCAATGTGCTGGCCGGTGCGCTGCCCTATACGGATGAACGGCGCGTCGGCATCGCCCGCGCCCTGATCCAGTCGCCGAAGTTCATGCTGCTCGACGAACCCGCCGCCGGCATGTCGGACCTGGAGTGCGATGACCTGATGAAACTGGTGCAGCGTGTCCGCGACGAGTTCGGCTGCGGCATCGTGCTGATCGAACACAACATGCGCGTTGTCATGGGGGTCTGCGAACGGATTCACGTGCTCGACAGCGGCAGGACCATCGCGCGCGGCACGCCGGGTGAGGTTCAGAAGAACCCGGCGGTGATCGAAGCCTATCTGGGCAAGGGGTAAGGCGATGCTTGAAGTCAAGGACCTCGAAGTCCGCTACGGACGGCTGACCGCCCTGCGCGGCGTCGATCTCTCGATCAGGGAAGGCGAGATCGCCTGCATCGTCGGTCCCAACGGGGCGGGCAAGTCGACGACCCTGCTGGCCATTTCCAGCGTGCTCGCCCCGACAGCGGGCAGCATCACGTTCGATGGCACTCCCATCCATGGCACCCGGCCAGAAGACGTGGCCCGCATGGGCATCTCCCAGGTGCCGGAAGGGCGGCACATCTTCACGTCGCTTTCGGTGGAGGAGAATCTTCAGGTCGGCACGGCCACCCGCAGCGACAAGGCGGAGATGAAGCGCGATTACGACCGGGTGATCGAGACCTTTCCGATCCTGGGGGAGCGCCGCAAGCAGTCCGCTGGCAAGCTTTCCGGCGGGGAGCAGCAGATGCTGGCCATTGGTCGCGCGCTGATGACCAACCCGCGCTTCATGACCATCGACGAACCGTCTCTCGGCCTCGCGCCAAAGATCGTCGACCGGGTCTACGAGGTGCTGATCGACCTGCGCGAGAAGCGCGGGCTGACGCTGCTGATCGTCGAGCAGAGTTCGGAACGCGCGCTGAAGGCCGCGGATTCCCTCTACGTATTGCGTAATGGCGCCATCCAGCTCGCCGGCAAGGCCGCCGACCTGCAGGACGGCAAGGAAGTCCACAAGGCCTATTTCGGCTTCTCTGAGGATCATGAAGGGGAGGTGATGATCTGATGGCGTTCGCACTTCAGGTTCTGATGAATGCACTCAGCCTCGGCAGCCTCTATGCCCTTGCCGCGCTTGGCATCGGGCTGCTGTTCGGGGTGCTGAAACTGATCAACTTCGCCCACGGTGACTTCATCACGGTGGGTGCCTATGCGCTGATCGTGCCGTCCGCCGCGACCCAGGCAACGCTGATGATCGGCGACTTCCATCCGCTGATCCTGATCCCCTGCATCGTCGTGGTCGTGGTCATCCTGGCCCTGATTGCGGAGTTCCTTGTCTTCCGGCCCCTGCGCAACGCCTCGCCCGCGACCCTGATGATCGGGTCATTCGCGCTCGGCTTCGTCATCCAGAACATCCTGATCATGATCTATGGCGGTCGCCCGAAGGCGGTCGGCATCTGGTCGGACCTGAGTCTGGGTGTCGAGCTGATGCCCGGTGTGGAGGTGCCGAAGCTGCAGTTGATCATCATCGGCGTGACACTGGTGCTGATGGTGGTACTGGTGCTGTTCCTGACCAGGACCAAGTACGGCATTCACATGCGGGCCGCGGCAGAGGACTTCCGCATGGCGCGGATGCTGGGGATCGAGGCCAATCGCGTGATCATGCTGGCCGTCGCGATCAGCGGCATGCTCGCCGCCGCCGTCTCCATGCTGTTCGTGGTGCAGACCGGCATCCTGGATTTCCGCATGGGTGTCTCGCTGATGCTGTTCGCCTTCATCGCCACGGTGATCGGGGGGATGGGCAGTCTGGTGGGCGCCGTGGTCGGCGGCTTTGCCGTCGGTGCGGTCAGTATCCTGCTGCAGACCTTCCTGCCATCGGAGATGCGGGTGTTCCGGGACGTGTTCGTCTTCGCCATCGTGATCTTCATTCTTCTGGTCAGGCCGCAGGGTCTGGTCATGTCCCGTGCGTCCAGGGAGCGTGTCTGAGATGGAGCCGAAATCACCTCTGGGCCACATGGTCCGCGAAGTCTGGCCGCTGATCATCCTGTCCATCGGGTTGCTGCTGGTGGTTGCCGTCATCCAGTCCATGGG
>BQJF01000165.1 GCA_021604565.1 Minwuia thermotolerans | reverse complement strand
TCGAGAAGGGGTTGCTGCTGGCCAAGGACAGCGGCATTGTTGCCGGTTTCCCGATGGTCGACTTTTCGGCCACGCTGGTTGACGGGGCCTATCACGATGTCGACAGTTCGGTTCTGGCTTTTGAGATTGCCGCCCGGGCGGCATTTCGCGAAGGGATCGCCAAGGCCAAGCCCAGCCTGCTGGAGCCGGTGATGAAGGTCGAAGTTGTAACCCCGGAGGAGTTCATGGGCGACGTCATCGGCGACCTGAACAGCCGGCGCGGTCAGGTCTCGGGCATGGACACACGCGGTAACGCCAACGTCATCAATGCCATGGTGCCTCTGGCCAATATGTTCGGCTATATCAATACCTTGCGGTCGATGACCCAGGGCAGGGCGCAGTACACGATGCAGTTCGACCACTACGAACCGGTGCCGCAGGCGATCGCCGACGAGGTTAAGGCCAAACTGGCGTAAACTGCGGCCGAACCCAAGAGAACCAAGACGTTAGAAGAAAACAGTTTCGAGCAACGGAGACACAAGCAAGATGTCGAAGGCGAAGTTTGAGCGTACGAAGCCGCACGCGAACATAGGGACGATCGGTCATGTAGATCATGGCAAGACGTCGTTGACGGCAGCGATCACGAAGGTGCTGGCTGAGACGGGCGGTGCGGAGTACACGGCGTACGACTCGATCGACAAGGCGCCGGAGGAGCGGGCGCGCGGTATCACGATCTCGACGGCGCATGTGGAGTACGAGACCGAGAAGCGTCACTATGCGCATGTCGATTGTCCTGGCCACGCGGATTATGTGAAGAACATGATCACGGGCGCGGCGCAGATGGACGGTGCGATTTTGGTGGTGTCGGCGGCGGACGGTCCGATGCCGCAGACGCGCGAGCACATCCTTCTGGCGCGCCAGGTGGGTGTGCCGGCGTTGGTGGTGTATCTGAACAAGGTCGACCAGGTGGACGACGAGGAGTTGCTGGAGCTGGTTGAGCTGGAGGTACGTGAGCTGCTGTCGAGCTACGAGTTTCCGGGCGACGACATCCCGGTGATCAAGGGCTCGGCGCTGGCGGCGCTGGAGGACGGCGACGAGACGATCGGCAAGCAGTCGGTGCTGGCGCTGATGGCGGCGGTGGACGAGTACATTCCGACGCCGGACCGTCCGAAGGATTTGCCGTTTTTGATGCCGATCGAGGATGTGTTTTCGATCTCGGGCCGGGGCACGGTGGTGACGGGCCGGATCGAGCGCGGCATCGTGCGCACGGGCGAGGAGATCGAGATCGTCGGCATCCGTCCGACGACCAAGACGACGTGCACGGGCGTGGAGATGTTCCGCAAGATCCTGGACCAGGGCGAGGCGGGCGACAATGTCGGCGCGCTGCTGCGCGGCACCAAGCGCGAGGATGTCGAGCGGGGCCAGGTCCTGGCCAAGCCGGGTTCGATCACGCCGCACACCAAGTTCAAGGCCGAGGCCTACATCCTGACCAAGGAGGAGGGCGGCCGTCATACGCCGTTCTTCACCAACTACCGTCCGCAATTTTACTTCCGGACGACGGACGTGACCGGTGTGGTGACGCTGCCGGACGGCACGGAGATGGTGATGCCGGGCGACAATGTGGCGATGGATGTCGAACTGATCGCGCCGATCGCGATGGATGACGGGCTGCGTTTCGCCATCCGCGAGGGCGGACGCACCGTCGGCGCCGGCGTCGTCGCCAAAATCGTCGAATAGACCGGTCCGACGATCGAGAGGCTCAAGGGCCGCCGGGTGTTCCGCTCGGCGGCCCTTCGCTTTGTGAAATCCCTGAATTCTGCGAAAATATATTACCATTCCGCTTGACGCGGCCGCCGCGAATCCGTATGTCAACGCCTCGTCAGGGATTGGCTGTAGGCCGGCGTTGCGCCGGGTTAGACGCAGTCCTGGTATTTCATGACGGTCCGACCGGATGGTAGGTCCTCGTGTGATGTCAGCCCTCACGCCGGAGCGTGGGGGATTTTTTGTGGTTTGGGATTGTCGCAGACGCGGCCGGGGTCCAAGACGGCCTCTTCGTTCCACATCCATTTCCTGATTTAACGTCGGGGCCAGTACTGGTCGCGGCAACCGACTGTTCGCGATGTGCTGGCCGACGCTCCGGTCCGGATCCGCACCTCTCGATCGAAGACAAGGGTCCGAACTGATGGACAGTCAAAATATTCGCATTCGCCTGAAGGCGTTTGATCATCGCGTCCTCGATCAGTCGACGGCGGAGATCGTTAACACCGCTCGGCGCACGGGCGCCGATGTGCGCGGTCCGATCCCGCTGCCGACGCGCATCGAGCGTTACACGGTGCTGCGCTCGCCGCACATCGACAAGAAGTCGCGCGAGCAGTTTGAGATCCGCACGCATAAGCGCCTGCTGGATATTGTCGAGCCCACGCCACAGACCGTCGACGCGCTGATGAAGCTCGACCTCGCGTCCGGCGTGGACGTCGAGATCAAGCTCTAGGGGCGGGCCGATGCGTACCGGATTGATCGCCCGCAAGATGGGCATGACACGCGTATTTGACGCCGACGGCCAACACGTGCCGGTAACCGTACTGCATGTCGACGGCTGCCAGGTCGTGGCCGTGCGCAGCCAGGACAAGGACGGCTACACCGCGCTGCAGCTGGGCGCGGGCAAGGCCAAGGTGTCCAACGTGACGAAACCAATGCGCGGCCATTTTGCCAAGTCCAAGGTCGAGCCCAAGTCCAAGGTGGTCGAGTTTCGGGTCAGCGCGGACGCGGTCCTGAACATCGGCGACGAACTGATCGCCGATCATTTCCTGGCCGGCCAGCATGTCGACGTGATCGGCACCTCGATCGGCAAGGGCTTCGCCGGCGCCATGAAGCGGCACAATTTCGCCGGGCTGCGCGCCAGCCACGGCGTATCGGTTTCGCATCGCGCCCATGGTTCGACCGGCAACAGCCAGGACCCGGGCAAGGTGTTCAAAGGTAAGAAGATGGCCGGCCATATGGGCGACCGTCGGGTTACGGTACAGAACCTGACCATCGTGTCGACTGACGTCGATCGTGGCCTGATTCTGGTGCGAGGCGCCGTGCCGGGCTCTGAAGGGTCCTGGGTTCTGGTTCGCGACGCCGTCAAGCACCCGATTCCCGACGATGCGCCGATGCCGGCCAGCGTACGCCAAGCGACCACGGATGGGCCCGCGGATGTGCCGGCGCCGGAAGATGCCCCGGAAAATGCTGACGCACCCCAGACACCGGCCGAAGGGAAGGACGCGTAAGCCATGAAACTTTCCGTGAAGACGCTCGACAACAAGAGCGCCGGCGAGATTGAACTGAATGCGGACGTGTTCGGACTCGAGCCGCGCGCCGACTTGCTGCATCGGATGGTCAACTATCAGCTGGCAAAGCGTCGCGCCGGCACCCACAAGACCAAAGGCATCGGCGAGATCAGGGGCACGACGGCCAAGCCCTTTCGCCAGAAGGGCACCGGTCGTGCCCGCGCCGGCAGCTTGCGCGCTTCGCAGTATCGTGGTGGCGCGACGACGTTTGGTCCGGTCGTGCGCAGCCACGCGGTCGAGCTGCCGAAGAAGGTGCGCAGGCTGGCCCTGAAGCACGCCTTGTCGGCGAAGGCCGCGACCGGCGAGCTGATGATCGTGGACGCAGTCGACGTCAAATCGCACAAGACCAAGGATTTGGCCCGGATGCTGGATAAATTGGGCCTGACCTCGGCCCTGTTCATCGATGGCGACGAAGTGACACAGAAGTTCGATCTGGCGGCGCGCAACCTGCCGATGGTCGACATCCTGCCCGAGGCTGGCGCCAACGTATATGACATCCTGCGCCGTGACATGCTGGTGTTGACCCGGGCGGCGGTGGCTAAGCTTGAGGAGCGGTTGAAATGAGCCCGGCCAGAACGATCGGCCCGATCTCCAAGGAGCGGATGTACGACATCATTCGCAGCCCGGTGATCACCGAAAAGACGACCTTGATCACCCAGTTCAATCAGGTGACGTTCCGGGTGCCGATGGATGCCACCAAGCCGGAGAT
>BQJF01000164.1 GCA_021604565.1 Minwuia thermotolerans | reverse complement strand
TTCCCGCGCCCAGGCCAGGATCGCATCGCGCTGATCCTCCGGCATCATCCAGCCGGTCGGGTTGCCGGGGCTGTTGATGAAGATCGCGCGGGTCCGGTCGTCGGCCGCATCGAACAGCCGGTCCAGGTCCAGATGCCAGCGTCCGTCCGTTTCCTGCAGCGCGACGTCACGTGCTTCCCCGCCCATGATGGCAACTGTCTCACGACAGTTCGGCCAGACCGGAGTCACCACCAGCACATTGTCGCCAGGATCCACCAGCGCCTGGAACGTCAGGATGATCGCATTCATGCCCGACGCCGTGACCACGAACCGCTCCAGGTCGAAGGGCCGGTTGTACAGCCGTGTCATGTAGGCCTGAATTTCCGCCCGCAACGGGGCGACACCGGCATTCGGTGCGTAGAAGGTCGCGCCCTCGTCCATTGCACGGCGGGCCGCGTCCTTGATGAAGTCGGGCGTCTGTTCGTCCGATTCACCGAACCAGAGAGGAATGAGGCCCTCGCGCCCTTCGCCAAACAGCGCAACTTCCCGGATCTTCGAATCCGGCAGGGTGTGGATCAGGTCGCGGACAAGCGGGCGCAGCAGGCTCATGACGGTTCCTTCAGCATCTGCCGGACCAGTTCCAGTGCGGCACTCTCGACTGTCTTTTCGCCTGCCAGCAGGGCGCGGGCAAGCCCGTCAATTTCTTCCGGTGAAGCTTGGGCGAGACGCTGGCGCAGCAGATCCTGTGCGGCACGGATCAGCAGGCGTCGGGTGCGTGTCATCGGGGCCTGGGCGCGGCGGTACTGGCCAAGACGATCAATGACATCGGCCAGCGCCTCGACACCCTTTCCAGTGGTGGCGACCGTGCGCAGAACCTCCGTTGCCGGTTCGCGCGCCTGCATGCCGACCATGGTCTTCAGGTAGCGCGCGGTCTGGGCACTCAACGGATGATCACCCTTGTTGACGACCAGAACGTCGGCAATTTCCAGAATACCGGCCTTGATGGCCTGTACGTCGTCTCCCAGACCCGGTGCCGCAACGACCACCTTGATATCGGCGACCTCAGCGATCTCGACCTCGGACTGCCCGGCGCCGACAGTCTCGATCACGACAACATCCAGCCCCGCGGCATCCATGCAGTCGATCACCCGGACGGCGGAGCGTGACAGTCCGCCCAGATGCCCCCGACTGGCCAGGGACCGCACGAAGACGCCCCTGTCGCCCGAATGGCCGGTCATCCGGATACGGTCGCCCAGGATCGCGCCGCCGGTCACCGGGCTCGACGGATCGACTGCAACCACCCCCACCGTCCGGCCCCTCGCGCGCTGCACCCGCACGAAGGCGTTGACCAAGGTCGACTTGCCTGCACCGGGCGGCCCGGTGAAACCAACGGTGATCGCCCGCCCCAGATGCCCCCGAATGGCGGCAAGGACCTCCGTCGCCGAAGAACCCTCGTTCTCCACCAGCGTAATGGCCCGCGCCAGCGCACGCCGGTCTCCGGCCAGCAGGTCCGGCAACCAGTCGGGTCCCGCCCCCTCAGCCGAAGGCATCCAGAACCTCCGCCGAGCGCTGGGGATTGGTCTGTGCCATGACATTGTCGGCGTGTTCGGAAGCGCTGGCGGTATCCAGACGCCGGATGCGCTGCTTGACCTGGGGAATGCTGCCCACGGCCATGGAAAGGTCGCGAATGCCAAGACCGACCAGCAGCGGCGAGAAGCGCGGATCACCGGCAATCTCGCCACAGACGTTGACCGGGATCCCGGCACGCAGTGCGGCGGCAACGGCAAACTGCATCAGGCGCAGGACCCCCGGATGCAGCGGGTCATACAGTGTCGCCACCTGCTCGTTCGTGCGGTCGAGGGCCAGTGTGTACATGGTCAGATCATTGGTCCCGATGGAGAAGAAATCACACGCCCGGGCCAGGGCATCGGCAGAGAGCGCCGCGGCCGGCACCTCGATCATCACGCCCAGCGGCGGCAGCGGGTCGGCGATCCGCACCTTCCGGCGCTTCAGTCGCCGCGCCACCTTGGCCAGCAGACCGCGTACCGCGTCGATCTCGCTGACCGACGTGATCATGGGCAACAGGATGCGGACGGGGCCATGCGCCCCGGCGCGCAGGATCGCGGCAAGCTGGTTCTCAAGGGATGCGGCGCGCATCAGCGACAGCCGAATGCCACGCAGGCCAAGCGCGGGATTGTCACCCGGCGGCAGGTCGCCTGCCATCGATTGTGGCAGCTTGTCGAAGCCGACATCCAGCGTCCGGATGGTGACCGTTCGACCCTGCATCCCCTCCACCAGCGATGCGAGCTGACGGTACTGGGTTTCCTCATCGGGTTCCGTCTCGGCAGCCATGAACAGGAATTCGCTGCGCAGCAGGCCGATCCCCTCCGCCCCCAGTCCGATGGCCTGCTCCGCCTCTATCGGCAGTTCGATATTCGCCTGCAGATGGACGGCGACGCCGTCGCGGGTCTCCGATGGCAGGTCCGTCAGCCGGGCCAGCGCGCGCCGCTTTCGCTGCAACGCGGTTCGCTGGCGACGGTATTCCTCCACGGTCGCCCTGTCTGGACGCACATGGACCACCCCGGCCTGACCGTCGACGATGACCATGTCGCCCTGGTTCACCGCGTCCAGCAGTTCCGGAACGCCCAGTACCGCTGGCAGCCCCAGGCCACGGGCAAGGATCGCCGTATGACCATCCGCCCCGCCGATCTCCGCCACAATCCCGGCGACCTTGCCCGGTGCCATCGCCGCCGTGTCGGCGGGGGTCACTTCGTGGGCGATCACCACTGAGCCTGGCGCGACACCGGCAAAGGGCTCCGTCCGTGCGCCGCCCAAGGTCCGGATCAGGCGGCGCCCCAGGTCGCGCACGTCATCGCCCCGTGCGGCGAGGTAGGGGTCGGCAATGGCGCTGAACTGTCGGGCAATGCGCGAGATCTCGGCTTCGACCGCGGCCTCCGCATTCACTCGGCGGTCGCGTATATCGGTTTCAACGCCCCGGATCAGGCGCGACCCCTCCAGCATGCTTGCGTGCGCGGCGAGCAGATAACCCATCTCCTCCCCGGCAGCACCACCGATGTGTTCCGATTGCTTGCGCAGTTGCAGCAGTTGTACCGAAGCCGCAGCCGTGGCATCCCGAAAGCGCTGGATTTCCGCAGCGATATCACTGGCCGAAACCCGATATTCGACAACCCTGTCGGTCCCGCCCTCGACGACATGCGCCGGGCCGATGGCAATCCCGTCGGCGACACCAAGTCCGCCAAATGACTGGCCCGCGCGGTCCGTCAACGGCCTTCGTCGAAACGTCCCGACACAAGGTCGCCGAGCGCCCCGACGGCCTCCTCCGCGTCCTGCCCCTCGGCAGTGACGCAGATCTCCGTCCCCTTCGATGCCGCGAGCATCATTAGACCCATGATCGAATCGCCGGTCACGGACGTGCCGTCCTTCTCGACAGTGATATGCGCGTCCCAAGCCGCTACGCAGGTCACGAACTTGGCTGCGGCGCGCGCATGCAGCCCCTTCTCGTTGCAGATGGTCAGCCGTCTGACCACGCGCGCTGTCACTGATCGCCCCCGTTCAGCACTTGCGAGGCGACATTGATGTACTTCCGCCCCGCCTCCTGCGCGATGGCCGCGGCCTCCCGCAGGCTGGACTTCTCCCGGACCGTCGCGAGCTTGATCAGCATCGGCAGGTTCATGCCCGCAATCACCTCGACCTCACCCTGGTCCATCATCGAAATCGCGAGGTTGGAGGGGGTGCCCCCGAACATGTCGGTCAGCAGCACCACGCCGTTACCGTCGTTGACCGCCGATACCGCCTCCATGATGTCCTTGCGACGCTGTTCCATGTCGTCGTCCGGTCCGATGGATATGGCACGGACATTGTCCTGCGCACCCACCACGTGTTCGGTGGCGGCAATGAATTCCTCCGCCAATCGACCATGCGTTACCAGAACCATGCCAATCATCGGTTCCTGTCTCCGTTTGCCCTGTTGGCGATGCTGCCGGTCAGGGCAGATCACGATGGCGAACGGTCACACGAGTGTCA
>BQJF01000163.1 GCA_021604565.1 Minwuia thermotolerans | reverse complement strand
CCAGGTGGTTGGTCGGCTCGTCCAGAAGCAGGATGTCCGGCGACGGGGCCAGGACCCGCGCCAGCGCCGCCCGCCGTGCCTCCCCGCCCGACAGGTGCGCCGGATCGGCGGTCTCGCTCAGCCCAAGCTGTTCCAGCAGCGATGTCGCGCGATAGGGGTCATCACCCGGTGCCAGCCCCTCGGTCACGAAATCCAGCACTGTCGCGTGGCCGGACAGATCCGGCTCCTGCGGCAGGTAGCGCAGGGTGGTGCCAGGCTGAAGGAACGAATCCGCGCTGTCGGCCTGCACGATCCCGGCAACGATTTTCAGCAGGGTCGACTTGCCGGAGCCATTGCGCCCGACCAGCGATACCCGCTCCCCCGCCGAGACAACAATCTCCGCGCCGTCCAGCAGCGGCTTGCCGCCGAAGGTCAGTTGCACGTCGCGCAGATGCAGAAGAGGTGGAGCCATGGCGCGCAGTCTTAAGGCCAGTGACCCTCCGATGGAAGAGCACCGCGCTTGAGAAAGTCACTCAGATGGCTAGATAGATCGGACTGACTTGTCCGACCCCATTCGCCGCTGGAGCCCGCCTGCATGATTTCGCGTTTCTATGACTGGCTGGAATCGCGGGTCGACGTCTTCCCGGATTCACCACCGGACCAGCCGCCGTCACGGCTGGCCGGTTTCGTGTGGTATTTCACCAGACCCTTCCTGCCACTGATCCTCGCCAGTTCCTGCTTCGCGATTTCCATCGCGGTGGTGGAGGTTCTGATGTTCTCGATGCTTGGCAACATCGTTGACTGGCTTACCGCGACGACGCCGGACCGCCTCTGGTCCGAACATGGTACGTCACTGATCCTTGTCGGTCTTATGGTCGTCGTCCTCTACCCCCTGCTCGACCTGATCGGAGAGTCGATCAGTCATCAGGGACTCTACGGCAACTTCGCCATGCGCACGCGCTGGGTGGCGCATCGATACCTGCTGCGTCAGAGCATGGCCTTCTATCAGGACGATTTCGCGGGCCGGATTGCCGCGCGCATGATGCAGACGGCACTGGCCGTGCGCGAAGTGGTGCTGAAGATGTCGGAGATCCTGCTGTATGTGGCGGTCTATTTCGTCAGCGCCCTGGTGCTGTTTGCCAGTTCCGACTGGCGGCTGGCACTGCCGATGCTCGGCTGGCTGGTGGGATACGCCATTATCCTGCGGATCTACATTCCGAAGCTGGCCCAGGTATCCAGGGCACAGGCAGACGCCCGCGCCGATGTTACGGGCCGTGTCGTCGACAGCTATACCCATATCGGCACCGTCAAGATGTTCGCGGATTCACGATACGAGGACCAGTACGCCCGCAAGGGCATGACCCGTTTCCTTGGCACCGTCTACCGCCAGATGCGGCTTTCGACCGGCCTGTCCGTCACCCTGACGTTCCTGAACGCGCTGCTGATCTTCAGCATCGGTGCAACGGCCATCGGCCTCTGGACCGGCGACCTGATCACCACCGGCGCCATCGCCTTCGCGGTTGGCCTTGTGCTGCGTCTCATCGGCATGTCCACATGGATCATGTGGGAAGTCGCCGGCCTGTTCGAGAACATCGGCGTCGTGATGGATGGCGTCGATACCATCGCGCAGGCGCGCAGTGTCGTGGACCGACCCGACGCGAAGCCACTGGAGGTGCGGACAGGCGAGATCGTCTGGCAGGACATCCGCTTCAACTACGGCAAGGTCCTGCCCGAACAGACAGCCAACGTGATCGATGGCCTGTCACTGACCATCAGGCCAGGCGAGAAGGTCGGGCTGGTGGGTCGTTCAGGCGCGGGCAAGTCCACTCTGGTGAACCTGCTGCTCAGGTTCCACGACCTGGAAGGCGGTCGTATCCTGATCGACGGGCAGGACATTGCCACCGTTCAGCAGGACAGCCTGCGGGCCGCCATCGGCATGGTCACGCAGGACACGTCCCTGCTGCACCGCACGGTCGCGGAGAACATTGCCTATGGCCGAGCCGAAGCCACGCGGGAACAGGTCATCGCCGCAGCGCAGAAAGCGGAAGCCCATGGTTTCATCGCCGATCTGGAGGACATGAAGGGCAACCGGGGTTATGACGCCCATGTGGGGGAACGGGGCGTAAAGCTGTCCGGTGGCCAGCGCCAGCGCGTCGCCATTGCCCGAGTCCTGCTGAAGGACGCACCGGTCCTGATCCTGGATGAAGCCACCAGCGCGCTGGACTCGGAAGTCGAGGCCGCCATCCAGCAGAGCCTCTACAGCCTGATGGAAGGCAAGACCGTGCTCGCCATCGCCCATCGCCTGTCCACGATTGCCGCCATGGACCGGCTGGTGGTGATGGATCAGGGCCAGATCGTCGAGCAGGGGACGCACGCCGAACTGGTCCACAGGGACGGCCTCTACGCCGAACTCTGGGCCAGGCAGTCCGGCGGCTTCCTGGCCCGTGAAGAGGTCGCCTAGCCCCTCCCGGCACTCATCCCCCCTGTGCCAGCAGCACTGCCGCGATCATGTAACAGGCCGCGGCAGCGGCTGAAGCGAACGTCCGCAGGTGGTTCAGGGGCAGCCAGCCACGGACGTAGTCGGGCCAGTAGGCCTGCGCCTCGGCGCCGGCAAGTGACATCCGGTCCAGGGTCTGGTTCATCGGCACATTGCCGACAACCGTGGTCCCGAAGACACCGAAGACATACAGGCTTCCTGCCACAACCAGCCAGGGCACGGCCACCGCGCTGACAAGCAGGGAAGCACTGACCGCAACGGCCACCGAGACCGGCACCATTGCCATCAGCAATGCCAGGAAGACAGAGCGATAGACCTTGCGGTTGATGATCTGCATCGCCTCGCTGCCTGCCGCCGAATTGGCCCGACGAAGCGAGGGCATGACGAGGTCGGAGAATGTCAGGAAGACACCTGCCACCATCGCACTCGCCATGGCGAGCGCCAGCAGGCCCCAGACTGCAATTTCGCTGTTCATTCGAATTTTCCCTTCGCGGCGGTCAGTTGGAGATGGCTACGGCTTGCCGCATGTAGCGGTGGTCCGTCAGTTGCCGGGCGAGGAAGCCCGCGACGTCAGCACGGGAGATCTTCAGTTCCAGACGCTGTTCACGACCGCCGAAGCCTTCCCGGTAGTCTACCGTGTCCGGCCCGTCCGTGAAGGCGCTGGGACGGACAATCGTCCAGTCCAGACCGCTGGCACGCACCAGATTCTCCTGCAGTTCATGATCCAGAAATACCGGACGCAGCAGCAGTCCGAACATGATCCGCTTCCAGAAGAAGTTCAGGTTGCTCCAGCTCTCATGGGCACCGAGTGTCGATTGGCAGATCAGCCGCGACACACCGTGCGCCTGCATGCCGCGAATGACATTCATGGTCCCGGTCGAACGAACGACGCTCCTGCGCGATGTGCCTGCCCCCAGAGTCACGACAACGGCGTCATGGCCAGCGATGGCAGCCGCCACGGCCTTCTCGTCGGCGGCATCACCAGCCACGCGATGCAGGGCGGGGTCACTGATTTCCAGGTTCCGGGGATGGCGCGCAAAGGCCGTTACCTGATGCCCATCGGCAAGCATGCGGCGCACGGCAAGTGCACCAACGGTCCCGGTCGCACCGAAGATTATGACTTTCATTTCGCTCTCCTGTTTCGCTGTTCACGTCACTTGACATAATGTCAAGTTGACATCGTGTCAAGCGACGTCATAGTGGCGGCATGAAAAACGAGAAACCCTCGACGCGGGACAGGATCCTGAACACCACCCTCGACCTGCTTCAGTCAGGCGGAGGTGGCGCCGTGCGCATGTCGGATATCGCCGCGAAGGTCGGGATCAGCCGGCAGGCGCTGTATCTGCACTTTCCCAACCGTGCGGACCTGCTGGTCGCTGCCAGCCGTCATGTGGATGCGGAGAACGAGATCGACAGGCGGCTGGTGCCGAGCCGAACGGCAACGACAGGCCGGGAACGACTGGACGCCTGGATCGAAGCCTTCGGCAACTACATCCCTGTCATTCACGGGGTGGCCTCTGCCCTGCTGGCCATGAAGGATACCGACAAGGCCGCGATGACCGCATGGAATGACC
>BQJF01000162.1 GCA_021604565.1 Minwuia thermotolerans | reverse complement strand
GCATCCACCCGCGCCTGGAAAGTGGCCTCCAGCGCTGTCTCGTCCGCCGCCGCCACCAGTTCCGGTTTCTCGACCTCTGCCATGTCGCGCACCCTCCGCATCCGGGTTCAGGCCTTGCCCGGCCTGTTCTCCAGATATGATACACAAAATGCTGCAACAATAAAAGATTTTGTATCACTTTGAATTCCGAACGCCAAAGCGCGCACAAACGGTTGACCCGAACCCGGTCGCGGGCTATGACGCGCGGCCTGCCATGCCGCCGTAGCTCAGGGGTAGAGCACTCCCTTGGTAAGGGAGAGGTCGAGTGTTCGAATCACTCCGGCGGCACCAGGTTTTCCGGTATTGATTGATCAGTCTGCGATCGTGCAGAATCGCATCTGCGCGCATGAGTCCCTGATCGTCGTGTTCGAGGGCTACGAAGCAAGCCTTGCCGCGATATCCTCGATGTACAGGACGCTGTCGAAGCAGGTCATCACGCCTGGACCCTTCGGCGAAAAGCCTTCTCTGCAAATCAGCATCGTGGTCGCCTCATGGTGGGGCACAATCGTGTCCGGCGTTGTCGAAGGGTCCATCCAGCATTCGGCCCGTTGCCGATAGCCCTCTGCCATCTTCACCGTCAGATTGCTGTGATCACTGACGATCTTTGCATGTATGGCAAATCTGAAATCGTCGGGGGTCTTGAAGACGCAGAGGAAATCTGTGGGGCGCCCATCGCATTTCTTGCATGAACATTCATCGCTGACTATCCAGTAGTATTGCCACCAATTGTTGGCATTTGGTGATCGATTTTTCTTCTGACATTCACTTAGTGAAATTGCATCCACGGCATGTTTGGAAAATTTTGTTTGCTGGATCAGCCATCTTCTGAATTCACCATTCGTGACAATGGCATCAGCAGCAAGACTGACACCGTCGAGAACATCGGGATTGCTGACCATGATGAAAACCTCGTCGAAATTGGCATATGGAAATCTGACGAATTCAACGCGCTGGAACATTGCATCCGACGACCTGATCCAGAGAAGATAGCCTTCGGATCGTAGCTACCCCACCCTTTCTGGCATCTCTTGCCGGATGGAGTTCGGTGACGGCATCGGACCTCAGGCTATCGGGTCAGCATTCTCGAAAGTGGTTGGCGGACAGTCGGGCGGGATCAGCGCCACCGCCTCGCCATGGTTGGTCCGCAGGCCCGCCCCATCAATCCCCGACCATCAACCCGCGCTCACCTCGAAATCGTCCCAGACGGGCTGGTCCATGTCGTTGCGGAACTTGTCGAAGGTCCAGGGCCAGGAGGCAATGTTGCCTGCGCTGTCGATGTACCAGCTCTGGCAGCCGGTGGCCCAGACGGTCTGGGGCAGGCGCTCCCGGACGCTCCGGTTGAACGCGTCGGCGGCTTCCGGTTTCGGGGCCACGGCGGTGACGTCCGCTTCGCTGATCCTGTCGATCAACTGCCGGATGTAGCCGAACTGGGCCTCCGCCGTGAGCAGCCATGAGAAGTTGCCGATGGGGCTCGTCGGGCCGCCGATCATGAACCAGTTGGGAAAGCCGGGAACGGCGACGGTCAGATAGCCCTGATTGCCTTCCGACCATGCCTGATCCAGCGTCTGCCCGCCGGGGCCGTTGACCTGCATGGGGCGGAAGAAGCGATGGGTATCGAAGCCGGTGGCGATGACGATGATGTCCAGTTCATGGACCCTGCCATCGGCGGTCCGGATACCCTGAGCGCAGAAGCGGTCGATCGGGTCGGTCACCAGTTCCGCCATCGGATCCTGTATCGCCGTATAGAAGTCGCCGGACATGATCAGGCGCTTGCAGCCGACCTTGTAGTCGGGCGTCAGCCGCCGCCGCAGTTCGGGGTCGCGTACTGTCGCCAGATGTTCCTCGCAGGCGGTGACGATCTGGTCGTAGGCCTTCGGGTTCTCGCCGACGACGGCGGCTGAGAATGTCGTGTTCATGCGATGGGTCAGGCGCAGGTACTCGCTCTCCACCAGCGCCGGGTCGGCGCGGAACTGCGCCTTCTCTCCTTCCTCGTAGTCCCGGTTGGGCAGCGGCAGCACCCACTGCGCGGTGCGCTGGAACAGGGACAGGCCGGCGACCTCCGCCACCGAGGCACCGACGATCTGGATGGCGGTCGATCCGGTGCCGATCACCCCGACCCGCTTGCCGGCCAGTGATACGTCATCCTCCCAACGTGCCGAGTGAAACACCCGCCCGCCGAAGTCCTCCAGTCCGGGAATGTCGGGATAGACCGGATGATGCAGCACGCCTGTGGCGGTGATGACGGCATGAAAGGCTCCCTCTGATCCCCGGGTGCTTTCCAGAAGCCACTTGCCGTCCCGGTAGTCGGCGCGGGTGATCTCGCTGTCGTAGCGGATCAGTCCCTCGACACCGTGCTTGCGGGCCGTGTGGCGGACATATTCCAGGATCTCCGCCCCCGGCGAACAGACCCGGCTCCAGTCCGGGTTCGGTTCGAACGAATAGCGATAGGCGTGGGAGGGAACATCGCAGGTGATGCCGGGATAGCGGTTGTCGCGCCAGGTGCCGCCCAGATCATGGGCCTTCTCGAAGACCGTGACATCCTCATGCCCGGCCTGCCGCAGCTTGATCGCCGCCATGATGCCGGACGCGCCCGCCCCGATGATCGCGATCCGCAACTGTCTGTTGTTTGTCATTTTGCAGCCGTCCTCAAGATTGGTGAAAGGCACCATAGGGCGGGTCTGCGGACCATTATCCCCTCGAAAGCGGGGGGCAGGTGATGGCCGGTCACGAGATCGGGCCAAGCAGGCCAAGCTGGGCCGCCTTGGCCACCGCATGTGTCCGCGTCGTCGCGCCCAGTTTCACTGCCACATTGCGCAGGTGGTAGCGGACGGTGGATGGCCGGATGCCCATCAGTTCCGCGACCTCCGCCTCCCGGTGGCCCTGCGCCGTCAGCCGCAGGCTTTCCCATTCCTTCGGCGTCAGGTTCGACCGGGCCTCCTCCTGACCCGGCAGCGGCCCGACGGTCACCGCGAAGGCATGCTGGAAGATGTGGGCGGCGGCGATGATCTCCGCCCGTGCCGCACCGAGCCGGGCCTCCGCCTCGTGCGGTGACAGTGGCCCACCGAACGACAACTGTGCCACCTGGCCCATGGGCAGGTGGACCGGCACCGTGATCATGGACGACAGCCCCATCTGAGCCAGTGACCGGTGGACGGCCCTGGCGGCAGGAACCAGATCGGAAATGCCCCGTGCCATGTCGGTGACGAAGGGCAGGGCGCGTGTCCGGCACCTGATGTACAGCGGCGACTTGAGCATGACGCTGCGACTCCACCAGTGTTCAAGTACCTGCTCCGTCCAGCCCTGACGGCGCATGAAGCGGTGCATCCAGGCGTCGAAGGCGGGGCGCGACACATCCGGTGCCCAGGACAGGACCGGCATGCCCAACGCCACGGCGAAGGCTTCCAGCGCGGTCTGTGCGACCTCGAAGTCCGGCGCACGGTCAAGCCGCGACAGAGCCCCCCGCAGAATGGCAAGATCCGGGTCGGCAGATCCGTCGGTGAGCGGGCAGGGCGGGGCGCAGGTCATGCCAGCAGGTCGGCAAGCCGCCGGGTCGCGATATTCTCGGTCAACAGCGGATGGCCGGCAGGCATGGCCCCCCGGTCGATGGCGACGACCAGATGGCGGTGCAGCAGCACTGCAACCTTGGTGGCGGCGAGCAGCCGGTACCATCCGGGTTCCCTCAGCGCCTGTCCGCTGAGGCCTTCACAGGTGGCTGCGATCTGGCAGTCGTCCGGAAACCCTTGCGGCAGGGCCACGCCCGATCCGACCGTCCGCATCCAGTGCATTTCCTGGAACCAGGCGATATCCATCTCGGGCGGCCCGACGGTCGCCAGTTCCCAGTCCAGCAGGGCCGCAATCCTGAAATCCCGGACCAGGACGTTCGCCGGGCGGGCGTCGCCCCAGAGCAGGACATCGTTGCCGGGGTCATCCGGCATCGCCTCCCGCAATCGCCGCAAGGCGCGTTCGATCTCCGGCTGCGGCGCATCGCTCCAGCGATGCAGCGCCTGCAACCAATCGACGGCAGCGGTGAGCGATGAGGTGCCGGCCGGTGGCGCGAGGCGGATGAGGTCACTGGCCCGCCAGTCCGTCCGATGCACGGCCACCATCGCCGCCATGAACC
>BQJF01000161.1 GCA_021604565.1 Minwuia thermotolerans | reverse complement strand
CCGATCAGGTCGTCTTCATGGGGCGTGCCGACCGGTTCTACCTGCTCAGTCCGGAGCGGTCGAAGGAAGTGCTGGAGGCCGCGCGCATCCGTTCCCGCGAGAAGCATCGCGGGGCGCTGGCGCCGCGGCGTCGCGCGCCGCTGGTTCAGGTTGCCTCCCTGCCTGACGAGGACGCATGATGGAGCGCGCACCTGTCGAACCGCGCGAGGGTCATGTTCCGGTCATGGGCACGGCGGTGGCGCGGGGTCTCGCCCTGTCTGCCGGACGACGCTACCTGGACTGCACCTATGGACTGGGCGGCTATACCCGTCAGTGGCTGAATGCATGTGATTGCCAGGTGATCGCGATAGACCGTGACCCCCATGCCATAGCGGCTGCGAAGCAGGACGCGGCGCAGTTTGCTGGTCGGCTGACTGTGCTGGAGGGCTGCTTTGGCGACATGGCCGGGCTGCTGGCGGGCATCGGCATCGACAGCCTGGACGGCATCGCCATGGATCTTGGTGTCTCCTCCCCGCAACTGGACCAGGCGGAGCGCGGGTTCTCCTTCCAGCATGACGGTCCGCTGGACATGCGCATGGGCGATGGCCCGCTGACTGCGGCGGAGATCGTCAACGACTGGCCGGTCGAGCGTCTGGCCGACATCTTCTATCGCTTCGGCGAGGAGCGGAAATCCCGTCCCATTGCCCGCGCCATCGACAAGGTGCGGGTTGACCGTCCGATCCGCAGCACGGCTGAACTTGCCGCCATCGTTGCGCGCGCCGCGCCGACGAAGCCCGGCCGGATTCATCCTGCGACGCGCGTGTTTCAGGCGATCCGCATTGTCGTGAACGACGAACTGGGCGAGCTGCGCCGTGGCCTGATCGCGTCTGAGCAGTTGCTGCGTCCCGGCGGGCGGCTGGCCGTTGTCAGCTTCCACAGCCTGGAGGACCGGATGGTGAAACGGTTCCTGGCGCCCCGTTCCGGCAACACGCCGGGTGCTTCCCGGCATCGCCCGGTGATCGAAGAGGCCCCGGCACCTTCGTTCCGGCTGGCCAGTCGTGGCGCGGAGAAGGCGGACGAGGCCGAGATCGCGGACAATCCGCGCTCCCGCTCTGCCCGGCTGCGCGTGGCCGAGCGCCTGGATGCCCCTGCCTGGCCCGCGTCCGAGGGTTTCGAGGAGCTGGCCGCATGAACCGCCTGTTTCTCATGATTGCCCTGTTCATCGCGGCACTTGCCATCGGTGCGGTCTACGAGAGCGAGCGTCGCTATGACGCCGCGGAGGACGAGGCCCTGCGGGTCGAGCGCGAGATTGCCGCGACCCGGCGCGACATCCACGTGCTGGATGTGGAGTGGAGCTATCTGACCCGGCCCGAACGGCTGGAGGAACTGGCGGCACTGCATCTGCCGCTGGCCCCGCCTGATGTGGGGCGCATGATTGCCACCGACGCCGACCTGCAGAACCTGATGGACGAGCTGAACGGCCTGACAGTTGCGAATGGCGTCCTGGATCCGTCGAGCGGGAAGGTGCGGCCATGAACCGGACCCTGTTCGACAGGCCGCCCGGCACCGAACTGGCACAGAGCGACCTGCAGCGTCGGCTGCCGGGCAGCGACATCACCCGTGTGCGTCGCCGCCTGACCATGCTGGGGCTCGCCTTCGCGATCGGTTTCACGGCTCTCTCCGCCCGCGTGATCCACCTGTCCAAGCCGGATCTGGGATCTGGCATGGCGGCAGAGGCGGCAACCGTTGCCGTGGCACCGGAACTGCCCGCGAAATGGCGAACCCGCTCCGCGATCACCGACCGGGATGGTCAGTTGCTTGCGGTGGACCTGCCGACGCATGCGCTGTCCATCGAGACCCGCAAGGTTCGGCAGCCGGACCGGCTGGCCTGGCGACTGGCCGCAGCGCTGGGTGACACCACACCCGGACGGGTGCTGGAGCGGCTGGAGAAGGCAAAGGGCGCGCTCTGGCTTCGCTGGCGGCTGACGCCGGATCAGGTGGCCGCCGTGATGCGTGTCGGTGATCCGTCCATCAGTCTGGTGCCGACGGTCACCCGCAGCTATCCCAACGGACGGCTGACCGCACATGTGGTTGGCTTCATGGATTCGGAACGTCAGGGACGTGCGGGGCTGGAGCGTGGTGTCGAGGATCAGCTTCTCGATCCGTCCAACCCGCCGGTCGAGACCTCCATTCATCTGGGTGTGCAGCACGCGGTGCGCGGCGAGCTGGCGCGGGCGGTCGAGACATTCTCCGCCATCGGTGGTGCGGCCCTGGTCATGGATGTGACCAACGGCGAGATCCTCTCGATGGTTTCCCTGCCGGATTTCGATGCCAACCTGCGTGAGTCGCTGCGCGAGGACGCGTTCTTCAATCGCGCTACCTATGGCCGCTACGAGATGGGATCGACCTTCAAGACCTTCACGGCGGCCATGGCGCTGGAAGAGGGCAAGCGCCTGAGCGACAGCTATGACGCCACCGATCCGATCCGGTTCGGGCGTTTCCGCATTCGCGACCATCATGCCAAGAAGCGTGAGATGACGGTGGCCGAGATCTTCAAGTTCTCCTCCAACATCGGTGCTGCGAAGATGGCGGTCGATGTCGGTACCGATAACCAGCGCAAGTTCCTGGGGTCGTTGGGTCTGCTGGAGCGGGCGGAGATCGAGATCCCCGAGCTGGTCTCGCCGCAGTTGCCCTATCGCTGGGGTGAACTGGAGACCATGACCATCGCCTTCGGGCATGGTCTTTCGGTGTCGCCGCTGCACCTCGCCACCGCGATGGGGGCGATGGTCAACGGCGGCAACCTGATCGCACCGACCTTGCTGAAGCGGTCTGTCGACAACCCGGCGACCCAGCGCCGGGTGATCTCGGAGAAGACCTCCGAAAGCATCCGCAAGCTGCTGCGTCTTGTGGTGGCCGACGGAACGGGACGCAGCGCGGCGGCGCAGGGCTTTGTCGTGGGCGGCAAGACCGGCACGGCGGAGAAGGCCATCGAGAAGGGATATGCGCGCAAGCGCCTGATCACGTCGTTCGTCGGCGTCTTCCCGATGAATGCCCCGCGCTACATCGTGCTGGCCATGCTGGACGAGCCGCAGGGAACCAAGGAAACGTTCAACTACATCACGGCGGGCTGGAACGCCGCACCGACTGTCGGGCGCATCATCGGGCGCGTGGCACCTTTGCTGGGTGTCGCCCCTGTGGACGAGCTGGATCCGGAAATCCTGCGCGCGCTGGCACTGCCGCCATCCGCTGACCCCTTCGCGAAGAAGGCCAAGGGAGGGCGCGATGCGACTCTCTGACCTGATGGGCAGCAAGGCAGGCAGCAATGCCGCGCTGGAGATCACCGGCATCACGGCAGACAGCCGGGAGGTGAAGCCCGGTTTCCTGTTCGCGGCCCTTGGCGGCACGCAGACTGACGGCAGCCGCTTCGTGGCGGACGCCGTCGCGCGCGGTGCCGTTGCGGTGCTGGCGGAACGCGCCTTGTCGGCGGATGTTCCTGTTCTCGTCGGGCAGGACGCGCGGCGTTGCCTGGCGCGGATGGCGGCCCGGTTCTATGGTACGCAGCCGGAGACGGTGGCGGCGGTCACCGGCACTAGCGGCAAGTCGTCCGTGGTCTGGTTCCTGCGCCAGATATGGGCCGCACAGGACTTGCGATCGGCAAGCCTGGGCACACTGGGCATTCAGGGACCTGACGGGTTCACTGCCGGGTCACTGACCACGCCTGACCCGGTGGCCTTGCATCGTGACGTGGCGGCGCTGGCCAACAGCGGTGTCACCCATCTGGCGCTGGAAGCCTCCAGCCATGGTCTGGTGCAGCGTCGTCTCGACGGGCTGAAACTGTCGGGTGCGATCTTCACCAACCTGGGGCATGACCATCTCGACTATCACCGGGACCGTGCCGACTATCTGAATGCAAAGCTGCGGCTGTTTCGGGATCTGCTTCCCACAGGTGCGCCCGCAGTGGTCAATGCAGACGATGCCGCAGCAGGTGATGTGACGAAAGCTGCGCGGGCCGCAGGCCTGCAGGTCGTTACCTATGGCACCGGCAACGCCGACTTCCGTTTCTCGATCGATGATGCGCGTCTGGATGGCCAGACCGTCACGATCAGCCATGCGGGCGAGGCCCGGACCATACAGATTCCCCTGATCGGGGCGTTTCAGGCGGAGAATGTCACTGCCGCAGTCGCCCTTTCCGTTTCCCTCGGCTCCGCGTTCCGAGGGAGCCTGGCGGCGCTGCCCGAGCTTGAGGGGGCGCCCGGCCGTCTGCACCTGGCCGGGTC
>BQJF01000160.1 GCA_021604565.1 Minwuia thermotolerans | reverse complement strand
CAAGGGTCTGGGATCGTGCCTGAGTGAGGCCTGCGCGAATCCGACCCTGCGCGTGGAAACACAGGTGTTTCTGGTGGTGAACGACCCGAAGGCCCTGGACTTCGCCGACTTCGCCTACGCCGGCAACATGGTCGCCGGTCGCCACCAGGCCCGGTCGCTGCCCAGCGGAACGGGAGAGCCGGTCGTGTTTGCCGGATCGACGACCGGCCCGAAATACACCCAGCAGGTCTGTTCGCCGCTGCAGGTGACCTGGAGCGTTCGACCCCGGTGCGCCAGGGTCGATGTCAGTTCGCTGTACAAGTGGGCTGCCGACGGCAATGTCTTCGGCGAAGACCATTCACACGGCGTGCGCCAGCTCGTGACCGCACCTGAACTGCTGGCCCCGATCACGAAGTAGGCGGCGCAGCAGCAATCAGCCGGACCCGAGCCGTTTCAGGCCGGATCGACGAAGGCGGCGACGACCTTCTTCTGACCGGCTTTCTCGAAGTCGATCAGCAGGTGGTTGCCGTCGACACGAGCAACGAGGCCGTAGCCGAACTTCTGGTGGAACACGCGCTCGTCCTTCTGGAACTTGCGCACGCTTTCCAGCGTCCGGACCTCACGAGCTTCGCCATCGATCACCTTGCCACGGGCATAGCCCCCGGCGCGGTAGCCGCGTTCCTTCAGCCGTTGCGTTGCCTGCAGCCATGGCGCGTCGTAGGCAAAGCTGCCCGGCGCCTGCTGTCGGCCCCCGGCACCGCCAGGCTGGGCGGACGCGCCATAAAGGCCGGTTTCGGCACGCACCTCCACCGCATCCGCCGGCAGTTCTTCGACAAAGCGGCTGGGAATGCCGGAGCGCCATTCGTTGAACACCCGCCGGTTCGCGGCATGGCTGATGAAACAGCGCTGCCGGGCGCGGGTGATGCCGACATAGGCCAGGCGGCGTTCCTCCTCCAGCCCCGCATTGCCGGTTTCCTCCAGCGCACGGCGGTGGGGAAACACTTCCTCCTCCCACCCGGGCAGGAAGACCGTGTCGAACTCCAGTCCCTTGGCAGCATGCAGGGTCATGATCGACACCTTCTCGGTATCATCCGAACTGTCGTTGGCCTGCACCAGCGCGATATGCTCCAGATAGGCGCCGAGGGTCTCGTGATCCTCCATCGCCAGAACCATTTCCTTGAGGTTCTCCAGCTTTGTCGGCGCGTTCGGGCTCTTGTCGCGTTGCCACATCTCCGTGTAGCCGCTCTCGTCCAGCACCATGCCGGCCAGTTCGGCAGGATCCAGATCATCCTTCACCTGCCGCCAGCGGGCGAAATCATCCAGCAGCCGTTTCAGGGTATTGCGCGCCTTCGGCTTCAGTTCCTCCGTCTCCACCAGCGCCTCAGCGGCACGATAGAGGGACTGGCGCGCGCCACGGGCGGCGCGATGCAGCATCTGCACGGTGGCGTCGCCCAGACCGCGCTTCGGCGTGTTCACGATCCGCTCGAACGCGATGTCATTGTCCGGCTGGGCGACGATCTGCAGATAGCAGGTGGCGTCCTTGATCTCCTGGCGCTGGTAGAACCGCACACCGCCGAGCACCTGATAGGGCACGCCGATCTCGATGAAGCGATCCTCGAAACTGCGCATCTGGAATGTCGCGCGGACCAGGATCGCCATTTCCGACAGGCGCTCCCCCTTGCGGTGCAGGCTCTCGATCTCGTCGCCGATGGTGCGGGCTTCCTCCTCCCCGTCCCAGACGCCGATGACCGTGACCTTCTCGCCGCCGGGAATGTCGGTCCAGAGGGTCTTGCCCAGCCGCCCCTCGTTATTGGCGATGACCGCGCTCGCCGCCTTCAGCACCGCAGCGGTGGAGCGGTAGTTCTGCTCCAGCCGGATCACCTTCGCGCCCGGGAAGTCACTCTCGAACTTCAGGATGTTGCCGACTTCCGCGCCGCGCCAGCCATAGATCGACTGGTCGTCGTCGCCGACGCAGCAGATGTTCTTCGCTCCCTGCGCCAGCAGCCGCAGCCAGAGATACTGCGCCACATTCGTGTCCTGATACTCATCGACCAGGATATAGCGGAACCGGCGCTGGAACTCCGCCAGCACATCCGGCGCGGTCTGGAACAGCCGGATGCAGAGCAGCAGCAGGTCGCCGAAATCCACCGCGTTCAGGGTCTGCAGGCGTTCCTGATACATCCGGTAGAGGTCCCGCCCGCGCCCGTCGGCAAAGCCGCTGTCGCCCTCCGGCACCTTGTCGGGCATCAGCCCCTTGTTCTTCCAGCCGTCGATGACACCGGCAAGCTGGCGCGGTGGCCAGCGCTTCGGATCGATCTCCTCCGCCTCCAGCACCTGTTTCAGCAGCCGCTGCTGGTCGTCGTCGTCCAGAATCGTGAAATCGCTGCGCAGGCCCAGCAGTTCTGCATGACGGCGCAGGATGCGCGCGCCGATGGCGTGGAACGTGCCCAGCCACATCCCCTCCACCCGGCTGCCGATCAACTGCCCGACACGGTCCGACATCTCCCGCGCGGCCTTGTTGGTGAAGGTCACGGCCAGGATCTCCCAGGGCCGTGCAGTACCGGTGTTCAGCAGGTGAACCAGCCGTGTGGTCAGCACACGGGTCTTGCCGGTTCCGGCACCGGCCAGCACCAGAACGGCACCCTCCAGCGTCTCCACCGCCTGCCGCTGCGGCGGATTCAGGCTGTCGAGATAGGGAAAGCTCTGCGGTTGCGGGGCCGGAGCAGGTTCCTCCGCCCCGGCGAGATCAAACGGGTCATCCATGGGGGGAACATATAGAGCATGTCCACGCCCAACGGAATCCGTTGCAGCGCCTATTTCAGAGCCGGGCGGATGTTGGTCTGGCGGGGCACCGGGCCGTCCTGTGCCCTCAATCCGGGTCCCGTTCCTCCTTCACCCCGATCAGCAGCAGCAATCCGACACCGACGAAGATCAGGATCATGGAGACACCGATCCGATCACCGCCAATCCCGGTGGCGCGGGCGATGACGAAGGGGGCAAGAAACGCCGTTGCCTTGCCGGAGAGCGCGAACAGGCCGTAATACTGGCCAAGCTGCCCCTCCGGTGCCAGCCGCGCCACCATGGAACGACTGGCCGCCTGTGCCGGTCCCGCAACCAGACCCAGCAGCACCGTGATGGCCAGCATCACCTTCTCCGCTTCCGACGCGAAGAGGCCGTCATCGGGAACCGGGAAACCCATCGGGAAGAAGAACAGCACATGGCCGTCACCGATGGAAATGATCGCCGACGCCGTCACGAACAGGCCGCCGACGGAGATGTAGAGCGTGCGCTTCGACCCGATCCTGTCATCCAGCCAGCCGCCGAGGAATGACCCCGGCACGCCGAACACCAGCGTCAGGATGCCGAACAGTCCAAGCTCCAGCAGGCCCCAGCCGAACTGACTGGCAACATAGACACCGCCGAAGATGAAGATCGCGTTCAGACCGTCGTAATAGATCATCCGCGCGATCAGGAACCTGAACATGTTGGGGCGCTTGCGGCGCATGGTCAGCACCGTCTCGCGCAGTTCCCGCAGACCGGTGCGGATCGCCACCATCCGGTCGGCCACCAGCTTCGGCTGGTCCGGGGTCCAGAGGATGAAAGGCAGCATGAAGACCAGGTACCAGAGACCGGAGAAGGGCCCGGCCAGCCGTTCGGCCACATGCCCCTCCGTATCGAAACCCGGCCCCGGCAGGCCAGGCAACTGGCCCGTCAGCCACAGCATGATCGGCAGGGCAAACAGGGCACCGACATAGCCCATGGCCCAGCCGTATCCGGAGAGTTTTCCGACCCTGTCGCCAATCGCCAGATTGGGCAGCATGGCATTGTTGAAGACCACCGAGAACTCGGCGCCGATGATGCCGATCACCACCAGCGCAACGATCAGCGCGATCCGCCCGTCACTGGCGTCAGGCACCGCGAACCAGAGACCGAAACAGGCCGCAATGCACATCAGGCTGAAGCCGATCACCCAGGGCTTGCGCGGCCCCGTCGCGTCGGCAAGGGAACCCAGGATGGGGGCTGAAAAGGCCATGATCAGGCCCGCAATGGTCTGGGTATCGCCCCAGAGTTCCTGCCCGCTGGAACCATCACTGACGACGGTGTTCACGAAATAGGGGCCGAAGATGAAGGTGATGATGATGGTGAAGAAGGGCTGCGCCGCCCAGTCATACATCGCCCAGCCGAAACGACCCCGTGCGCCTGCCTGCATCTGCTGCCCCTCCCGAGATGATGCAGCGCATTCGCCGACATCCGGGCGGCAGACTACAGCAGTTCCCCTGGGGAAGGAATCGCCAGCT
>BQJF01000159.1 GCA_021604565.1 Minwuia thermotolerans | reverse complement strand
CCCGGGTGTCACGGTGAAGCCCATCGTCTCCATGGACGGCTATCACTATCTGAACGAGGTCTTCCTGGACGATGTGAAGGTGCCGCTGGACTGCCTGATCGGGGAGGAGGGCAAGGGCTGGACCTGCGCCAAGTTCCTGCTGGGGAACGAACGGACGGGCATCGCCGGTGTCGGTCGCTCCAAGGGGCGGCTGGAACAGCTCAAGGAGATGGCCGGGGCGGAGGCCGATGGTGGCGGACGCCTGATCGAGAACCCGGCCTTTCGCCGCAAGGTGGCGGAAATCGAGACCGAGCTTGCGGCGCTGGAGGTCACCAACCTGCGCAATCTCGCGGACGCCGCCGCAGGCCGCCCGCCGGGGGCCGAATCATCGATGCTGAAGATCCGGGGCACGGAGATCGAGCAGTCGATCAACGAGACCATGGTGGAAGCTATCGGTTACTACAGCGCGCCCTATGTCCACACCGCACTGAACTGGCAGGGCAATGTGTCCCCGGTCGGTCCGGCCCACGCGGACGGGGTGATGCCGGAGCATCTGCTGAAGCGCGCATCGACCATCTATGGCGGCACCAACGAGGTGCAGAAGAACGTCATCGCCAAGGCGGTGCTGGGCCTGTGAGGCAGGTCGTCGCGGGTTTCGTGCTTGCGTCCATGGCCGTGCTGTCACTGGCCCTGCTGTCACTGGGCGCGACGGCTGAAGCGGAGGAGAGATCCTGGCACGAGACCTGCCTGGCCCAGGAACATCCGGAATTCGCCTTTGGTGACGACCGATTGCCAACCGATGCCCGGCCCCTGTTCGGCTGTGCCGAGCGCAGTGGCGCGCGGGAGGATGCGGACGCGCAGTTCGTCGAGAAGCTGCAGCACGATGGCGACACCGATCTGGACACGGCGCGTGAACTGATCCGCCTGGGCTGGAAATGGATCGGGCTGCGGCAGCCGGGTTCGGCCATCAACCGCTTCAACCTGGCATGGCGTTACGCGCCGGAGGATGGCGACGTCTATCACGGCATTGCGGTCACAATGGCGGAACTGGGCCAGCCTGCGGAAGTCATCGACTACTGGTTCGCGCAGGCCGTCAGCAAGCCGCAGGGCCGTCCGGGCCGCTTTGCCGACTACGGACGCTACATGGTGGCCGGACGGCGCCATGCGGAGGCCCGTCCCGTGCTGATCCGGGCGCTGGAACTCGAACCGGAGAATGCCTGGGCCATGATGTATCTGGCCGATGTGCACTTCTGGCTGGAGGAACGCCGGGAGGGCTGCGCCATGATCCTGCGCATCCTCGATACCAGCCCGCCAAAGGGCTTTCCGCAGATCGAGTTCGACAAGCTGCTGGAACACTGGCGCAATCGCGCTGCGGTATCGAAGTGCCCGACCGGTTGAGTACGCCTGCGGGCCGTCTCAGGTCCTGATGTCGGGTAGCCGGATGGTCACGGTGGTTCCCTTGCCGAGGGTGGATTCCAGGCTGAGCTGACCCTGGAGCAGGTCCACCAGTTCCTGCGCCAGGGCAAGTCCGAGACCGGTCCCGTCATGGTTGCGGGTCAGCGCATCCGCGACCTGGCCGAAGGGTGTCATGACCCTTGCCAGATCGGTCTCCGAGATCCCGATGCCGTCATCGGTGACCCGGATGACGACCGGCCATTCGGGTTCCCGTGACAGCCGGACCCGGATGGTCCCGCCAGGGTCCGTGAACTTGACCGCGTTGGACAGCAGGTTCACGACGATCTGCTGGATCTTGCTGATGTCGCTGTTGATCACCGCCAGTTCGGGTTCGGCCTCCGTGCCGAGGGTGATGTTCCGCGCGTTGGCGTCCTGACGTACCAGCGACACGGCGAAACCGACAGCCTCCCCCACGTCGACGGGTGCCAGGTCGAGTTGCAGGTGATCGCCCTCTGCCCGCGTCAGTTCCAGGATGTTCTCGACCATCTTCAGCATGTGCTGCCCGGCATGCAGGATATCGGTGGAGAACTCCCGGGTCGTGGCGGGATCGCCCGGGTGCAAGTCCGGGTCGCGCAGGATCTCGGCGAACCCCAGGATGGCATTCAGGGGTGTACGGAATTCGTGACTCATGTTGGCCAGGAACCGTCCCTTGGCATGACTGGCCGCTTCCGCCCGCGCGGCCTCGGTCCGCAGCCGACGACTGGCGGCCGAGAGATCGGCCAGCATCTGGTTGATCGCCTCCGCCATCGCCACGATCTCCATCGGCGTCCGGGGGGGCAGGTTGCTGACCCGTGCGCTGCTGTCGCCGGCACTGACCGCTCTCGCCACATCCGCCACCTGCTCGATCGGCCGCGCAAGATAGCGGGCGATGACCCAGGCAATGATGATGGCGACCAGCAGACCAAGTCCGCCGATCAGGATCGAGACCAGTTGCACGCTTCTGGCATGGGCCGACAGTTCGGCCACCGGTTGCGGAACCATCACGCCCCAGCCGGTGTGCGGTGCGCTGGTGAACCCGGCGATCATCTCCGCGTCCATGGCGGGGGAGTAGAAGGTGGTGACGCCCGTCTCCCCGTTCATCATCCGGGCAACCGCGGACACGCGGGAGATATCCTTCGCCTGCTTCTGCCATGTCTTGTTCGGATGGGCGATGACGTGTCCGAACTGGTCAACGATCGCGGAATGGCCGCGCTGGCCGAAGGCAATCCGCTGCTGCACGTCAACGACATAGCCTGTCCCCAGGGTGCCGATGGCAAGCCGACCCTCCGAAAGCTGTTGCACGATATGCAGGGTCGGTCTTCCGTCCTGGTCGAACTGTACGCCCGAGAATGCCGGATCGACCCCCGCCGCCTCGGCGATCCGGCGAAGCGCGCTCATGTCGCCGACCTTGCGGTTGATCGGCTGCCCCATCGCGGTGCCATCCAGGCTGGCGGCAATGCGACCCGCACTGTCGATGATGCAGGCGTGGCGGAACCCCATCTCGGCGAGCAAAGCCGCGACGGCTGCTCCGTCGGTCCTGGGGGTCTGCATTTCCGTGACAGCCAGACGGAAGACGGCCTCTGCATCCTCCGAATAGCGATCGAGGGCATGGGAAAGGTTCTGTGCGATCAGCAAGTGCCTCTCGCTGACCTCCGCCAGTTCCTTCTCGAATGCCGATTGTTGCTGCCAGGCGGCAAGCAGGCCGACCGGAATCGTGGCGATCAGGGTAAAGGCGACGAACAGCAGCGTGCGCAACCGTGCCGGGCGCGGCCCGCGACGGAGCCTTTCCCACGCGCGCGCGACAAGGGGGCGGCCTTCGTTTCGGCGCGCCGTGGTCAATCTGTCATCGTGTGCTGTCATCTCACCGCACTTGGTGTGCCAAAGGCGAATTCTATCACAGATGGGATAAAGGCGACCTTACCCGCGCCGGATTCCGGATCGTTCTGTGATGCCGAACAGCCTTGCAGGCCGGTATCCGACGCTTGACCGGCCCGACTACAGCGCGAGGGGCGGGAGCTCTACCGCTGCACAGGAATTGGGTGTGCGCCCGCAATAGAAGAGCTCCAGGGCCGGAGCCGACTTCATGGAGAACCGCAAGGCATCGAGTGCCTCCGACTTCGACCTGTAGGGGCGTGGCGGCCTGCCCTTGTCCGGCCAGATCTTGTAGATGCCCTCGACATACAGCGATGAATGCTCGCATTCCGATGTGGGCGGGCCACCGAGCAGCGACGGCCTGCGTCGGCACTTCTGCATGTTGCCCTGCTGGAACTCGTCGGGCAGGCGGAACCATTCGAAGGATCGCTCGCCCCGGTAGAGCGCGGGAAGGGCACGCATGACGGCCAGAACCATCTTGCCGGAGACATCCTGCGAGAAGTTGACCCGCAATGTCAGATCCCTGCGCTTGGCATCACTGGGGCGGACAACCTCCGAAATGAAGGCTGCCGGACCATCATGGAAATCTGCTGCCAGGGTGGCGTCCATGACCGGGTCATCGCAGGCGGCCAGCAGCAGAAGGCCTGCCAGCGGGATGGCGGCCAGCCACGTGCGCAATATCCTCATCGGTCAGTTCTCCATGCTGCGACGGCGTCGAGTAGACAGAATGCACTCTGCAACTGCAACTGGCATTTGCGGGATTTCCGGACATCCGTCGACTTCTTCACCGTCCTGCGCGGCTTGCGGGGCGTCCGGACCGGCACGGGACGTTGTGTCTCTTGTTAACCGTGCCCGAACTCGTGTTAATTGCAGGCAAGCGCCCCATATGGCGTTCAGACAGTTTCCGTCGGGGGTCTTCAGGGGAGGAAGCCCTGCCCCGAATCCTGCATGAGGAGAAGCAGACAATGTCCAACAGCATGAAGTTCTATATTGACGGTGCCTGGGTCGATCCGGC
>BQJF01000158.1 GCA_021604565.1 Minwuia thermotolerans | reverse complement strand
CATCCCAACAAGGGCGAGTTCATCGGACGCGACGCCCTGGTGGAATGGCAGCAGCGCGGATTGAGCAACGCTTTTGCAACTGTCGAGGTGCATGATGTGACTGATGCGGACGCACTCGGCAACAATCCGGTCTATCTGGATGGCGCACTGGTCGGACGTGCAACATCGGGTAACTATGGGCCGCGCACCGGAAAATCACTTGCCATGGTCATGGTACGCCCTGATCTGGCCGAAACTGGTACGGAACTTGAAATGAGAATTCTGGATCGGATGCACCGAATTACAGTTCTCGACGAAAGTCCGTTTGATCCGGAGAATACGCACCTTCGCGCCTGACCGCTCTCTCCTCCCCAGAATGACGTCGGCGCGAACAGCCCCGTCGCCCCACCTCCCCGGGGCGGCGGGGTTTTTCGTTATCGCTGACCTCTCGTCGGCGAGCAGCATCCTCGCCCGGAATGAACAATTTGCAGGCAGTTGACCGGTTTCGCGTCAGGCCGACTGCGATTTCACCGCCCGCGCCTCGATCCGGCGGTAGTACACCCCCAGGGTCACGGTCCGCGCGACATTGAAGATGCTCAGGCTGGCCCAGAGGCCATGGTTCCCGAACATGTCCGGCAGCGTCAGGATCGCCGCCACGAAGACCCCGAGCGACAGTATCATCGCATTGCGCATCTCTGCTGTCTGGGTCGCGCCAATGAAGATGCCGTCCAGCTGGTAACACCAGATGGCGATCAGGGGATAGAGCACGAGCCAGAACAGATATGCCTCCGCTGTCGCCTGGACATCCGGCTGGTCGGTCATGACGGCGATCAGCAGGGGACCGGCAACCAGATAGGCAATTGCGACCCCGACCGCGACGATCAGTGCCCAGATCGTGCTGGCCACCACGGCCTCCCGCAGTGCGCCGAGGCTGCGTGCGCCAAGGGCACCGCCGACCAGCGCCTCCGCCGCGAAGGCAAAGCCATCCAGACCATAGGCCAGCAGATGAACCATCTGCATCAGGATCGCGTTGGCAGCCAGCGTCAGATCACCCAGCCGGGCACCGACACGCGTTGCCCATGAAAAGGCGATGATCAGGCAGGCCGTGCGCACGAAGATGTCGAAATTGGCGCTGAGCAGCCGTCTGCCCTGCACGGGATCGAGAATGGCTGGCCAGTTGAACCGCCCCCCGTGCGGGCGCAACACCCGCAGCGCGACAATGATACCCAGGATCGCTGCTGAATACTCACCGATCAGGGTCGCCCAGGCAACGCCCGGAACCCCCATGTCCAGCCCCACGACGAACAGCAGATCCAGCGCGATGTTCAACCCGTTCAGCCAGATCTGGATCGCCAGCGCCAGTCGCGGTCGCTGCATGCCGATGAAGAACCCCAGCAGCGCGTAGTTCACCAGCGCTGCCGGGCCGGTCCAGACGCGGATGGAATAATACTGCTCCGCCAGCCCCCGCACGGTCACGCTGGGGTCCAGCAGGTGGATCGCACCGGACCAGAGCGGTTGCTGCATTGCCACCAGCAGGCCCCCGAAGAGCACCGCAATCAGGATGGCGCGTCCCAGGATCGCCCGGACCTCGGTGAAGTCGCCCGCACCCATAGCCTGCGCCACGAACCCCGTGGTGCCCATGCGCAGGAACCCGAACATCCAGAAAATGCCAGTGAAGGCGGCGGCACCGATGGCGACTGCGCCGATGTATTCCGGCCCCGGCAGACGCCCGACGACCGCCGTATCGACAAGGCCCAGCAGGGGCGTGGTGACGTTCGACAGGATCACGGGCCAGGCCAGGTGCCAGACACGGATCAGTGTCGCCCGGTCCGTACCGTTCACGCCGCCCGCCGGTAGCGGCCGGCCATGCGGTCCTGCGAGCCGTACCAGGCCATCGCCGGCCCCAGGAACCAGGGCCGCGCGCGATAATAGAAACGCCCCGGAAAGGCCATGTCGTCGAAAGCGGTTCGCCCGGACAGGTCGCCCAGTGCCTTCTGCCCCAGCTTGTGGCCCAGCCAGACCGACATGGCCACGCCCGATCCGCCATAGCAGAGCGCATGGCCGATCCGTTCGTTCATCCCGATCTTCGGAAAATGGTCGAAGCTGAAGGCAACCTTGCCCCACCAGCAGTGGGTGATCTGCGTACCGTCAAGCTCCGGGAAGATCTGACCGATGCGATTGCCGATGTACTGCGCCAGCCGCGGCCCCTGCTTCGCTGCGAACAGGCCGGGGCGCGTGCCGAGCAGGATGCGTCGTCCGTCGGGGCTGGGCCGGAAATAGTTCAGCAGATTGAAACTGTCGGTGATCATCCGCCCGCCGGGTATCAGCCGCTCCACCAGCGCCGGGTCCAGTTCCTCCGTCGCCGCGATGGCACTGGTGACGGGAATGACGCGGCGCTGCAGATCGGGTTGCAGGTTACCGGTATAGCCGTTGGTGCAGATCAGCACCCGGTCGGCATTGATATAGCCGAGGCCGGTGTCGAGGCGGATGAAGTCATCCTCCTCCTCCAGCCCCAGCACGGCTGTCCGCGCCAGCACGGTCACCCCGGCGTTGCGGGCCGCATCCATGAGTCCGTCATGGAATTTCGCCGGATGCAGGCCACCGGTACGGGACTGCACCCGCCCCCCGGCATAGAGAGGACTGGCCACGAACTGCGCCTGCTCCTCCGCGCTGACCATCGTCGCGCCAATGTCTCCGCGCGCCGCCTGCTCCGCCGCCAGCGAGGTCTCCATTGCCCGGAAATGCGCCGGATTGACCGCCGGGTAGTAACGCCCCATTCGCCCGAAATCACAGTCGATGCCCAGGTCCAGGATCAGCCGTTCGACATAGTCGACCGCGTTCGCGGGCTCCGCCATCAGGGCCTTGGCGCGTTCGATGCCGAAGGACTTCTCCAGCTTCGGAAAGGAGGGCTTCAGCCGGTCGCCCACCATGCCGCCATTGCGGGTGCTGGCACCGTCGCCGGGATCCTCCGCATCGAAGACAACCACCCTGGCGCCGCCGCGCGCCGCAGTCAGTGCCGCCGACAGCCCGGTATAGCCACCGCCGACGATGGCAACGTCGGCATGCGCGGGCATTTCCGGTTCGGGCAGGGCGTGGCGTTGCCGGGCATCCCACCACCAGGGCCGGAATACCAGGTCGTCGGCCAGCTTCAGGCGGGCGGAAGTCGTCATCTCGGTAGGGTGTTCCCGGGCAGGTCGGCAGAATCAGTCGCGCCAGGAAGTATCCTTCCGATCGATCTCCCGCACCAGCGCTTCGAAGATCCGGTCCTCGGCCCGCTTCCCCGATCCCTCGAAGTTGTCCGTGACCTCCTGAGAGCGTCGAACCACCTCCGGCGCCACGGGAATCTGCGGCTGCCCGGTCTGCTGGGCCATCACCTGCACATCGCACGCGCGCTGCAGGGTCCACAGCCGCTGAAATGCCGATGCCGCTGAATCACCACAGCAGAGCAGGCCGTGATTGCGCAGGATCATGTAGTTCTTCTGGCCGAGATTGGCGACGAGACGGGGCTTTTCGTCGGCATCGCAGGTAATCCCCTCGAAATCATGATAGGCAACACGATCCCCGATGATGGCCCCGTAGAAGTTGTCCACGGAAAGCCCCTCCGCCTGACAGGAGACCGCGACGCCACTGGTCGTGTGGGTGTGCATGATGCACTGCGCATCTTCGCGCGCGGCATGGATCGCCGAGTGGATCACGTAGCCTGCCGGATTGATGCCCCATTCACTGTCGCCGATGATGTTTCCGTCCAGATCGACCTTGACCAGGTTGGAGGCCGTGACCTCCCGGTACCAGAGACCATAGGGGTTGATCAGGAAATGATGCTCCGGACCAGGCACCCGCAGGGTGATGTGGTTGAAGATCAGTTCGTACCAGCCGAAATGGTCAAAGATGCGATAGGTGGCCGCCAGTGACTGCCGCGCCTGCCATTCCGCATCACTGCAGTTGGCGCGAACCGAAGAAACGGGCCTTGAACCATCAGCCATGATACTTGCCTCCGTCTGAAATGCCGTAACGGCAACTTATCATGTCACGGAGGATCTTTGGCAATTTATCTGCCACCATTTGGCGGGGCCGGACTCCCGGCTGTTCTCTCCGATGTGCGACATTCTGGCAATGTAATCGGACATGATGCCGTTAACCATCGCGAGCTGTGTTCTGACATACTTGTTCAACAAATCGATATCTGGCCCAAGAAATACTTTCATTTCTCTCAGGAATGAATAGATTGCGGCTCGAATCTCTGGTCCCATATGATCAACGAGACGATTCAAGTTCTGAGAATTACAAACAGGAGTTGCCATCATGGCATCGATTACGGCTGAGAATGGTGCTACCACGCAGCATGATCTGCTCGAGATGACCGCAGAGGTCACCGCCGCCTATGTTTCCAACAATGTTGTCGCTTCCGATGAACTGCCGGAACTG
>BQJF01000157.1 GCA_021604565.1 Minwuia thermotolerans | reverse complement strand
TATGACTGCACCCAGTTCTTCGGCGGCATGGGTTTCATGCGCGAGAACCCGGTGGAGCGCCTCTATCGCGACGCCCGCGTCATGTCGATCGGCGGCGGCGCGACGGAGGTGATGCTGGAGGAAGTGGCGAAGCGGCTGTAGGCAATTCCGGCACAGGTCAGTTCCGCTTCTCCACAACGAACTCGACCGGAACACGGCCTGCCTTGCGGAAGATCAGCACGAGATCATAGGGATAGTCGGCGACCAGCGCTGACTTCAGACCCATCAGCATGATGTGGTCACCGCCGGGCTGCAGCTTCGCCTCGCCCCCGGCCGGGATGGTGATCTGTTCCACCGGTCGCATCATCATGCGTCCGTTCTCGTGGATATGAGTGTGCAGTTCCGCCCGTGCCGCATCTCCGGACTCGACACCGATCAGTGCATCGGCCTCCGCCCCGTCATTGCGGATCGTGACAAAGACTGCGCCTGCCCGTGCCACACCGATGGTCGCGTAGGCATGGGCATGGACGAAGGTCAGGTTCCCCTGCGACGAGCTGTGAGCCCGCACCCCACCAATGCACATGATGGATACCAGCAAGGCATAGAGACCGAGCCGCATGGACATTCCTCCAGACCGGAAAACGGTCAGGACTTTCGCATGCGCCGCAGCACGGACGAACAGGTCAGGATGACGCGCTCGTCGGTGTAGATATCACCCCGCAGGAAGACCATCTGGCCGGTGCGGCGCACTACCTCGGCCCGCGCCTTGATGATCTCGCCGCGATTGCCACTGGCCATGAATTCCGCGTTGAAGGAGACGGTGAAGACTCCGTTGTCGTCCGTGCCTTCGGTACCCGTGGCGCACATCATCAGGTCGGCAAAGGTCATCAGCAGGCCGCCGTGGACGATGCCGCCGGAGTTGCAGTGCTTCTCCTCCGCCTCGAAGGCAAAGCGCAGCCGCCCGTCCCGCTTGCGCCAGAAGAACGGGCCGGTGTTGGTCTCGTGCGGGTCCTTCGGATCGAAGATCTTGTAGCGGTCGCCGGGATTGCGCTTCGCGGCGAAGTAATCGGTATCCCTGTCCAAGACAGTCTCCCCTCAATCGAAGCCTTCGGGAGCCTGGAAGCCACCGGTCAGGCTCTCGATCACACGTGCCACGGCAAGGGTGCGGCGGTCCCCCATCTCCGGCCCGACGACCTGGATGCCGACCGGCAGCCGCCCGTCCGTCATGCCGCCGGGTACCACCGTGCCGGGCAGGTAACTGACACCGGTCATGCCGGCCCAGAAGAGCTGATCGAAATAGGACACGGTCTTGCCGTTCACCGTCAGGGTGCGGGCGTTCATGTCTTCCGATTCGTCATGCGGGAACGACGGCACGGAAGCGACGGGACAGAGCAGCACGTCATATTTCTCGAAGAAATCCGCCCAGGCGTAGCGCATCCGCGTCCGTGCCTCATTGGCGGTGGCCCAGTCCCGGTGGCGGATCGTCTGCGCCCGCAGCACCTGCGCCCCGTCGGACATGTCATCGGGCGCAAGGCCCTCCAGCCGCCGGATGCTCTGCTCGAACTGTGCCTGGGGCTGTCGTGCCGCCATCGCGGAGAACAGCAGCGTCCGGTAGGTATCCATGCAGTGCTGCGGCGTGAAGTCGGGCCGGGCCTGATCATCGACGATGGCACCGGCCTCCGACAGGGCTTCGGCGGCGTGGCGCAGCACCTTCTGCACACTGTCGTCGACAGCCGCAATGGGGTCATCGCACCAGAGTGCGACCCGGAGGCCCTCCGCCCCCTCGACCTCGGACGGCGCCAGGTCCAGCTTCCAGCCCGGTTCGTGCAGCCGGTCGGAGCCTGCAGTCAGTTCCAGCGCCAGTTCAAGGTCGTCGATGCTGCGGGCCAGCGGACCGACGACGGAAATGTCGGTGGGGGTCAGCGCGCCGGTCAGCGCATGACCGCGCATCGGCACGATGCCCCAGGTCGGCTTGTGCCCGCAGACACCGGAATAGTGCGCCGGGTTGCGGATGGAGCCGCCGATGTCGGAGCCATATTCCAGCGCCGTGAACCCGGCCGCCAGTGCCGCCGCGCCACCGCCCGACGACCCGCCGGGTGTGTGGCCCTGGCGATGGGGATTGTGGGTGGTGCCATAGACGGCATTGTAGCTCTGGAAGTCGGCCAGCATCAGCGGCACGTTGGTCTTGCCGAAGATCACCGCCCCGGCATCCTTCAGCCGCTGCGGCACCACGCCGTCGCGGGCGGCGATGTTGTCCTTCATCTCCGGCACGCCCCAGGTAGTCGGCAGCCCGGCGAGGTCGAAGCTTTCCTTCACCGTCATCGGCACGCCATGCAACGGGCCGTGCGACACGCCGCGCCGGGTCGCGGCATCCGCCTCGTCCGCTGCGGCGCGGGCGCGGTCGAAATCGCGCACGACAACGGCATTGACCTGATTGTCGTAGCGCTCCACCCGCGCGATCATGTGGTCCAGCAGTTCGCGGGAGCCGAGGCGGCGCGCGCGGATCAGACCGGCAAGCTCGGTCGCCGATTTCCAGGCAAGTTCAGACATGAGACTCCCTCCCCCAACAGACATTGCGCGTGGAGGATAACGCCAAATCGCCCGGCGGCAATGTCGGGATCAGGCAGCCAGCGCGGCTTCGGTTTCCGGACTGCCCGCAATCCGGCTGTGCCACATGCGGCGGGCCTGGGTGAACGGCCAGGGCGTCGCCTGATGCATCAGGCGGCGATTGTCCCAGATCACCACATCGCCCGGTTCCCAGTCATGGTGATAGACGCGCGGCGGCTGACAGGCGAAATCCACCAGTTCCTGCAGCAGCTTCTCCGATTCGCCCGCTTCCATGCCGATGATGTCATAGGCATGGCGGCCCACCAGCAGGTTCGGCCGTCCGGTCTCCGGATGCACCTTCACCAGCGGACGCACGGAGACGGGGCCTTCGTGGAAGCCGTAGCCGCCATAGGTCTTGCCGGAATCATCATCCGGATTGACGCTGGAATCCTTCACCGCTTTCGCCTGATGGCCGACCTTGGCCTGCGAATGGTACAGCGAATGGTGACACCGCAACCCCTCGATCCGCGCCTTCGTGGCATCGTCCAGGGCGTCGTAGGCACTGCGCATGTCGGCGAAGCCGGTGGCCCCGCCCTCCTGCGGCACGATCTCCGCCGTGAAGACTGCACCCTTGGCCTGCACCGGCATGTAGGTGCTGTCATGATGCCAGCCCATGTTGCCGCGATTGATCTTCATCATGTCATCGGAGCCATCATCGGGGCGCAGGGTGCCGTCCTTGCGCATGTTGCCGATCTCGGCAATGTCGAACTCCAGATCACCGAACCGCTTTGCGAAGGCTACCTGCTGTCCCCGGTCAAGGAACTGCCCGCCAACGATCAGCAGTCCGTATTCCAGCCACTGGTCATAGAACGCATGGAAACTGTCGGCATCCATGTCCGCCAGCGTCACGCCGGAGACCCGGGCGCCGAAACAGACGTCGTTCAGAGGTTCGAAGGTCATGCCGCTCATGTCATCCTCCCACAAATGCACGCGCATAATTGCCCGCAATTGTGCCGCGTCCCGCGCCGCCTGCCAAGCGATCCGGCGCAGGGCTGTCGCGCGTTTGAGGATGTGCTGAGGGGAGGCGCGGCCCACAAACAACAACAGAGAGGAGCGGTCAGCGAACAGATCCAGGCTGAAACCCCGCGGCAATCAGGGGGTCACGCGGAACCGTGTTCGTGACCCCCCGACCGCAGAACGGGCACTAGGCTTGGCCCGGCCGATTGTCGGCCCGTCCGCAGAATTCGGACACGTCATGGCTCAGGGCTGCCATGTCCGTGTCCGAACGCCCCCGACCCCACCAGGTGGCGGCGCCTCTTTCGCCCCGGCGCGCAGGAGGACGCGGCAGGGCGATCTCGTTTCCGGTTCCGGTCGGGATTCCAGGAACCCCGGGAAGGGGTGCCGGAACCGGCAATTTCAGTGACCAGGGCCAGGGGTATTCGCGGGCTCACCGGAAAGATGCGGTATCATGATGCCGCATGGTTGGTGATTTCGTTCGTGCCCTTGACCGGTCTTCGCTAGACTTGCCCCAACAACACACCGAACCGGGTGCTTATTCATATCGTCATGACGGATGTCGATCACGAAACTGTGAGAGATGGGTTGGAAGCTCATCTGCCGCGCCTCTGGCGGTATGGCCTTTCCCTCAGCCGCAACCCGTCCGTGGCGGAGGAGCTGGTACAGTCGACCTGTGTGCGGGCCCTTGAAAGACAGGCACAATTCCGCCAGGGCACCAACCTGCGCGCGTGGTTGTTCACCATCCTCTCATCCATCTGGAAGAACAATCTGCGGGCCGAGAAGGTCCGCACCGGAGGGGGCTTTGCCGACCCGGAGACCGAACTGGTGTTCGACGGATCCGCCAGTATGGAAACGAATAATTTGTTTCAACGCGTGTTGAGTGAGGTGTCGGAACTGCCGGAAGCGCAGCGACAGGCTGTGATGCTCGTTTACGTGGAAGAGTTTACCTACCGTGAGGCGGCTCACATTCTGGAAGTTCCTATCGGTACTATCATGAGCAGGCTGTCTGCCGCGCGGGGCAAACTGGCCGGGCTTGATCCCAGCGCAACTCCTGCGCGAAGAACCCGCGATGGTGAGGTCGAGGAAAGCTGATGTCATCCGCCGGTACGGCAGATCATCCGAGAGATGAGGACCTGGTTGCCTACCTGGACGGAGAGCT
>BQJF01000156.1 GCA_021604565.1 Minwuia thermotolerans | reverse complement strand
GCCTTGATCTGCAGGGCGAGGTAGCGGGAGAAGATGCGGCACTGGGCCAGGCTGCCTGCGGTGAACCAGAGGCCGGGCTGCGGCGTGCGGCACCACATGTTGCGCAGTTCGCCACCTTCATTGAAACCCCAGACCGGACCGATCCGGTCCGCGATGCGGTCGTTCAGCCAGGTGCGCAAGGTTGCCGCCAACGTCCACGCCATGATCGTTCCCGGCTCCGGCCTGGTGAAGGAGCAGGCGGAGCAGGAAGGGCTGGACAGGATCTTTGTCGAGGCGGGCTTTGACTGGCGGGAGCCGGGCTGTTCCATGTGTCTGGCAATGAACGCCGACCGGCTGGAACCGGGCGAACGTTGCGCCTCCACCTCCAACCGCAATTTCGAGGGCCGTCAGGGCCGCGGCGGCGGCACCCACCTGGTCAGCCCGGGCATGGCAGCCTCCGCCGCGATCGCGGGCAAGCTGGCGGACGTTCGCGACCTCTGAAACTGTTTCATTGCTCGCCGATGACCAGGCAGGTTTGATTGCGGGGGCAGAATTGTGCACGGCTGCCCCGACACTCGGCTGTCCGACGGCTGTCACAATCCGCCCCTAGGTTCCGCCCCCGGCAAGATGCGGTTTTGGCCGCGTCGGTGAATTTCACATCTTCCAGGGGGATGATTCCATGAGACGTTTCGTGCTGGCGACAATGCTCGCCGTCGGACTGGGTGCAGGTGTGGCCGAGGCCGCTTCCGGCAAGCTGGTTGTCTATACTTCGCAGCCCAACAAGGATGCACAGCAGACCATGGACGCGTTCATGGCTGCTAACCCTGGCGTGGAAGTCGAGTGGGTCCGTGACGGCACCACCAAGATGATGGCGAAGCTGCGCGCGGAGTTCGCCGCCGGTGCGCCGCAGCCCGACATCCTGCTGATTGCCGACATGGTGACCATGGAAGGGCTGAAGCAGGAAGGCCGCCTGATGGCCCATTCCGGCGCGGATGTGGCTGCCTTTGATCCGGCGCTTATGGACAAGGACCGTTTCTACTTCTCCACCAAGCTGATCACGTCCGGCATCATGTACAACACCAGTGCGCCGATGGTGCCTGCGTCGTACAAGGACCTGCTGAAGCCGGAGGCGAAGGACCGCATCGCCATGCCATCGCCGCTGACCTCGGGTGCCGCGACGATCCACATGGCCGCGCTGACCGCCAATCCCGACCTGGGCTGGAGCTACTACCAGGGACTGGCTGACCAGGGTGCCAACCCGAAGGGCGGCAACGGCGGCACTTACAAGGCCATTGCCGGTGGCGAGAAGCTGTATGGTTTCGTCGTCGACTTCCTGCCGATCCGCAACAGGCTGAAGGGTGCGCCGGTTGCGTTCGTCTTCCCGAAGGAAGGTGTCTCAGCCGTGACCGAGCCGGTCGCGATCCTGTCCACGGCGAAGAATCCCGACGCGGCAAAGGCCTTCGTCGATTTCCTGCTTTCACCGGCAGGCCAGCAGATGGCAGCGGACCAGGGCTACCTGGCGGCCCATCCCGCGATTGCACCGCCCGAGGGCTTCCCGGCCCGTGACCAGATCAGGCTGATGGACTTCGATCCGTCCGACGCGCTTGAGAATGCTGATCGCTATCGCCTGAAGTTCGAGGATATCTTCGGCGGGTGAGCCTTGACCTGAGTCTGAGAATTCCGGGCGTTTCACGTCCGGGCCGACAGAACCGGAGCGGCGAGGGGATGACCCTCGCCGCTCTTCTGCTGTTGGGGGGGCTGATCTGCGGCACACCACTGGTGATGATCCTGCTGGAGGGGGTGGCTCCGACCGGCAGGTTCTCACTGGGTCCGCTGCTGGAAACGCTGCAGGGACGGTCGGTTCAGCGGGCACTGTGGCATTCGTTCGAAACGAGCTTGCTGTCCGCCATTCTCGCCCTTGTCTACGGGACCGCGCTGGCCTGCCTGGTGGGCCTGACCGATGCGCGGGCGCGGGGCGCCTTCATCTTCCTGATCCTGTTGCCGATGATGATACCGCCCCATGTCACCGCCATCGCCTGGATCCAGGCGCTTGGCCCCGGCAGTGCGTTGCTGCTCTGGCTCGGCATCGCCCCGGAGATCGGAACCACGCACCCGTTGTATTCCCGGGAGGGTATCGTGGCCCTGCTGGCAATACAGCATGGGCCGCTCGTGTTCCTTGTCATGCGTGCCGCCCTGCGCAGCCTGCCGGGTGAACTCTCGGATGCATCTCGGGTCTTTGGTGCCAACATCTGGCTGATGCTGCGCCGCATCGTGCTGCCGCTGCTGCTGCCGAACCTGATTGCAGCCTTCGCGCTGGCCTTCGTCTCCGCGCTGGGGAACTTCGGCATCCAGGCGCTGCTGGGCATTCCTGCCCGATATACCACGCTGCCGGTGCTGATCTGGCGGCGAATGTCGAGTTTCGGTCCCGAGATGCTGACCGATGTTTCGATGATCTCCATGATTGTCGGTCTGATGGCGGTCATGGCGGTCGGGATGCAGGCGCACCTGCAGCGGCGCGCCCGCGCCCAGCTCATCGGCCTGCCGCAGAGGAGCCTCGGCTTCAGGCTGGGGCGCTGGCGGTTGCTGGTGGAACTTGTGCTGCTGGTGCTGGTCTGTGGCGTCCTGGTGCTGCCCATGCTGTCGCTGCTGGCAACGGCGCTGACACCGACCTATGGCGTCCGGCTTTCGCTGTCGACCCTGACCGGCGCGAACTTCGAAGAGATCTTGCTTACCCAGTCCGTCACCCTGCGCGCCTTCATGAATTCGACCCTGATCGCAGGACTGGCCGCCATCCTGCTGGCGGCCTACTCGGTCGGGATCGGGTTTTTCCTGATCCGGCGACGGGGTGTGGCACGGCGTGCGGCAACGTCCATGAGCGGGCTGGCCGATGTCAGCTACGCCCTGCCGGGCCTGGTGATCTCGATTGCCTGCATCCTGGCCTTCATCCGGCCCCTGCCGCTGATCGAGATGTCGATCTACAACACCCTGCTGATCATCCTGGTGGCCTATCTTGCAGCGTTCCTCTCGGTCGCGCTGAAACCGGTCGCCGCCGCCTACCTGCAGATCGACCCGAGCCTCGACGATGCGGCCCGGGTGGCCGGTGCCGGGTTCGGGCGGCGGCTGTCCCGCATATTCCTGCCGCTGGTGGCCCCGGCGGCAGCTTCAGGGGCGATCCTGGTCTTCCTCACCGCCTACAACGAGGTCACGGTGTCTGCCCTTCTATGGTCGACGGGCAACGAGACGATCGGCACGACGATCTTCAACTACGAGGACGGTGGCTACACCACGCTCGCCGCAGCCATGTCGGTTGTCACGGTTCTCGCCACGATCGTGCTGATGCTGGTGCTGGATATCGCGGGCCGACGTGCGCCGCCGGGTGTCGTGCCCTGGCGCGACTGACAAAGAGAGCGAAACGGCAGGCGCTATGTCTGCTCGGGAAGGACCCATGCCGTTCGGATGCTGACCGGCAGGGTATCGCCCGGTCGGGCAGGACTGTCGAGGTTCAGGACCAGTGACTCGGTGGCGCCTGAAACCACGGCACGACATTCCCAGTGACCACCCCGGTAGGTCACGCTCTCGACCCGGACCGGGCTTCCGGCCTCGCCATCAATGGTCAGCCACTCGGGTCGCAACAGGACGTGTTCGGCGCCAGTGCTGCATTCTGTACCCTTGCCGGTGACAGGCAGGGACCAGGGACCGAACCGGAGGTCGTCGTCACTGTCCCGAATTGCCGCAACGATGGTCCCGGTCCCGACGAATCCTGCAACGAAGGCGTTCCGGGGTCGGGCATAGAGTTCGTCGGGAGTTGCCACCTGTTCGAAGCGCCCCCGGTTCATCACCGCGATCCGGTCAGCCAGTGCCATGGCCTCCCGCTGGTCGTGGGTGATGTAGAGCGTGGTGGCGCCTGTCGTTCGATGAAAGTCCCGCAATTCATGCTCCATGGTGCCGCGCAGATGCGGGTCCAGGTTAGCCAGAGGCTCGTCCATCAGAACGATCCCGGCCTGGCTGGCAAGGCAGCGCGCCAGGGCAACCCGCTGGCGCTGCCCGCCCGACAGGTCGGCAGGAAGGCGCTCGGCAAAGGGGACCAGCGCCACGGTTTCGAGGTGGGTTCGGGCCTGCCGTTCGGCGTCAGCACGCCGCGCGCCCCTGGCTTCAAGTGGAAAGGCAACGTTGCGAAGTACGTCCATGTGAGGCCAGAGCGCATAGGACTGGAACACGACGCCGACGCCCCGCGCTTCCGGTGCCAGATGCAGATCCGGTCCTGCGACCTGCTTTCCCGACAGGCCCACCGTCCCGGAATCAAGCTCCTCCAGCCCGGCGATGAGACGCAGGAGCGTGGACTTTCCGCAGCCCGACGGGCCAAGCACGACAAAGAATTCGCCTTCCGCGACTCCGGCGGAAAGACGATCAACGGCGGCCTCGGTACCGAACCGCTTCGTCACACCCATCAGCTCTATCGACACGTGTCAGTTTCTCCGGGTCCAGGGTCCGCGGAGGCTGCGAACGTCAACAGGATGCAACCGGCAGACCTGCACGACTTCGATTGCAGGCACATGACGTATTGCGGGCTGGCCGTCAGCACCTTTCCGGGCTGATCAGGCCTTCCTCGCAGGCCTTGATCTGCAGGGCGAGGTAGCGGGAGAAGATGCGGCACTGGGCCAGGCTGCCTGCGGTGAACCAGAGGCCGGGCTGCGGCGTGCGGCACCACATGTTGCGCAGTTCGCCACCT
>BQJF01000155.1 GCA_021604565.1 Minwuia thermotolerans | reverse complement strand
AGGAGATCGACGCCCTGGTCAGCCGGATGCGCGACTCCCTGGATGCGGCAGAGCCGCGTTTCGAACCCTACCGCCTGTCCGGCAAGCAGAAGATCATCAACCCGGTCGCCAAGGTTGCCTGATCCGGCTTCTGCGCCTTACAAGGCCTGAACGCATTCGGTCCTCCCCTTTGTCAGGGGAGGGCCGATCTGTTTGCGGGACCGGGCGGCCGGTGCCGCGATCAAACAGGGGCTCAGATCGCCCGGGACATGAAGCCTGCCATGCGCCTGCTGAAGGCCGCCGGGTCGTCCAGCGGCTCGCCTTCGATGATGCGGGCCTGATCGAACAGCAGCCGCGCCGCCTCCTCGATATCCGCATTCAGGCCGTCCTCGCGCATGCGATCAACGAGCCGGATCACCAGCGCGTGGCGCGGATTGATCTCCAGCACCCGTTTGGATGCCTCGTCCACCTGCTTGTGCGCCTTCAGCATCCGTTCCAGACGCATGTCCATGTCGTTGTCGTCGGCCACCAGGCACACCGGGCTTTCGGCCAGCCGGTCGGAGGACCGGACATCCTTCACCGCATCGCCCAGTGTTTCCCTGAACGCCGCGATCAGGGTGGCCAGGTCGCCCTCCTTCGGGGCCTCCGGCTTGTCCTGATCGTCGTCCGTTGATTCCTGATCTTCGATCTTCGACAGGTCGGCACCGCCACGGGTGACGGACTTCAGCTGCTTGCCGTCGAACTCGCCGTGGCCCTGCAGCCAGAAGTCATCTACTGCATCGGTCAGCAGCAGAACCTCCACGCCCTTCTTCCGGAACCCTTCCAGATGCGGGCTTCGGCGCGCGGCAGCCAGGTCGTCGGCGGTGATGTAGTAGATGGCTTCCTGCCCCGGCTTCATGCGCTCGACATAGCCGCTCAGGCTGGTCAGCTCGTCACTGGCGGTATTGTCGAAGCGGGCCAGCTTCAGGATGCGCGGGCCGACCTCGTGATCCTCGTAGATGCCTTCCTTCAGCACCGCGCCGAAGTTGCGCCAGAAGGTCGTGAAGCCCTCCGCATCCTTCTCGGCCTTCTTCTCCAGTTCGCCCAGCACACGCTTGACGATCTGGCCGCGCATGTGGCGCAGCATCGGCTCGTTCTGCAGCATCTCGCGGCTGACATTCAGCGGCAGGTCTTCCGAATCCACGATGCCACGCAGGAACCGCAGATAGCTGGGGGCCAGCCCCTCCGCCTCGTCGGTGATGAAGACCCGCTTCACGTACAGCTTCACCCGGTGCTTGCGGTCCGGGTGGAACAGGTCGAATGGCTTCTCCGTCGGCACGAACAGCAGCAGCGTGTACTCGACCTTGCCCTCGATCCGGCTGTGCAGCACGGTCCAGGGCTCGTCGAAGGCACCGCCGACATGGCGGTAGAACTCGGTGTACTGCTGCTCGGTGATCTCGGACTTCGGACGGGTCCACAGGGCGGAAGCCTTGTTGACGGGCTCGTTCTCCGCGTCGGCCTCGTCATCACTGGCGGTGATGGTGATCGGCCAGGTGATGTGGTCGGAATAGGTCTCGATGATCTGACGCAGCCGCCAGGTCTCCAGGAATTCCTTCTGCTCGTCGCGGATCTTCAGTTCCACGGTGGTGCCGCGCCCGTCGCGGGCCGATTCCTCGATCGTGTATTCGCCCGTCCCGCCGGACACCCAGGTGAAGGCCGTGTCGGCACCCGCTCGGCGGCTGGTGACGGAGACTTCCTCAGCCACCATGAAGGCGGAATAGAAGCCGACGCCGAACTGTCCGATGACCGACAGGTCCGGTCCCTTGCCATCCTTGCCCTTGCTCTCGGCGAGCTGGTCCAGGAAGGCGGTGGAACCGGAGCGCGCGATGGTGCCCAGGTTCTCGATCATGTCGTCGCGATCCATGCCGACGCCATTGTCGGTGATCGACAGCGTGCCCTTGTCCTTGTCGACATGCACGCCGATCCGGAAGTCGGCACCACCTTCGGTCAGCGCGGGTTCGGCGATAGCAAGATAGCGCAGCCGCTCGCAGGCGTCGGAGGCGTTGGAGATCAGCTCCCTGAGGAAGATCTCCTTTTCCGAATAGAGCGAGTGGGTGACGATGTGCAGAAGCTTCGCAACCTCTGCCTGGAACTGATAGCTCTGGGCAGTCATGGGTCAGGAGTCCTCCTCGGGCTTGGGTTTGGTCAGGGATTCCAGTGTCGGCATGAAATTCTCGGCGGTGAAGGACGGGAACAGATAGGCCCAGCCGTCAACCTTTGCGGCGGCAGCGCGGGCGCGTGCTTCCTCGTCCGCCGCAATGATCGGTTCCGGCTCCTTGCCGTCAACGCCAACCGGAAGCTGTTCAATCAGGCTGGCATCGAACCGAACATCCAGACGAAGCCAGAAGGCATCCGTGTTATCGACCTTCCGCTGCGCATCAAGGATGTCGACCGTGACGATCCAGCCGCTCTGCGTCGTGAAGATCGCCTGCGTCGCACCGTTGAAATCGACATCGCCTGCCGGGGCCACGTCGCGCGGCTTCAGGAACTCCAGCGCCCGGCCGGTCGCCGTCAGGCGGATCTCCTGCTCCTGAAGGCCTTCCGGCAGGTCCGTCACGTGGAAATAGCCGTACTCGCTGCGGGTCAGTTCCAGTACCGGCTTGTCAGGACGTGCAACACGAATGTCGGTGACGACATCCTTGGCCACCTTGAACAGGTCCCGGTCCAGCCAGTCGGTGGGGGCGGGTTTCAGGTTGAAGAAACCTTCCGCCAGCCAGGTCTCGTTCTCGTCAGCGCGGCGGACATAGACCTTCGCCGGTTCCGTCGCATCGCCAAGCTGCTTGGTCTTGCCGAGAATCACCCCAGCCAGGTTCCTGCCGCTGTCATCACTTGCAACGACCTTGATGGCTTTGGCGCCACTGTCGGCATCGCCGTCCGTGACTGGCTGCGGCTCTTCCAGACCCAGCCGGTCATGCAGTGCAGGATCACCGGTCTTTGGTGCGATGATGGTTGCACGCGATAGGGCGACCACCAGCCGCTTCACCTCGTCCGCGTCTGCCGGGTAGCCATTGCGTGCATCATGATGCCAGCGCCCGTCATCGTCGCGGCTCAGGCTCCAGGCACCCTGCGGCGTCGCGAACGCCAGCCGGGCCACGGCGTTGATCTGTTCGGCCAGTTGCGGGAACAGTGGCTGGCCATACTCACGGGCGGCGAGCCTGTCGGCCTTGCGGTCCAGCACGAAGGCTGCGGCGACAACGCTGGCAATGGTCAGCAGCAGAAGGATGATCCACGTGGTGCGGCGCATGGCTCAGGCCTCCTTCAGCATCTGGCTGCGACGCCGCCGACCGCGTCGCCAGAGCGCCAGTATCATGGCGATGACAAATACCAGCGCAGGCATCGCGCCGATGGTGATCACCTTGATCCGGTCCTGCAGTTCCTCGATGTCCCGCCGCAGGTTCAACTGCACGGCGCGCAGTTCACGGCGCGTGTCCAGCACGTCCTTCTGGAAGGAATCGATCGCCTTGGCCTCTTCCGTCGAAAGCAACTGACCACCGCCCTCACCGGCACGGTTCTGCAGCTCGGCAAGCTTCTTCTCGGTATCCTTCAGACGGGCTTCCAGTTCCTGCTCCTGCTGCAGGTACTGCTGTTCTGCGGCGCGCCGAAGTTCGGCAATCACGGTGAATGGCCGGTCCCCTTCGCCGCGGCTGCGCAACCCGATCAGGTCACTGGAACCGGCCAGGTTGTCGATGGCGTTGATCAGGAAGTTGGCATTGCCCGATGTCTGCTGCGTCACTTCCTGCCCGAAGACCGCCTGGCGGCTGGCCCAGTAGGTATCCTCGATGAAGTCCGCGTCCGTCACCAGGATCAGGCTGACCGGTTCCACAGAGCGTGCGACATGCGGTGCATCGACGCCTTCCGGCGCGGCGTCGAAGGTCGAGTTGACGTTACCGCTCAGGCGGGCGGCAATGACGAACTGGCGATCCTCCGACTCGAATTCCGCCAGCAACCCCTGCGGGTCGGGGCGGAAGCGCAGTTTCGACGCCGGGATGCGCATGGCCTCGCGGGTGGTGGTGATCAGCGGCACGGCCTTCAGTGGGCTGTCCGCCGCGATCTCGATGTGCCCGACGGAGGGCAGCAGCAGCGGCAGGCTGAGGTCGGCGGTCACCGGATCGTCGGCATTCAGTGCCGGTCCGGCAGCCTGGATCCATGCCACATAGTCGATCAGCTGCCGCCGTCCGCGCCCGATGTTCACCCGTGTCGCCAGGTTGCGGTCCACGACCAGCGTCTCCGGCTCAACCTGCACGCCCCAGGGGCCGAGCAGTTCCGGCAACAGGCTGGAATGCGGATCAAGCGGGTCCGGTGCGCCACCTGGGGAGGGCAGGCGGACGCCAACCTCCGAGAAGGCATCGGCCAGGATCAGCGCCTTGCCGCCACCCAGGATGAACTGGTCGATGGCATAGCGCTGGCGTTCCGTCAGGTTGCGGGCGTGGGCCAGCATGATGACGTCGGTGTCGGCGGGAATTTCCTCCCACTGGCGCAGTGGAATGTCGACGTCGAAAAATCCGCGCAAGGGCTCCGTTATCGCGTAGGGACGGCTCTCGCCCCGCATTGCGGCCTGTACGCCGCCCGGTCCGAAATCCAGCGGGAAGGTGGTGATCACCATCAGCTTCGGCAGGTCGGGGTTGGACAGGCCATAGACCATGCGGGTCAGGTCGTATTCCAGGAACCGGCCCCGTTCCGGCTGGAAGAAGGGAATGGTTTCCTGATCGTCGGTGGTGTTCTGCCCGACCAGGCCGAAATAGAAGGTGTCACCGCC
>BQJF01000154.1 GCA_021604565.1 Minwuia thermotolerans | reverse complement strand
TTGGCGCGCCCTGCAGGACTCGAACCTGCGACCCCAAGCTTAGAAGGCTCGTGCTCTATCCAGCTGAGCTAAGGGCGCGTCGGGGGTCAGGATAGCGGAAACCGGGCGGGAAGCGCAGTCCGCTGTCAGATCACCCGGTTGTAGGCGAAATTGTCGGCGTAGGCGCGCAGCTTCAGCTTGCGTTCGCGGGGTTCGTGGACGCGGGCGTCGATGCCGTGCTTCTCGGCGTACTCGACTGCCTGTTCCTTCGTATCGAACTCCAGCCGGACCTGGGACTGGGTGTCGGCAATGCTGGTCCAGCCCATCAGCGGGTCGGCATGTCTGGCCGCGTCGGCCCGGAAATCCAGCCTCCAGTGGCGGGTATTGGCCCTGCCGGACTGCATGGCATTCTTGGCGGGACGATAGATGCGCGCGGACATGTCATCACCCTTCGGTCGAAATTGCTGGTCTCGGCGCATTGGCCTCGACGGATCGCTGTCTGTGGCCGGATGGTCGGGGCGATTGGATTCGAACCAACGACCACCGGTTCCCAAAACCGGTGCGCTACCAGACTGCGCTACGCCCCGATCCGGCACCCTGCACGAAATAGCCGAGTGCCCCTGCACCTGCAAGCATCTTGGCGCAAGGCGCTGCATTGGCCGCAGCGGATTCGGCGGCTGACCGTTCCACCCCTCTCCCCCTCCCGACCGCCCATCAAGGATACTCCCGTGGGTGGTCGGGAGGGGGAGAGGGGTGGAACGGTCCACAAACGGTTCAAAACTCGCCTACTTCCAGGCGAAGACCGGCTGTTCCAGGTGGGCGACGCGGGTGTCGCGGCCATGCAGGGCGACTTCGCGGAACTGGTAGAGCACCGCAGCGGTCGGCGCATGGATATGGCGGTCCATGATCGGCAGCCGGATCACGGGTCGGTCACTCTCCGGAATATCGATGAACTGCGGCGAGTCGGGACGGTCCAGATCGGTCAGCGGCACCAGGTGCAGCGCCTGAACCTCCGCCGGGCTGAGGGTAAAGCGCGCCCCGCGCTCGATCCAGGCGACAAAGGGGGTGATCGCATAGCCGGATCGGGTGACATAGGCATCCAGGGGGCCGAACAGATCGTGTTCCGCGATGGTGATGCCGATCTCCTCCTCGATCTCCCGGCGGGCCGCGGTGGCGGCATCCTCCCCCGCGTCGATCCGTCCCCCCGGCAAGGCCCATTGGCCCGCATGGTTGCGCATTTTCGACGCCCGCTGGGTCAGGACGAAGACCGGGGTGCCTTCGTCATTCTCCGTCACGATGACGGTCACCGCAGCCTCCTTCAGCCGCGTGCGTTCGGGTGGATGGCGCTCGAACGCTTCCACGCAGGCGCGCACATGCGCACGCAGGTCGCCCGCCGCATAGGCGGTCTGCCACAGGTTCCCGTTCATGTGCGTCACGCCGGGTCGGCAGCCACGCGCACCATGCGCTTACCCCGGTTCTCCCCGGCCAGCAGGCCGACCAGCGCGGCAGGCGCGTTCTCCAGCCCCTCCACGATATCCTCGACCACCTTGATCTGACCATTGGCGGCCCAGCCGTTCAGGTCGGCCACCGCCTTGGCATCCTGATCGGCGAAGTCCATGACGATGAAACCTTCCATCCGCAGCCGCTTCACCACCACAAGGCCCGGCAGGTTTCGCGGCCCTGTGGGCGCGGTCGCGTTGTACTGGCTGACCGCACCGCAGCAGACGACACGGCCCTTCATGTTCATCTGGAACAGCACGGTCTCCAGGATCTCGCCACCGACATTGTCGAAATAGACGTCGATGCCATCCGGGCAGGCCGCGCGCAGTTCCCGGAACAGGTTGCCGCCGCGATAGTCGATGGCTGCATCGAAACCCAGTTCCTCCGTCAGCCAGGCGCATTTCTCGGCACCGCCAGCGATACCGACCGCGCGACAGCCCAGCGCCTTGGCGATCTGACCGACGAAGATGCCGACGGAACCGGCTGCGGCGGAGACAACGACCGTCTCCCCCGGTTTCGGCAGTCCGACATTGACCAGTCCGTGATAGGCCGTCTTGCCCGCGATCCCGAGCAGGGAAATGAGATGCGAGAGGGGGCGATGATCGGGCAGTTTCTCCAGCAGCCTGCCCTTGCAGATTACCTGTTCCGCCCAGCGTCCCTCCCCGCCGACCAGATCACCCTCCGCGAAGGCGGGATCAGCGGAGCGGACCACCTGTCCGATGATGTAGCCATGCATGACGTCCCCGGCCTTCACGGCCTCCCGATAGGTGGCGCCCTGCATCCAGGCACGGTTGGCCGCATCGATGGAAATCAGGATGGTGCGAACCAGCACCTGCCCCTCGGCCGGCTCCGGCACCGGCCCGTCCTGAACAGAAAAATGCCCGGTGGTCAGTTCGCCTTTCGGCAAATCCTGGATGATGACCTGACGGTTCATGAAACCCCTCCCCCGGGCATGATCTGAATGTGCGCCATTCTGCCTGCCGTGGACACACTGGCAAGGGGGCAATCGGGTTGGTGCGGTTTCCGCGTCAGGCGGCGGTCGTGTGCTGGATCTCGTCCGGACGCACCAGGCGCTCAGCCGGAAAGACCAGCGTGGCCACGGTACCTACGCCTGACCGGCTGCTGATCCGGACATCCCCGTCATGCGCGTGCATCAGCGCACGTGTCAGCGGAAGACCTATCCCCAGCCCCTCTGCCCGTCTGTTCAGACCATTGTCCGCCTGGGCGAAGGGATCGAACAGCAGTTCGGCGTTGGCATCGTCAAAGCCCTGACCTGAGTCGATGACCACGACATTCATCCCCCGATCATCCGTCATCTTCACCTTGCAGCGGATCTCACTGCCGATGGGCGAGAACTTGGACGCATTGGAGAGCAGGTTGGCCAGGCATTGCCCGACCTGTCGCGCATCGACGCGCAGGCTGGGTGCATCGTCCGGGACCAGGACATCCAGCGTCTGGTGCCGCAGCGACAGCCGGTACTCGATCTCTGCGGTGACATGATCGATCAGCAGGCGTGGCGCGATGACCTCCTCGGTCAGCCGAATCATACCGGACCCCGTTCGCGTATAGTCCAGAACGCTCTCCACCAGTCCCATCAGGTGCTTGCCACTCTGATGAATATTGCCGAGATAGTCGGCGGCCTTTGCGGGCCTGACCTGCCCGATCACGCCGGAGATCATCAGTTCCGAGAAACCGATGATGGCATTCAGCGGTGTCCGCAGTTCGTGGCCTACCACTGCCAGGAAACGCGACTTGGACTCCAGTGCAGCGACGGCATCGCTCGCGAGTTTCTCGGATCGCGCGTTCTCCAGCTTCAGTGACTGGATGGCATGGTAGTTCCGGCGAACGAACAGTTCCTTGTTGTAGGCCGAGAACATCCCGATGAGCGTGAAGGCGATCAGGATGCCGCAGAAGGGCAGCATGGGAATCTCGCGACTGAACGGACTGCCGCCGAACGTGTATATGGCCAGGCCCGCTATCAGCCCGAAGAGCAACGACAGCAGGATCGTTGCTGTCAGCCGGTTGCTGGGGAACTGCTGCGTGAAGACCATGATGACGGTCGCATTGAACAGATAGAGGTAGGCGACCGGTGTGTCCGCGGCACGCAATTGAAGACATTCCACCAGAAAGATCAGGGTCAGCAGGCCGAGGAACATCGGATTGCAGTATCGCTCCAGGCGTGGCCAGATCACGGGCGCGATGATCGTGGCTGCCGCAATGGGCAGACAGACGAACAGATGGATCGCGTTCAGCAACGTGCTGAAATCGGGGTCGTAAAGGGCCAGCAGAACCGAGAAGATGATGTAGTAGGCCGTTGAACCGGCGCGCCACCAGAACCCCAGTGACCGTGTCGCACTGCGCCAGCTTGAACGGAAACGTCCCTCCAGTCCGCTGTCATCAAAGCGCAGCGTGACAGGGTCCATCACCGGACCCTTCCTGCCATTCCTGCCTTTGACCGTGCCGACACCCATCGATAAGCCTCCAGACTTCTGCGTAGCAGAAGGGACTTAACAGGGAGTTGCAATTTCCGGACCTGATCGGTGTCGGATTTCGAACGGGCACGATCAGGGTATGAAATACGGGTAAATCAGCCGTCCAGAAGCGGTTGCATCCGTTCAAGTGCGGTCGACAGTGCCGCCTCCGACGATGCGAAGCAGAGCCTCAGATACCCCTCACCCTGCTGGCCGAAGGCGATACCGGGGGCCAGACCGACGCCAGCTTCCTCAACCAGTCGGCGTGCCAGCCCGAGACTGTCTGTCACGCCATCGACCGAGAAGAAGGCATAGAAGGCCGCTTCCGGGGAGGCGACGCGAACACGGGAGAACTGGCTGAGTCCCTGGGCGACCAGGTCCCTGCGACGGCGCAGCCGCTCCACCAGATCATTCACGTAGCCATCGCCGTCACGCAGCGCCACCGCACCGGCATGCTGCACGAAAGTCGTCGGTCCGGCGATGTTGTATTCGTTGAGCTTCGACAGATCGGTCAGCAGCGACACGGGGGCCGTGATCCAGCCAAGCCGCCAGCCGGTCATCGACCAGCTCTTGGAGAAGCTGTTGATGGCAATCACCCGATCATCGGGCTCCGCCACCTCGATGAAGGCGGGTGCATGCGGGCGGTCATAGACCAGTCGGGCGTAGACATCGTCGGCCACGATCCAGATGCCACGTTCCCGCGCCCAGGCCAGGATCGCATCGCGCTGATCCTCCGGCATCATCCAGCCGGTCGGGTTGCCGGGGCTGTTGATGAAGATCGCGCGGGTCCGGTCGTCGGCCGCATCGAACAGCCGGTCCAGGTCCAGATGCCAGCG
>BQJF01000153.1 GCA_021604565.1 Minwuia thermotolerans | reverse complement strand
GCCTTGATCTGCAGGGCGAGGTAGCGGGAGAAGATGCGGCACTGGGCCAGGCTGCCTGCGGTGAACCAGAGGCCGGGCTGCGGCGTGCGGCACCACATGTTGCGCAGTTCGCCACCTTCATTGAAACCCCAGACCGGACCGGTCCGGTCCGCGATGCGGTCGTTCAGCCAGGTGCGCACGGTTTCCTGCTGGTTCAGGTAGCCGGTGGCGAGCACGATCAGGTCGGCGGCATGTGTCGTGCCGTCATCCAGCAGTGCGCCGTCTTCGTTGAAACGTTCGATGTCCGCGTCATGCAGCAGGCCGATATCGCCGCTGACGATCAGGTCCGAACAGCCGACGTTGAAGTAGTACCCGCCGCCGCGCTGCATGTACTTCATCTGGAAACCGGTCTCGCCTTCCCCGAAATCCAGCTTGAAGCCGCGCGCCTCCAGCCCCTCCAGCAGATCGGCATCCACCTGTTTCATCTCGGCGGTGGAGAGCTGGTACGACCGGCGCAGCACGGGGAAGGGGAAGGACGCCGCGAGCAGGTCGCAGTCGTCCAGCGGCGGTCCCTCGTCATACAGCGCATAGACCTTCTGCGCCTCCGCCAGGCTGACGATGTAGCTCGGGTTGCGCTGGACCATGGTCACGTCGGCACCGCTGGCCTGCAGGTCCTGGGCGACGTCATGGGCACTGTTGCCGGTGCCGACCACCAGCGCCCGCTTGCCCTTCCAGTCCTTGCCATCGGTGTAGTGACCGGAATGCATGACCGTGCCCTGAAACATGTCCAGTCCGGGCAGGTCGGGGATGACGGGGATGGCACTTACACCGGTGGCGAATATGACGTGACGCGGACGCACCACGCGTTTCTTGCCGTCTCCGCTTTCGAGGTTCAGGGTCCAGGTGCCGGTCGCGGCATCATGGTCACCACCCACAAGCGCGGTGTCGGTCCAGCAGTTGAGTTCCATCGCCTCGACATAGAACTCGAACCAGTTCGCCAGCATGTCCTTCGGGATATAGACCGGCCAGGTCGGCGGGAACGGCATGTAGGGCAGGTGGTTGACGTAGACTTCATTGTGCAGGGTCAGGGAGTGGTAGCGCTTGCGCCAGTTGTCGCCGACGCGCTGGTTCTTCTCGATCAGCAGGGTATCGACACCCAGGGCATTCAGGCGCGCGGCAATGGCCAGTCCGGCCTGACCCGCCCCGACCACGGCGACAGCGGGTTCGCGGTCCGCATAGGCGCGGGCACGGTCCCTGTGGTCCTGCCAGTTGGAACCACCGAACTCCCGTGCGAACGCGTCGCCGCCCGCCCGCGCCGCACTGAGCCGCTCTGGATGTTCGTTCAGGGCGTGAAGCGCAGTCATCAGGGTCCATGCGCGCAGTTCGCCGGAGCCGTCAGGGTCGGGCACCAGCCGGACCACACCCTGTCCCTGACCGGCGGAGGTGCGGAAGTCGAAGAGGACCTCCAGCGAGTCCTGACCGGCACGTTTCACCCTGCGGGGCGGTGTCCGGTCCTTTGCAAGACCGAAACCCGACGGCTGCACCGTATCGAGGCGGCGTGTCAGTTCCTCGCGAATGGCCGCCGTGCCGCTGAATGTGCGGATGTGCCAGGTGAAGGCGAGGATGTCGCGCCAGTGCCCGTCTGACAGAAACAGGCTTGCCGCCGCACCCGCATCCCGCCGCGACAGCGCGTCGCCAAAGGCTTCGAGCCAGGCTTCGGCTGCCGCTGCGTCAGGCTTTTCGGATGCGGCGGCAGCGCCGTCAGGCATTGACGTCGACAATGACGCGGCCACGCACCTGTCCGGCGAGGATCTGCGGCGCGAGTTCCAGCACTTTCGCCAGCGGGACTTCGTCGGCCATGCTGTCCAGCTTGTCCTTCGGCAGGTCGGTGCCCATGCGGGTCCAGGCCTCCTGACGCGCGGCCATCGGTGCCATGACACTGTCCACCCCGGCAAGGGTGACACCGCGCAGGATGAACGGCAGCACCGTGGTCGGCAGGTCCGCACCACCAGCCAGGCCGCATGCCGCGACCGCGCCGCCGTAGTTGGTCTGGGCCAGGGCATTGGCGAGGGTCGTTGACCCGACGGTGTCCACGACACCGGCCCAGCGCGGCTTCTGGAACGGCTTGCCGGCTTCCGACAGTGTGTTGCGGTCGATCATCTCCGATGCGCCGAGCGCCCGGAGGTAGTCATGTGTCTCCGCGCGACCGGTGGAGGCAACCACCGTGTAGCCGAGCTTGGACAGGATCGCGACGGCGACGGACCCGACACCACCGGCGGCACCGGTCACCAGGATCGCGCCGTCCTTCGGCGTGACATCGTTCTTTTCCAGCGCCAGCACGCACAGCATGGCGGTGTAACCCGCGGTGCCGATGGCCATGGCCTGCTTCATGTCGATACCGTCCGGCAGTTTCACCAGCATGTCGGCGCGCACCCGGGCCTTCTGCGCGTACCCCCCGGAATGCGACTGGGACAGGCCATAGCCATTCAGGACAACCTTGTCGCCCGGCTTGAAGTCGGCGCTCTCGGAGGAGGCAACGGTGCCCGCGAAGTCGATGCCGCAGACCATGGGGAAGCTCTCGCAGACCTTGCCCTTGCCGGTGACCGCCAGCCCGTCCTTGTAGTTCAGCGTCGAGTAGGTGACGTCGACAACGACGTCACCGGCTGAAAGGTCGTCCAGCGTGATGTCGCGGATCTCGCTGCTGTAGCCCGCGTCCGTCTTGTTGGCGACCAGCGCCTTGAACGTACCGCTCATGATTGTCTCCCCGGCAATTGCGTTGCGTGAATGCAGATGCGCCAGTCGTAACAGAACCGGCAGGCTCAGGTCAGGGGCTTTTTTCAGGTGGCGGGGCTGCTCACCAGCCTTGCCAGCGCATCGTGATAGGTCTCCACAACCTGCGCCCGCCGTTCGGTGCCGGAGCGGGCAAAATGCTCCAGCATCACGCCCGCGTTGACTTCCATGACCCTGTGCTGACCGTCCACCGTGCGGGCCACATCGACACTGCCGAAACGCAGGTTGAGAGCTGCCGCGGCAGCGAGCGCCACAGCATGACCGTCCGCATCGACGGATACTTCAGTGATGCCGCCGCCCTGTCCCAGGTTGTGCCGCCACCCGACGGGCAGACGCTCACCGTCGTGCGGCACCCGGTCCAGTTCACAGGTCTCCAGATCTTCGAGCCAGGCGCCCAGGGATGGGCCCATCTCCGGCGTCATGGCCCGAGCGACCAGTGTCCGGACAGGTGAAACGCCGTCACCTGCAAGGGTCGGGACTGTCTTGGCATAGGCCAGCCGCACCGTCCCATCCAGCACCACGAAGCGGGTTTCCTGTGTGATCTCCACCCAGGGGCTGAGCGCGATGGAGCGTTCGGTCCGGAACAGCTCGTGTGCCACCCGCTCCAGGTCCAGCAGGGTGCGCACCCGGTGAACGCCCTTGCCGCTGGTGCCCTCGTTGCCTTTCAGCACCACATCGCCACCGGCGTTGGCGAAAGCCGCGCGCAGGCTTTCCCAGTTGCCTGCGCCGCGTGTGAAGACATGCAGGTCCGGGTTCAGGAAAAGCCGGTGCGGGATGTGGTCGATATTCATTGCCGCCAGCATGTCGGCTGTCGCGGCCTTGTCGTTGGCGATGCGCAGGGTGGTGGCGCTGTTCAGACCGATATCATAGCCCAGCAGGGGAAAGCGGCGGCCATCGCCAGCTTTCAGGATCAGCAGCCAGTCGTGGGACAGTGCCTCCACCGACATGCCTCGCGCGGTCGCAAAGGAACGGACCGCCGCAACGAAGACCCGGTCGTCGTTGCGGATGGCCATGTCGGATGTGATCCCCGGTTCAGTCGGAGTTGAGCAGGACCTGTCGAAGGGTCTTCATCTCTTCCAGCGCACGCCCCGTGCCCATGGCAACGCAGGACAGCGGTTCGTCGGCGATGGAGACCGGCAGACCGGTCGCATGACGCAGCACATAGTCCAGATTGCCCAGCAGCGCCCCGCCGCCAGTCAGCACGATGCCCTTGTCGACGATATCGGCGGCCAGTTCGGGCGCAGTGTGTTCCAGCGCGACCTTGCAGGCCTCGATGATCGCACCTACCGGCTCGGCCAGGCTCTCGGCGATCTGGCGCTGGGAAATGATCAGCTCCTTCGGCACGCCGTTCATCAGGTCACGGCCCTTGATCTCCATGGTGGAGCCATCGCCCTCGTCCGGCGGGCAGGCGGACCCGATTTCCTTCTTGATCCGCTCCGCCGAGCTTTCGCCGACCAGCAGATTATGGTTGCGTCGGATGTAGGCGATGATCGCCTCGTCCATCTTGTCGCCGCCAACGCGGACGGAACGGGAATAGACGATGCCGCGCAGCGACAGCACCGCCACCTCCGTCGTGCCGCCGCCGATATCGACGACCATGGATCCCGTCGGCTCGGTCACCGGCAGGTTGGCCCCGATCGCGGCAGCCATCGGCTCCTCGATCAGGAACACCTGACGCGCACCGGCGGATTCGGCTGATTCCATGATTGCGCGACGCTCGACCTCGGTGGAGCCGGAAGGAACGCAGATGATCACGCGCGGGCTGGCGAAGCTGCGGCGGTTATGCACCTTGCGGATGAAGTGCTTGATCATGTCCTCGGCGACGTCGAAATCCGCGATGACACCGTCACGCAGCGGGCGAATCGCCTCGATATTTCCCGGTGTGCGGCCCAGCATCAGCTTGGCCTCGTCGCCGACGGCCAGCACCTGCTTCTTGCCCTTCACCGTGGTGATGGCCACCACGGAGGGCTCGTTCAGGACAATGCCCCGACCCTTCACGTAAACCAGCGTGTTCGCTGTACCTAGGTCGATCGCCATGTCGGCGGATAGCCAGCCAAAGAGATTAGCGAACATGTTGTCTGAACCGGTCCTGAAT
>BQJF01000152.1 GCA_021604565.1 Minwuia thermotolerans | reverse complement strand
GCAGTGCCGCCTGCAACTGGTCCTCGTGCATCAGCAGTTCGACCGTCGCATCTGACTGGCTGCGGGCATTGCCGATCACGCGCAGCATTCTGGGGTCCGTATGCAGCAGGGACACAAGCGCGTCCATGACCAGCGTAACCGCATCAGCATCGCGCAGATCGACTGTCGCATCGACGTCCGGCGGCATGTCATCGGCCATCAACAGCATCCGCCGGTCGCTGAATTTCAGCACCACACCCGATGCACCGACACTCGAGAGCAGGGTGGTCTTCAGCTCCTCGGACACCATCTGGTCGGGGGCTGCCAGCAGGGACAGGGCCGCCAGATTCGCCTCGTCCAGTCGCTGTTGCAGGTAGCTGACACGGTAGCGTGCGACCGACGGCAGGAAGATCATCACTTCCGCCAGCATGACGAAGACGATGGTAAGGATCAGCAGTCGTGCCGAAAGGCTGCGCCTGATCGGCGGGGGCGCGCTGGTTGTTGGATACTCGCTCATGGCGCGCAGACTAGTTCATTCCATCAGATGATGGAATCGCACCAGCCCGCCGCCATGCCGACGGTCGCAAAATGAAAAGCCGCGCCCCCCGTTGGAAGGCGCGGCTTTCCGGTAGCAGATACGGTCTGCGAGGAATCAGTTCTTCTTGGCAGCGCAGGGATTGCAGGCCTTGGCGGCACCACAGGGGTTCTTGGCCGCACAGGGATTGCACTTCGCAGCGCAGGGATTGCACTTGGCCGCGCAGGGGTTGCACTTGCCGGCACAGGGGCTGCAGGCCTTCGCTGCGCCGCACGCCGACTTGTGTGCACCGGCATAGGATGCCGGAACGGCTGCGGCCATCGCGACGGTGGCCATGGCGGCGACAGTGAGGGTTTTCTTCAGCATGATAGATCTCTCCCGAATGACTCCGGAGCCGGATTGATCCCGGTTCCTGCGGTGAAGTGTGTGTGCCGAACCTGCCGGGCGCAAAACACCCTTCATCACCACCCTTCACAACGGCGTTAGTCCGTGACGCTGTCTGGCGGCGTGACCAGCCCGCGCCGACTTTGGCCAACCGATCCGGGGAGTTGCATCGGCCATTGGAACGGACACCGGAGCCCATTGCAGCGGAACGCCTCTCACGACGCTGAATCCGTGGCGGTGCTTGACCGTGGCAGGCAAGCTTTGGCATTGTTGCTGATCACGGCAGGGAAGACCGCAGCTAGCGGTATTGGTTCAATGATAAAATCCGAGCTCATCGCGAAACTCGCGGAAGAAAATCCCCACCTTCATCAGCGTGATGTCGAACGTATCGTATCGACCATCTTTGACGAGATCACGGGCGCGCTTTCCAAGGGCGAACGTGTCGAACTGCGCGGTTTCGGGGCCTTCTCCGTCAAGCGTCGTCCGGCGCGGGTGGGGCGCAACCCGCGAACCGGTGAATCCGTGCAGGTTGACGAGAAGTTCGTGCCGTTCTTCAAGACCGGCAAGGAACTGCGTGAACGTCTGAACGACAGTTGAGAAGCCCGGTCGCCGAGCCCGGGCGCAGTAGCGGGGTTTAACCGGTGAAACTGATTCGCGTGCTCATCCTTCTCGTGGCGCTGGTGGTCTGTGCGTCGCTGGCGATTTCCAATCGCGGCACGGTCGCCGTGGGGCTGGAGCCTCTGCCCTTTGTCCTGAATGTTCCGATGTTCGCGGTCATCTTCGGTGCCATGTTCGCCGGTGTGCTGCTGGGGGGCTTCAGCATGTGGTGGCGCGATGGCGCAGTGCGACAGCGCGCCCGGCGTGAACATCGCCATGCCGACGAACTGGAACGCGAGATTGCGAAGCTGAAGGTCGATCTGGACCATGCCCGGGATCTGGCCCGTGCCGCCAACGACCGGAAGGCCCTGCGCGGGCCGGAGGCTGCCTGACTGATGCAGGTCCACGACTGATGCTGAACATTGATGCCGCTGCGATCGATCGCGTGCTCGACGAGACGGCGCTGGCCGACAGCCTTGGCGCGATGTTTCGCGACGGCTGCGAGCAGCCGGTGCGTCATCACCATACCATCGAAGTGCCTTCGGAGCCGGATGCGACCCTGCTGCTGATGCCCGCCTGGCAGCCCGGCGAGTCGGTTGGCATCAAGGTGGCGACCGTCTTCCCCGGCGCGAACACGCGCGGGCTGCCTGCCGTTCAGGCGAATTACCTGCTGCTGGACCCCCGGACCGGCGCGCCGCTGGCGCTGCTGGATGGTTCGCGCCTGACGGTCCTGCGCACGGCTGCCGCCTCGGCGCTCGCTGCACGGTATCTCGCGCGGCAGGATGCCACCGAGATGGTCATGGTGGGGTCCGGCGCGCTGGCACCCTGCCTGATCCGCGCCCATCTGGCGGCACGACCGTCGCTGCAGCGCGTGCGTATCTGGAACCGCAATCCGGACAAGGCTGCGGTACTTGCGGCGGACCTGAAGGGCAAGGGGCTGCCGACGGAAGCCGCGCCGGATCTGGAAATGGCTGTTCGGGAGGCCGACCTGATCTCCTGCGCCACGCTCTCCCGGGAGCCGCTGGTCCATGGTGACTGGCTGAAATCCGGCGCCCATCTGGATCTGGTCGGGGCCTTCACGCCGGAGATGCGGGAAAGTGATGACCGGGCGATGCAGGTCGGAAGCGTCTTCGTCGACACGCGGGCCGGGGCAATGAAAGAGGGCGGCGACATCGTCCAGGCGATGGCAAGCGGGGCCATCACGACCGACTCGATTGCGGCCGACCTGCACGACCTGACACGCGGTGATCATCCGGGGCGTCGCGACGCCGGGGAGATCACGGTGTTCAAGTCGGTCGGCGCGGCGCTGGAGGACCTCGCCGCCGCACGCCTGGCCTACGAACGACTCAGTTCATAAAGGGCGATTGCTGCGGCGTTGGAGACATTGAGGCTTTCGATGGCACCGCTCATCGGAATGCTGACCAGCAGGTCGCAGTTCTCTGCCGTCAGGCGACGCAGGCCCTTGCCCTCCGCACCCATGACCAGGGCGATCCGGTCGAACTTCGACGCCTCGGCCAGTCCGGCCTCCGCGTCGCCGTCCAGACCGATGCGCCAGTAGCCCCATTCCTTCAGCATCGCCAGCGCGCGCGAGAGATTGGTCGGGCGCAGGTACGGCACGCTCTCCAGCGCACCGGACGCCGACTTGGCCAGTGCGCCGGTGATCGGCGCGGCATTGCGTTCGGGTGCCATGATCGCGCGGGCGCCAAAGGCTGCGGCGGAGCGCATGATGGCACCGACGTTGTGCGGATCGCTGACCTGGTCGAGCACGACGACCACCGACTTGCCTTCCGGCTTCAGCAGGGTCTCGGCAGAGGGGGCGGACAGCGGGGCGGCATAGGCGGCAATGCCCCCATGGGTCGCGCCATCCCGGTCATAGCGGGACAGCACGGCATCCATGTCGGAACGCGACATGGTCTCCAGCAGGCCGTGATTGCCCAGCGCCGTATTCTCCAGCACCTGCGGCGTGGCAATCAGGCGCTGGATCTCACGGCGTGGATTGGCCATGGCGGCGAGCACGGCGTGCCGACCATAAATCCAGTGCATCGTGTCCTTGATGCCCGTGGACTGGCGTCCGCCGGAGCGCACCGAGACCTCGGGGTGACGGCGGCTGACTTTCTGCCTGTCATCCTTGCGGTCATCGTGGCGCGGACGGCGGTCGCCGTCCGGGTTGAAATGGTTACGACCACGCCGGTCCTCATTGTCACGATCCCTGCGCGGAACACTGGTGTCAGTGCCGTCCCTGCGCGGCGGACGGCTGTCTCCATCCCTGCGCGGCGGACGGCTGTCTCCGTCCCTGCGCGGCGGACGGCTGTCTCCGTCGCTGCGTGGCGGACGGCTGTCTCCGTCCCTGCGCGGCGGACGGCTGTCTCCGTCCCTGCGCGGCGGTCGGCTGTCTCCATCCCTGCGTGGCGGACGGCTGTCCCCGTCCCTGCGCGGCGGCCGACTGTCGCCATCCCTGCGCGGCGGGCGGCTGTCGCCATCCCTGCGCGGCGGTCGGCTGTCGCCATCCCTGCGCGGCGGACGGCTGTCTCCCTCCCTGCGTGGCGGACGGCTGTCTCCGTCCCTGCGCGGCGGTCGGCTGTCGCCATCCCTGCGTGGCGGACGACTGTCGCCATCCCTGCGCGGCGGACGGCTGTCGCCATCCCTGCGCGGCGGACGACTGTCGCCACGTCCCGCGCCCGCAGACCCACGACCGCCCTGACCCCGGCCAGCGCCACCATTGCGGCCCGGGCCGCCTTTTCGTTCATCATTGTCGCTCATCGGGCGGCTTATAGGATCGTGTTGGCCCGGTCGCAAACGGTATTAAGGCATTCCGGGACAGCAATACCGGAAGTCTGTCCAGCGGATCGTGCCTGCCGAGGCCGGCAGGGCAATCAAACGGAGGGATGGCGCGGGAGGAAATTCAGTCCGCGAGGTTGTTGACATGACGGGGGGATTGGGGATAGTGCAGCCGCGTTTGATCGGCCATCCGACATCGTCTGGTCTGGAGGGGTGCCCGAGTGGCTAAAGGGGACGGGCTGTAAACCCGTTGGCGTACGCCTACGTTGGTTCGAATCCAACTCCCTCCACCAATCGATGGCCGGGCGGTCGGGTCAGCGCAAGACGGCAGGATGGTACGGGCCGGATCGGATGCGGGTGTAGCTCAATGGTAGAGCCCCAGCCTTCCAAGCTGGTTACGTGGGTTCGATTCCCATCACCCGCTCCATTCCGTTGAGAGGCACGACGAGACGGAAGCCGTGTGGCTCCGTACGAAACAGAATATGAAGGCGGGCGTAGACAGATGGCCAAAGAGAAGTTTGAGCGTACGAAGCCGCACTGCAACGTGGGCACGATCGGTCACGTTGACCATGGCAAGACGACGCTGACTGCAGCGATCACGATGGTGCTTGCGGAGACTGGCGGCGCGACGGCGAA
>BQJF01000151.1 GCA_021604565.1 Minwuia thermotolerans | reverse complement strand
CCGGCAGGATATGCCCGACCATGATCCGCTTCGACCTGAAATGCACGGACAACCACGTCTTCGAAGGCTGGTTCGGGTCAAGCAAGGATTACGAGTCCCAGAAGGAGCGCGGATTGCTGGAGTGCCCGATCTGCGGCGATGGCCGGATCGGCAAGGCACCGATGGCGCCCAATGTCGCCTCCCGCAAGGACTTCGGAGCCCCCGCTCCGGTCCCGAACCCGGTCCCGGCCGATTCACCTCCGGAACCGGTCGCAGCGGGGGAGAGCGACGTGGAGATCACACCGGCCCGGATGGTCGCCGTGCTGCGTACACTGCGCCGCCATATTGAACAGAATGCCGACCATGTGGGACCGAAGTTCGCCGAGGAAGCCCGCAAGATCCACTATGGCGAGGCGGAGGAACGCGGCATCTATGGCGAGGCGACGCCGGACGAGGTCGAGGACCTGCAGGACGAGGGCATCGAGATCGGCTCCATCCCCTGGCTGCCCGACAGCGACCACTGACCCGCCGGGCCAGCGTCAGCGCGCGGTGAAACAGTCATCACCTGCGGCGCATCCCGTCGATGGACAGCGGCCCCGCCCCATTGGCAAAGACGATGCCCAGCCCCCCGGCGATCGCCAGGTTCTTCAGGAACATGATCGCCTGTGTCGGGTCGCCGAACTCCGCATGGACCAGCAGTGCGGTCAGCAGGGTGAATCCTCCCAGCAGGAACGCCATCAACCGCGTCATGAAACCGAGCAGCAACAGTGACCCGCACCCCACTTCGGTGATGATCACCAGGATCGCCAATTCTCCCGGAATCCCCTCCGCCTCGATGTAGCGGGCCGCACCCTCCATGTCGTTGAGCCCATGCAGGCCCGACAGGATGAACATGGCGGACAGCAGGATGCGGCCGACCAGATCGGCAAGCGGAGAGAGGACATTCATCACCAGGCGACCCCTTCAGGAGTTTCTGCGCCAAGCCTACAGCAGACCATCGTCCTGTGAAATCGCGCTGCTCCCGGGGTGTTAGCCGCTACCCGATCGCCGCCAGCACCCTGGCTGCCACGGCCTCCGGCACCCAGACAGTCCAGATGTCCGTCCGTTCGCGCAGGAACCAGTCCGCCGTCTCGGTCGCTGTCCGGCCGTAAAGCCGCTGATGCGCCAGCACGTCGGAGATCAGGGCGCTGCTGGTGCGATAGCGTCGGAGAAAGGCCACAAGCGAAGGAGCCTCCGCCATCAGTCCGGCCTGGACACCCACGCTGACGGGTGACTGCGGATAGGCAGTCGCCTGCTCCGGCCTCCGGCGCGACATCATCGCCTGCCATATCTCCGGATCGTGCTCGGGTTCTTCCAGCCGGACCAGATCATAGGTGCCCAGCACCCAGGTCGGCGCCCAGTAGTAGGCGAGGAAGGGACGCTTGCGCCGATAGTTTTCGCCTATGGCGCGGGCCAGGGCCTCCCCGTTTGCGGGCCGGAAATTGGTGAAGTCATCATGCAGGCCGTAGGCGTGCAGCTTGCGCGTGTTCACGGCCTCGCAGGACCAGCCGAGACTGCAGTTGTAGAACCGTCCCTTGTGCCGCTGCTCGGGATCACTGAACAGATCCTTGTGGCGGGGCAGGTCCGATACGGTCTTCAGGTCCGGCGCCGGGGCATCTGCCCCCCGCACCAGCCAGGCCGGCACGTACCAGCCCTGGGTCGCATCATCGAAGTTGATGCCCAGTTCCACGACCTTCCCGGCTGTCACCGCGTCCGCCCACTGGTCGGGAAAGTTGGTCTTCCAGACCTCCATGGTCACATCCAGCCGGCCGGCCTTCATCGCATTGAACAGGGGCAGGGTCGGACCTTCGCGAACGTCGGTGCCGCAGCCGAATCCGGCTTCAACGATCCGGCGGACAACCGCCACATGAAAGGCGTTCGAAGCCCAGGGCAGGTCCGCGATCACCAGTGGCCGGTCCATTTCGCAGACCGGATCGGATTGCGCGTCGGCCTGACGCGGCACCGGCAGGAACAGCACAAGCAGCGCCACAGCCAGCGCAAACCGCCATACGGGACGCCCCATCGCACCTGCTGCTCCCAAGAACCGCTCCTCTCGTCATTCTTCGTGGCGCCAGCCGCCACGTCGCAGGTGGAACATACCAGCCACGAAACGACATTGCCCAGCCCCGCGACCACATATCGGGTCGCAATACGTGTGACGCCACGTCAATTGCAATCAGAGCATTGCACGGGCCATTGCGATCAGGGCTTTTCAATGCGGGCAGCAGTCGTCAATATGCGCCGCAGGTTGGCCGGACCAGAAAATGGATTTTCCGGACTGGCCGTGACAGGGAGGATTATATGAAGACCTATGTGAAAGCAGCGGCACTTGCCGGTGCGTTGACCTTTGCCGCGTCCGCGGCGATGGCTGACGGCATGCCCGAGAAGATGACGTGGACGGCCTATGGCACCACCGCCTCCGGCTATGCCCAGTCGGTCGCCATCGGCAATGCGCTGAAGGAAGCCTATGGCACCAAGATGCGTGTCATTCCGGGCAAGAACGACGTGTCCCGCATGGCTCCGCTGCGCGATGGCAAGGCCGACTATTGTGCCTGCGGCATCGCGGCATTCTTCGGCCAGGAAGGTACTTTCCTGTTCGCATCCAACGAATGGGGTCCGCAGCCGCTGCGCGTCGTGCTGACCGCTGTCGGTGAGAACAACCTGGGCCTGGCGACTGCCAAGGACGCCGGTATCGAGACGATGGCCGACCTGAAGGGCAAGCGTGTTTCCTATGTCGTCGGCGGTGACGCCCTGAACTGGAACGCCGCAGCCAACATGGCCTTCGCGGGCCTGACCTGGGACGATGTCCAGAAGGTCGAGGTCTCGGGCTTCAAGGCTTCCGTTGATGCCATCATCAACGGCCAGTCCGACGCCGCGTTCATGTCCACCATCACCCCGCATGCACAGCGGCTCGCCGCCAGTCCGCGCGGCATTCACTGGCCGCCGCTGCCTGTCGATGACGCGGCTGGCTGGGAACGCCTGAACAAGGCGCATCCGGTTGCCCTGAAGCATCGGGCAACCCGTGGCGCGGAAATCTCCGTCGAGAAGCCGCATGACGGTTACGTCTATCCGTACCCGATCCTGGTCACCAACAGCGACAAGGATGCCGACGAGGTCTATGCGCTGACCAAGGGCATCGTCGACCAGATCGACAAGTACAAGGACGCGGCACCGGGTGGCGGTGGCTGGGCCCTGGCGAACCAGACCCTGGTCTGGGGCATGCCGTATCACGAGGGCACCATCCGCTACTTCAAGGAAGCCGGCATCTGGACCGATGAGGCCCAGGCCAACAATGACATGCTGATCAAGCGTCAGCAGATCATCATGGACTCCTGGAAGTCCCTGGGCGACCTGTCCGGCATGAGCCCGGAAGACATCTCGGCCAAGTGGCTGCCCGTGCGTGCCAAGGCGCTGTCCGCCGCCGGCATGCCGGTTGTCTTCGAGTGACGGCTGAAATTTCGTGAACCAGACCGCTGGTGAGGCACCGGCGGGACCCGACCTGGGTCCCGCCGGATCCGCCGGTCAGACGATGAAAGTGGCCGACACCGAATTCCGGTATCGGCCACTTTCGCCGTTCTGGCGTGCGCTGCTTGTGACCGTCACGGTGCTGACCGTGGCCATGTCGATCTACAAGCTCTTCAATCTCGGCCACACGTTCGGCTACGTGCCGATCGATACCCAGTACTTCTTCGCACTGCTGGCGTTGCTGTTGCCGCTGTGCCTGCTCGTCTTTCCCATGCGGCCGCCGCGACCCGGTCCACAGACCGGTACGGATCGCGCGCTGTTTGGTGTCGATATCTTGCTGATTCTCGCCTCGATCGGCGTGAACGCCTATCTGTTCTATTACGCCCGCGACATCGTGAATCTCGGCTGGGAATATGGTGCGCCGACGCACATCCAGATTGCGGGCGGCATCCTCTGGGCCCTGGTGATGGAGGCCACGCGCCGTTCCGCCGGGCTGGTCGTTGCCATCATCGTGCTGATCTTCTCGCTCTATCCGACCTATGGTGAATGGCTGCCCGAACCGTTCGAGACCTTCGAGAACGAACCCTTCGGCAATACCTTCGGCTATCACGCGATCTCTTCCGAATCGATTCTCGGCATCCCGTTCCGCGCCTTTGCCAACCTGGTCATCGGCTTCCTGATGTTCGGTGTCGCGCTGCAGCACACCGGCGGCGGCAGGTTCTTCCTCAACCTCGCCTTTGCCCTGCTGGGTCACGTGCGTGGCGGTCCCGCCAAGGTGGCGATCTTCTCCTCGGGCCTGATGGGTTCCATGAGCGGCAGCGTCATCACCAACGTGATGACCACAGGTGCCCTGTCGATCCCGGCCATGAAGCGGACGGGATTCAAGGCCCACTACGCCGCCGGCGTGGAGGCCTGTGCCTCGACCGGTGGTGTGCTGATGCCGCCGATCATGGGCGCGACCGCCTTCATCATGGCGATCTATCTGAACGTGCCCTATTCGGAGATCATCATCGCGGCGGCGATCCCGTCGTTCCTCTATTTCTTCGGCCTGTTCATGCAGATCGACTCCTACGCCGCCCGGACAGGGCTGCAGGGTCTGCCGAAGTCTGAGATGCCACGGGTCCGCGATACCCTGCGGGAGGGCTGGCATTACGTGTTCGTCTTCGCGCTGCTGGTCTTCATGCTGCTCTACCTGCAGCAGGAGGCGCTGGCCCCCTACTACGCCACGGCACTGCTGATCGCGATCAACCAGATCAATGCCGGCACACGCTGGAAGATGGCCAATGTCGGCACCTTCATCATCGGTGTCGGGCGGCTGTTCGCGGAACTGGCGGCCATTCTGGCCGGCATCGGCATGATCGTCGGCGCGCTGTCGCTGACCGGCAAGGTCTCCACCCTGGCGAGCGAGCTGCTCGCCCTGGCGGACGGCAATGTCATCCTGCTGCTGATCATGGGGGCGCTGGCCAGCTTCATCATGGGTATCGGTGTCACCGTGAC
>BQJF01000150.1 GCA_021604565.1 Minwuia thermotolerans | reverse complement strand
GAACTGGTCGCCAACTGGTGGGACCGCATGACCGGGATCGAGGTCTGGCTGTTCGTCTTCGGCCTGTTCGCCCAGAGCATGTTCTTCATGCGGTTCCTGGTGCAGTGGATCGTCACCGAGCGGGCGCGCAAGTCGGTGGTGCCGGAGGCCTTCTGGTACTTCTCCATCACCGGCGGCATCCTGATGTTCACATACGGCATCCTGCGGGAAGATCCGGTGATCATGCTGGGCCAGACAACGGGCATCATCATCTACAGCCGCAACCTCTATTTCATCCGTCGCGACAAGCGCCGGGCGAGCGCCGGTTAGACCGGCGGGGACCGGCTGCATGAGCCCACAGAGCCTGCTTGACCGCATTGGCGACTGGTCGACCGGGCTGCGCTATGGCCTGCTGACCGTGATCGCGCTGGCGTTCTTCCTGCCCGGACTCTTCAGCCTGCCGCCCATCGACCGCGACGAGAGCCGCTTTGCCCAGGCATCGAAGCAGATGGTGGAGACCGGCGACTACATCGACATCCGCTTCCAGGGGGAGCCACGCCACAAGAAGCCCGCCGGAATCTACTGGGCGCAGACACTGGCTGTTCATCTGACGGGCATCCACGACGAGATCTGGGTCTACCGGATGCCGAGCCTGCTTGCCGCGGTCGCTTCGGTGCTGCTGACCGCCTTCATCGGTGGTCTGCTGTTCACCGGCGGTGTGGGCTTCGGCGCGGGACTGGTGATGGCCAGTTCCATCCTGCTGAACGTGGAGGCACGGACGGGGAAGTCCGACGCGCTGCTGCTGGCCTGCATCCTGGGGGCGCTGGCCTGCATGCTGCTGGTGCTGCGCCGACGCGGGGGCAACGGTGCCGCGCATGGTTTCTGGGCACTGGCAGGTGCCGGGTTCATGGTGAAGGGACCGATCCTGTTCCTGCCGCTGATCGGCCTCGCCATGGCCCAGACCTGGCTGGACCGCAGTGTCGGATGGATACGCGACCTGCAACCGCTGACAGGCATCCCGCTGTTCCTGATCGTCGCCCTGCCCTGGTACGTGGCCATCATCATCATCAGTGACGGCGGCTTCCTGGCCGAGTCGGTGGGCAAGGACATGATCGCCAAGGTCGCGGGCGGGCAGGAGAGCCATGGCGCGCCACCTGGTCTCTATCTGGCACTGGCCAACGTCACCTTCTGGCCGTTCTCGTTTCTCGGCCTGCTGGCGCTGCCCTGGATATGGCGCAGCCGCCGCCGGGCGGAGGTGCTGCTACTTCTTGGCTGGGCCCTGTTCACCTGGCTCGTCTTCGCCGCCACGCCCACCAAGCTCGCCCACTATGTCCTGCCCGCCTATCCGGCGCTGGCGATCCTGGCGGTCGCGGCACTGCATGATGTCGATGCCCGCGCACCCCGCTGGTGGCAGGTCGTGGTGATGGTGCTCTGGGGCCTTGTCACCCTGGCCCTCGCCGGGGCCATGCCGTTCGTCGCCGACGGCGCAGGCGTGTCGCTGAGCATCTGGCATTTCGCAGGCGTTCTGCTGATCCCGGCACTGTGGTTCGGACTGTCATTCCTCTGGGGTACACGCCGCAGTGGCGGCCAGCTGGTCGGTATCCTTGTCGCCGCCCTGCTTTTCTCGGGCGTGGTCTTCGGCCGTTTCCTGCCGGGGCTGGAACCTGCATTCGTTTCACCACGCCTGGCCGATGCTTTCGACCGCGTTGCCACCTGCCCGCAGCCGCACCTGATCAGCGCCGGGTTCAACGAACCCAGCCTGGTCTTCCTGACCGCGACGGACACATATCTGACCCATGCGGAAGGCGCGGCGGCAAAGCTGCTTGATGGCACACCCTGCCAGATCGCCGCCATCGAGGCGCGACTGCAGGGTGATTTCCTTGACCGCATCGCAGCCGCCGGTGCAAGAGTTGAGAAACTGGATGAAGTTCAGGGCTTCAACTATGCCAAGGGCAAGACTGTGAGCATCTCCCTCTACCGCCTGGCGGAGCCGGACAAGTGAGCGCGAACCGGCTGGAACAGATGGGCGCTGCAACCCGCGACCGCAGTGCCGGACGCTGGCTGCTGCCGTGGCAGATCGCGGTCTATGAACTGATCCTGACCTTTGCCGTCGTTGGCTCCTATGGCCTCGACGTCTGGATCAGGGGTCAGGTCCTCGCCAGCGAGAGCCGCGTCATCGCCGCCCTGCAGGTGCTGGGCGATGTGGGCAACAGCAAGTGGGGCCTGGTGACAGGCGGATGCGTGGTCTTCGGTGCTCTGGTGCTCCGTGCCGCCAGCATCAGGCCCGCGCGCCGGGCACTCTATGGCTGGATCGCCTCGGCTGCGGGCTACGTGGTGGCCTCCATCGCCATTTCCGGCATCCTGACCAACGTCTTCAAGATTATCTACGGGCGCGCCCGTCCCCGCTATCTGGCCGAGGGGGAGACCGCCGACTGGAGCATGTTCGCCTTTGACTGGAGCTACCAGTCATTCCCGTCGGGCCACACCACGACGCTGTTTGCCTTCGCTGTGGCCATGTGTTTCCTGCTGCCCCGGTTCCGGGTCTGGCTGATCGCCTTCGCGGTCGTCGGCGGACTGGCGCGGATCGCGGTCAATGCACACTTCCTGTCGGACGTGATCGCAGGTGCCGCCATGGGCGGTTTCATCGCCTGGTGGCTGAGAGGGTTCCTCGCACGGCGCAACTGGGTGTTTCAGGTTCGCGCAGACGGTTCCGTCAAGCGCCTCCCCATCGGCCGCTGGTGGCTGGCACGACCCGCAGGACCGGCTTCCACAGGGCCGCTGCTGCCCATCGACGGCGGCTCCCGCCTCAGTCGCTATCGGCGCTACTGCCTGGCACTGGCTTTCCTGCTGGCACCGCTGGCGCTGTTCACGCCGCTGGACCGGATCGCAGCCGGAATGCTCCACCTGCAGGGCAATGAGTTCTGGCTGACCGATTCCATCGCCGGGGATGTGTTTCACGACATCCTGCGCCCCACCTTCTACTGGCTGCTGGTCGCCATCGCGCTGGGCCTGACCGCGAACGGATTCCGCAAGCGCTGGCGGCGACGTGCCACTGCGCGGCGGCTGTTCTATGTGCTGGCCGTCTTCGGGATCGGCGTCGGCCTGGTGACCAACCTGTTGCTGAAGGACCAGTGGGACCGCCCGCGCCCGCTGCACACAGTGGAGTTCGGCGGGGAACAGCAGTATCAGCCCGCGCTGATCCCGACCCATGGCTGCGCCCGCAACTGCTCCTTCGTGTCTGGCGATGCCAGTGCCGCCTTCGCCATGATCGCCCTGCCCATAGCCTTCGCCGCCGGTCGCCGTCGCCGTCGCCTGATGCAGGCAGCGCTCTGGTTCGGGGTGGCCATCGGACTGATGCGCATGTTCAACGGCTCGCACTACCTGTTCGATGTGACCTATGCCGGGCTGATCAATGTCTGGATCGCCACCGCGCTCTACCCGATCATCATGCGCGCCCGTCCGGGCAGCCTGCGCCGCTGGGCGCGCGACAGCCGCGCCGCCGTGCATGACTTCGGGCAGATGCTCGGGCGGTTCTGGCAGCGCTGTCGTCACGGCTGAAACCAGCCAATGAACGACAGGATGTGATTGCGCATTTCCCATTCCAGTAATAATGTTGCGCGCGCCGCCCGGCCCGGAGCATCATTCTGATCAGTATCGTTTACAGGGACTTCCATGCAGCGTGTAAAGCTTGACGAGATCGACCGGAAGATCCTCTCGGATCTGCAGGCGGACGGTCGGATGACGAACGTTGAACTGGCGCGCCGCGTCGGCATTTCGGCACCGCCCTGCCTGCGTCGCGTCCGGGCGCTGGAGGATGCGGGATACATCCGCGGCTACCATGCCGACCTGACGCCGGAACACCTGGGTTTCGGTGTCACAGTCTTCGCCATGGTCGGGCTCGAGAGCCAGGCCGAGACCGACCTGAAGGCGTTCGAGGAGATGGTGCGAAGCTGGCCGCAGGTCCGCGCCTGCCACATGCTGGCGGGGGAGATCGATTTCCTGCTGAAGGTGGTGGCGAAGGACTGGGACGCCTACCAGCATTTCCTGACCGAGCAGCTCACCGCCGCCGACAATGTCGCCCATGTGAAGACGTCGCTGGCGATCCGGGAGAGCAAGCACGAACCCGGCGTACCGGTGGAACTGGCAACACCACCGGAATAACCGACGTGCCGACCGAGCGTCATTCCTGACGCTTGGCTGCATTCCAGTGCCGGTCCATCTCGGCCAGCGTGGCATCGGTCATCGACCGACCCTCCGCCGTCACCGCAGCCTCGACCGCATGAAACCGCTTCTCGAACTTCGCTGTCGCCTTGCGCAGCGCGGCCTCCGGGTCGTGGCCCAGATGCCGGGCCAGATTGGCGACCGCGAACAGCAGGTCTCCCAGTTCCTCCTCCTGCCGTGCCGCCGAACCGCTGCCTACTTCGGCCTCCAGCTCCGACAGTTCCTCCCGCACCTTGGCGATGACCGGTGCGGTCTCGGCCCAGTCGAAACCGACCCGCGCGGCGCGCTTCTGGATCTTCTCCGCCCGCAGCAGGGCCGGCAGGCCGAGTGCCACGCCGTCCAGGGCAGACGCCGCCCTGCCCTGCCGCGCCGCCCGTTCCGCCCGTTCCCGCGCCTTCTGGCTTTCCCAGTTCAGGGTCTGCGCGTCCGCCGTCTCTATGCCGGACTGCGTGCCGAAGACATGCGGATGGCGGACCTCCATCTTGTCGGCGATGGCTGTTGCCACGTCATCGAAGGCGAAGTCGCCCGCTTCCTCCGCCATGCGGGCATGAAACACGGTCTGGAACAGCAGGTCGCCCAGCTCCCCCTTCAGGTCCTCCATGTCACCGCGCGCGATGGCGTCCGCGACCTCGTAGGCTTCCTCGATCGTGTAGGGGGCGATGGTCGCGAAGTCCTGCTCCAGATCCCAAGGACAGCCCGTCTCCGGCGTCCTCAGGGCAGCCATGATGCGCAACAGCCGGTCCATGGGCCGCTCCGCCTGCGTTTCGCTGTCGATCATGTTCTGGCTCTTCCGCTATCGGCGTGGTAGCTAGCCACGGTTTCCGGGCCATCATAGGCTGAGACGACGAATCGCACAGGGACCGTCTGGACGTGCAGTCATGACTGAAGTGCTGGCCGTGATCGGCCTTGGATATGTGGGGCTGCCGCTGGCCGTCGCCCTGGCGAAGAAGTTCCGGGTTGTCGGGTACGACATCAAGACGGATCGCGTGGCGGAGCTGGCTGACGG
>BQJF01000149.1 GCA_021604565.1 Minwuia thermotolerans | reverse complement strand
TGGTCAGTGTCACCACGTGACCGTCCTGTTCGTACAGCAGTTCGTCGCTCATCTCGTGTCTTCTCCCCATCTGGCATGCGCTGGCCAGACACTATCCGCCGGGTTCCGTCTTGAAAAGCGCGCACGCTGACGCTGATGGTTGCCGCTGGCGCGGACACGACCCAGAGCGGGCCGGTGCCGCTTCCATCATCTGATGCAACGATCTACTGTTGAAACCACAAACCGGCAGGAGGCGCACAACGACCTCCGCGAAACGGGTCATGGGGAGGGTCTCAGGTGAGCGACGACAACAAGAAGTACCGCAGTGCGAACTGGTTCGGGGCGGGCGCGAAGGACGGTTTCAACCATCGCGCCTGGATGAAGAACCAGGGCACACCGCATGACGCCTTCGACGGGCGTCCCGTCATCGGAATCTGCAATTCCTGGTCGGAACTGACCCCCTGCAACGCCCATCTGCGCGATGTCGCGGAGCGCGTGAAGCGCGGTGTCTGGGAGGCGGGCGGCTTTCCGCTGGAGTTCCCTGTCATGTCGCTGGGCGAGACCCTGATGCGCCCGACCACCATGCTGTTCCGCAACCTGATGGCGATGGATGTGGAGGAATCGATCCGCGCCAATCCGCTGGATGGTGTCGTGCTGCTGTCCGGCTGCGACAAGACCCAGCCCGCCATGATGATGGGGGCGGCCAGCTGTGACCTGCCCACTGTCGTCATTACCGGCGGCCCGATGCTGAACGGCAAGTTCCAGGGCCAGGACATCGGCTCCGGCACCGACGTCTGGCGCTTCTCCGAGGATCTGCGGGCCGGCAAGATGACCCTGGCCGACTTCATGGAGGCGGAGAACTGCATGTCCCGCTCCAACGGTCACTGCATGACCATGGGCACCGCCTCCACCATGGCATCCATGACAGAATCACTGGGCCTGACCCTGCCCGGGGCCTCCGCCGTGCCGGCGGTCGATGCCAACCGCTATCGCATCGCGCATCTGGTCGGGCGTCGCATCGTCGACATGGTGAAGGAGGATCTGCGCTTCTCGAAGGTCGTGACGCGGAAGGCATTCGAGAACGCCGTGCGGGTCAATGCCGCCATCGGCGGCTCCACCAACGCCATCATCCATCTGATCGCCCTGGCCGGGCGGCTGGGTGTCGACCTGACCATCGACGACTTCGACCGGCTGGCCCGGGGCGTGCCACTGCTGGTCAATCTGATGCCCAACGGCAAGTACCTGATGGAGGACTATTACTATGCCGGTGGTCTGCCGGTGGTGGTACGGGCGCTGGCGGAGCACGGGCTGCTGAACGACGATGTCGTCACGGTCAATGGGGCCTCCCTGACCGAGAACTCGGCGGAGGCGCGGAACTGGAACGACGATGTCATCCGCCCCTTCGACAATCCGCTGAACAAGGATGTCGGGCTGGCGGTGCTGCGCGGCAACCTGGCCCCCGACGGCGCGGTGATCAAACCGTCCGCCGCGACCCCCGCCCTGCTGACCCATCGCGGACGCGCCGTGGTCTTCGAGAGCATCGAGGAGCTGCGGGCGAAGGTTGAGGATGACGACCTGGATATCGACGAGACCTGCGTCATGGTGCTGAAGGGCGCCGGGCCGAAGGGCTATCCCGGCATGCCGGAGGTGGGGAACTTCCCGCTGCCGGCCAAGATCCTGCGCAAGGGCATCACCGACATGGTACGGATCTCCGACGCCCGCATGTCCGGTACGGCCTATGGCGCGGTGGTGCTGCATGTCAGCCCTGAATCCGCGGCGGGCGGGCCGCTGGCGCTGGTGCAGACCGGCGACATGATCGAGCTGGATGTGCCGAACCGCCGCCTGCATCTCGATGTCAGCGACACCGAACTGGCGAAGCGCAAGGCCGCCTGGACACCGCCGCCGACACCGATGGAACGGGGCTACGTGCGCCTGTACCACGACCATGTCATGCAGGCGCACGAGGGGTGTGACCTGGATTTCCTGGTCGGCGGTTCCGGCGCGCCGATCCCGCGCGAAAGCCACTGACATGCGGGTCGTCATCACCGGCGGTGCCGGTTTCATCGGCAAGCGGCTGGCGCGGCAGATCCTGCAGCGCGGCAGCCTGACCAACGCGGCGGGAGAGGAGAAACCTGTCACCGCCATCACCCTGTTCGACGTCATGGAGGCCACCGGTTTCGGTGACGCCGCGATCGTGGACACGGTGTCCGGTGACATTGCCGACGCGGCACAGGTCGCCGCGGTCATCGGCAGGGATGCGGAGAGCATCTTCCACCTCGCCGCCATCGTCTCGGCGCACGCGGAGGAGGACTATGACCTCGGCATGCGCATCAACCTCGACGGCACCCGCAATGTCATCGAGGCGGCGCGCGCGATGCCCGCGCCGCCGAAGGTGGTGTTCGCCAGTTCCGTCGCGGTCTATGGCGGCACGAACCTGCCGCGCACGGTCACCGACGAGACCCCGATCACACCCCAGACCAGCTATGGCGTCGCCAAGGCCTGTGGCGAGCAACTGCTGAACGATGCATCGCGCAAGGGCTTTCTGGATGCGCGGTCCCTGCGGCTGCCGACGATCTGCGTGCGCACCGGCAAGCCCAATCGCGCCGCCTCCACCTGGGCCAGCTCCATGATTCGGGAGCCGCTCTGTGGCGTCGACATGGAGGTGCCGGTATCTCCGGAAAGCGGCATGGCCCTGATGAGCCCGCGCCGCGTCGTCGATGCCTTCATCACCGCGCACGAAGTCGCGGCATCGGAGCTGGGCGACTGGCGCACCCTGCTGCTGTCCGGCTTCACGGCGACTGCCGCCGAGATGCAGGAGGCGGTGGTCCGTAATCGCGGCAACCGGAAACTCGGCGAGATCCGTTTCAACCCCGATCCGAAGACCCAGGCCATCGTCAACGGCTGGCCCTCCGGCACGAAGGGCGCACGGGCCGAGGCCCTCGGCATCCACACCGACGCCTCCATCGACGAGATCGTCCGTCACTTCATCGAGGATGACCTGGACAACCAGATCAAGGGCAACTTCTGAGACGCACGGCGATGCCCGGCCCTCCCTGACGGAGCGCGTACCTGACCCGGGAGCCTGGTCTCTCACGCGTCCTCCTCCACGCCGCTCGCGTACTTGACCCGCGAGCCCAGCCCTTCGGCGATCGAGTGGCACGCTGGATGCCCGGATCAAGTCCGGGCAAGGCGTGGTTGGGGGTGGCAAGGGCAAGTCACCCTCTCCACCTCCCCCATGTCGCTCGCGGAACTGATCCGCGAGCCCAGGTCTCTGCATGACATCAAACCAGATCGCGCCGAGGGTTGTCGTAGCTGTCTACTGGCGTCGGAGCGGCACGCTGGATACCCGGGTCAGGCCCGGGTAAGGCGTCTGTGGGGTGGAGCGTGCATCAAGGCCGACGCACCCTCCACCACGTCGCTCGCGGACTTGATCCGCGAGCCCAGTCTCCCACGCCTGCACGGCATCCGGACCAGGTCTAGGCGCGTCATCAGTGAGCGTGGCAGACGCGGCCAAGCACGAAAAAGGGCCTGCCATTCCTGGCAGACCCTGATTCTTCCGGCGTCCGGAGACGGCGGGCTGGCCGATCCGGCCAACCCCAGCCCAGTGCCCCGGCTTGCGGCACAGGCGGTGTTCACTGGAGACGGCGGGCTGGCCGACCCGGCCAACCCCAGCCCAGAGCCCCGGCTTGCGGCAGCGGCGGAGTTCACCGGAGACGGCGGGCTGGCCGACCCGACCAGCCCCAGCCCGCCTGCTCTTCCTATGCCGCGTTGTGGCCCAGGATGGCCTTGACTTCGAGGTATTCCTCCAGGCCGTACTCACCCCATTCGCGCCCGTTGCCGGACTGCTTGTAGCCGCCGAAGGGGGCGAAGACGTCAGCCATGGCGCCGTTCACATGCACGTTGCCGGTGCGCAGCTGCTTGGCGATCGCCTGGGCGTGCTCCGGCGCGCCGGAGACATAGCCGGACAGGCCATAGGGCGTGTCATTGGCGATGCTGACGGCGTCGGCATCATCCTGATAACCCAGGATCGACAGCACCGGGCCGAAGATCTCCTCCCGCGCGATGGTCATGTCGTTGGTGACATTGGTGAACACCGTCGGGCGGGCAAAATAGCCCTTGTTGACACCCTCCGGCAGACCGGTGCCGCCGGCGACGGGGTTCGCGCCCTCGTCAATGCCCTTCTGGATCAGGCCCTGCACCTTGTCCCACTGCGCCTTGGAGACCAGCGGACCCATGGTCGTGTTCTCGTCCGTCGGATCACCGACGCGCACCTTGGCGGCAGCGGCCTTGGCAATCTCGCCGGCTTCCTCCATCCGGTCCATCGGCACCAGCATGCGGGTAGGCGCGTTGCAGGACTGGCCGGTGTTGCCGAAGCACTGCAGCACGCCGCCGAACACGGCCTTCTGGAAGTCGGCATCGTCCAGGATGATGTTGGCGGACTTGCCACCCAGTTCCTGCGACACGCGCTTCACGGTCGGGGCGGCGTTCTGCGCCACCGCGACACCGGCACGGGTGGAGCCGGTGAAGGACACCATGTCGACGTCCGGATGGGCGCTGATGGCGGAGCCGACACCGGGGCCGTCACCGTTCACCATGTTGAACACGCCCTTCGGCACGCCGGCCTCATGCAGGATCTCGGCGAAGACAATACCGCTCATCGGCGCGATCTCGGAGGGCTTCAGCACCATGGTGCAGCCCGCGGCCAGCGCCGGCGCAACCTTGGCGGCGATCTGGTTCACCGGCCAGTTCCACGGCGTGATCATGCCACAGACACCGATCGGTTCCTTGCTCAAACGCGTGGTGCCACGGTCCTCGTCGAACTCGAAGTTGGCCAGCAGCTTCGACATGGTCTTGAAGTGGCCGATACCGGTTGCGGCCTGGACCTTCTGCGCGAAGGTGGCGGGCGCGCCCATTTCCTTCGAGATCGCGTCGGCCATCTCGGCGTAATGGTTCTTGTAGGCCGCCATGATGGCGTCGAACAGCTCCAGGCGTTCCTGCTTGGTGGTCTGCGACCAGCTCGGGAAGGCGCGCTTGGCGGCCTGCACGGCGCGGTCCACATCTTCCGCGTTGCCGAGAGAGATCTGGGCGAAGGCTTCCTCGGTCGCCGGGTTGATGACGTCGAACGGCTTCGGATCAGCCGGATCGACCCAGGCACCGTCAATATAGAACTTCATGCTGTTGGACATTGTCTGCTTCTCCTCATGCAGGATTCGGGGCAGGGCTTCCTCCCCTGAAGACCCCCGACGGAAACTGTCTGAACGCCATATG
>BQJF01000148.1 GCA_021604565.1 Minwuia thermotolerans | reverse complement strand
CATGTCGCCCCGCGCTGAATCCCTTGCTCCTCGCGCCTTTCCCGGTCGCGATGGCCGGACACTACTGCCGACACGCCGGGACGCCAAGGGGGGCGCGTGGTCGCGGCAGTGGCCAGCATCACGCTTGCACCGATCTCCGGCTTCGCTTTCGGGCGATGCGGAACTCGCGTGGACCGAGTATTGATTCGGCCAGGAAACGCGAAACTGTTACAGTTCGCACGAGAAACAGAATAACTTGACGACGTGTGACGTGCCGGGGGGTCCAGGCGTTGCGCGAAGACCGTCAAGCAAGGGGGGCAGACATGGCATTCAGGCGATGTGAGTCTTGCGAAGGGCTTATCGCGAGCCGGGCGACCATCTGCCCGCACTGCGATATCGCCCTGACGGAGAACGAACTTCTGGTGCAGACGCCAAACCGGGTTTCCGGCACAAGCGGCTGGGCAACATTCCTGTTTGTCCTGATTGCAGTCTTCATGCTCGCCGACGTGTCAGGTCTGATGAGGTGAGCTGATCCGCTCCGGTTTCCGGTGCGCGCCCACTCTCCCTGATCAGATCGTGTCGCGCTGGCGGAATCCGGTGGGCAATGGATCGGGCAGGGGGCCGGGCTGGCCAATCGCCTGCTCCACCTTCGCGGCAGGTGGGCCCTTGCGGCAGCGGCGCAGCAGTTCGTTGATCTGGCGGCCTTCGCCTACCAACTGGGCTTCGACAGTGCCGTCCAGGCGGTTGCGGACCCAGCCGGTGACGCCCAGTTCCTCCGCATTGCGACAGGTGAAGCCCCGAAACCACACACCCTGAACGCGACCGTGAAACACCACATGCAGGGCGCTGAGGCCGGATGGCTCGTTCGTCATGGTCGGCTCCACTGGAGGGGCGCTGTTCTGCAACATGGACAGAACGGGGTCAGGGACCATATAGAACGCTTCAAACCCCGCGTGACAACCGCCTGAAAGGCGCAACTGCGACTTTGAATCATGGAACCCCTGCCCTTCATAAAGATGCACGGTCTCGGCAATGATTTCGTCGTGCTGGATGCGCGTCGGCAGCCGATCGGGCTGACACCCGGCATCATCCGGGCGATCGGCGACCGTCGGCACGGTGTGGGGTTCGACCAGTTGCTGACCCTGATGCCGAGCGACAGCGCCGCCTGCTACATGCGCATCGACAATTCCGATGGCTCGCCAGCCGGGGCCTGTGGCAACGGTACCCGCTGCGTCGGTCGGTTGCTGCTGGAGGAAAGCGGCGGTGAAACGGTCGATATCGACAGTCCCGGCGGGCGTCTGCAGGTGTCCGGTGCCGGGCAGGGGCTGTTCACGGCCCGAATGGGACTGCCCCGTTTCGGCTGGCAGGACGTCCCCCTGTCGAGGGAGATGGACACGCTGCACCTCGACCTGACTGTCGGTGATCTGTCCGATCCGGTGGCTGTTTCGATGGGCAATCCGCATGTCGTGTTCTTCGTGCCGGATGCGGAGGCCGTGCCGTTGCCGGAGGTCGGTCCGGCAATCGAGAATCATGAGCTTTTCCCGGACCGTGTGAACGTTTCGGTCGCAAGCCAGCGCACCGACGGCAGCTTCCGCCTGCGCGTGTTCGAACGTGGTGCAGGTATCACCTCCGCCTGCGGCTCCGGCACCTGCGCGACCTATGCGGCGGCGCGGGCGCGCGGTCTGGTCGATGGGCCTGTGCGGATCGATCTGGATGGGGGCCCGCTCTGGATGGACATGGATGCGGAGGGGGCGGTCCTGATGACCGGCGCGGCCAGCCTGAGTTTCCATGGCATCATCGATCCGGGCCTGCTGGAAGGCGCAGCAGCATGAACGGACCGGAGATCGTCACGTTCGGCTGCCGCCTGAATGCCTGGGAGTCCGAGGTTATGGGCGGGCACGCCAGCCTGACCGGCCGCGACGACGTCATCGTCGTCAACACATGCGCCGTGACGGCGGAGGCCGAGCGTCAGGCACGTCAGGCGATCCGTCGCCTGCGCCGGGAGCGTCCGGAGGCGGAGATCGTCGTCACCGGCTGTGCGGCGCAGATTGCCCCGGAGACCTGGGGCGGCATGCCGGAGGTCGACAGGGTTGTCGGCAATCGGGAGAAGCTGGATCCGTCTGCCTTCGCCAGGGGGACCAATGATCCCGTGCTGGTCCAGGACATCATGCAGGTCAGCGAGACTGCCGGGCATCTGATCGAAGGCTTCGACGGGCGTGCCCGTGCCTTCCTGCAGGTTCAGAACGGCTGCGACCATCGCTGCACCTTCTGCATCATTCCTTTCGGGCGCGGCAACTCCCGCTCCGTTCCCATCGGTGTCGTGGTGGACGAGGCGCGGAAGCTGGCGGCGCAGGGCGTGCGCGAAATCGTGCTGACCGGGGTCGACATCACGTCCTATGGCCCGGACCTGCCGGGGCAGCCGACCCTTGGCCAATTGTGCCGTCGCCTGCTGGCCATGGTGCCGGAGATCGCGCGTCTTCGCCTGACCTCGATTGACCCGGTCGAGGTCGATGCGGACCTCTGGCGACTGATTGCCGAGGAACCGCGTCTGATGCCGCATCTGCATCTGTCGCTGCAGGCGGGCGATGACCTGGTGCTGAAGCGCATGAAGCGTCGCCACAGCCGCGATGATGCGATCCGGTTCTGTGCGGAGGCCCGGCGCCTGCGGCCCGACATCGTCTTCGGTGCTGATCTGATCGCCGGGTTTCCGACCGAAACCGAGGAGATGCACCGCAACTCCTGTCGTCTGGTGGAGGATTGTGATCTGACCTGGCTGCATGTGTTTCCCTATTCGGAACGACCGGGAACTCCCGCCGCCCGCATGCCCGCTGTGCCGAAGCCGGTACGGAAGGAACGTGCCGCGGCCTTGAGGGCGCTCGGGTCGGCTGCCGCATCGCGGCACCTGGCGGCACAGATCGGCCGACCCGTGGAGGTGCTGGTGGAGACCGCCAGCAAGGGGCATTCGGCCCACTTCGCCAGTGTCCAGTTGCTGGGAGAGGCGATCCCCGGGAACATCGTCAGGGCCGAAGGTGTCGGCGTCGATGGCGGAATACTTCAGGCGAGGGCAGCCTGATGGCGGATCAGGAACGCAAGGGATGGTTCGGGCGCCTGAAGGACGGGCTGAAACGCTCCACAGGTCAACTGACCGGCAGCATCAGCGCCGTCTTCACCCGCCGGAAGCTGGATGACGAGGCGCTGGAGGATCTGGAGGAGATCCTGATCCGTGCCGATCTGGGGGTGCAGGCGGCAGCGCGTATCACGACCGAGATCGCGAAGGGGCGCTACGACAAGGACGTCACGGACGAGGAAGTGCGTGGCGCGCTGGCGGATTCCGTCGCCAGTACGCTGAAACCCGTGGCGCTGCCGCTGGAACTGGATGCGGACAGGAAGCCGAACGTCGTGCTGGTGGTGGGTGTCAACGGCGTCGGCAAGACCACGACCATCGGCAAGATTGCCCATCATCAGCGGGAGATCGGCAACAAGGTCGTGCTTTGCGCCGGGGATACATTCCGCGCGGCAGCCATCGACCAGTTGAAGATCTGGGGGGAGCGGACCGGGGCGGAAGTGGTGGCACGGGACAGCGGCGCGGACTCCGCAGGTCTGGCCTTCGATGCCCTGAAACGCGCGCGGGATGTTTCGGCTGACCTGTTGCTGATCGATACGGCGGGACGGTTGCAGAACAAGGCCAACCTGATGGCCGAACTGGAAAAGATCGTCCGCGTCCTGAAGAAACAGGACGAGACTGCACCGCACGCCGTGCTGCTGGTGCTGGATGCGACCACGGGACAGAACGCGGTCAACCAGGTGGAGGTCTTTCGCGACGTCTGCCAGGTCACCGGCCTGGTGATGACCAAGCTGGATGGCTCTGCGCGGGGCGGCGTGCTGGTCGCGGTGGCGGAGAAGTTCGGTCTGCCTGTCCATTATGTCGGTGTCGGCGAGCAGGCGGAGGATCTGCGTCCTTTCGATGCCGACGACTTCGCGCGTGCGCTCTGCGGCGTTGCTGACTGAAGGCCATGTCCGAAACCCTTCACGGAACGGCGGTTGCGCGCGCAGGTGCCGGTGTGCTGCTGCTCGGCGGTTCCGGGGCGGGCAAGTCCGATCTGGCGCTGCGTCTGTTGGCTGAGGGCTGGCAGGTGATCGCTGACGACAGGGTGCTTCTGTCTTCACAGGGAACCGAACTGCGGGCCACGGCGCCCGCAACACTGGCCGGATTGCTGGAAGTGCGCGGCATTGGCTTGGTCAGGCTGGAAGACGCCCAGCGGCTGGAATCCGCACCCCTTCGGTTGGTGGCCGATCTTGTTCCGACGCGGGAAGAGGTCGAGCGCATGCCTGAGCCGGAAATTTTCCGCCATGCGGGTTTCGGGACGCCCCTCATCCGGCTATACCCTTTCGACGCTTCGGCGACCGCCAGACTGTCGATGGCTCTGGCCGTTGCTCTGAACCCGCACAAGCGATTGGAATGAACCAGAACATGACCGAACGTGTTGAGAAGGATGAACTTCTTCTCGTGACAGGGCTTTCCGGCGCAGGCAAGAGTTCCGCGCTGAAGATGCTGGAGGACATGGGTTGGGAGGTTGTGGACAACCTGCCGCTGTTCCTTCTGCCAGCCCTGCTGGGACGGGAAGGTGGCACCCGGGATGACGGCAAGCGCCGTTGTCTGGCGGTCGGGATCGACAGCCGTACACGTGATTTCGACCCTGATCAGCTTGATGTGCAGCTGACGGCGCTGCGTCAGACCGGTGAGATCAACGTCCGCTTCTGCTTCTTCACCTGCGACGCGGACGTGCTGCAGAACCGTTTCACCGAGACACGGCGCCGTCATCCGATGGCAACCGACCGGACGGTGGCCGATGGCATCCGTATCGAGCAGGAGATGTTCGCCGGGTTGCGCGACCGGGTGGACCGTGTCGTGGACACGACCGTGCTGTCACTGCCCGACCTGAGGGAGCATCTGCGGCGTCTGTTCGACCTGAGCGATGAACAGCGGACCCAGATCCATGTCATGTCGTTCTCGTTCCGGCGCGGGCTGCCACGGGCGGCCGATCTGGTGTTCGATGTCCGCTTTCTGGACAATCCCTATTATGTCGCGGAACTGCGGGAGGGCACGGGCCTCGATGCGCCGGTGCAGGATCACATCATGACGGATCCGGGCTGGATGCCGTTCATCGCGAAGCTTGATGACATGCTTTCCTTTCTGCTGCCGCGGTACGCCAGCGAGGGAAAGTCGTATCTGACGATCGCGATCGGGTGCACAGGTGGCCGGCACAGGTCGGTTTTCACGGCGGAGCAGATTGCTGCACGCTTGCGTGGAGATGACACTCGTGTGACCGTTCGCCATCGTGATCTGCCCTGACCGGCAGCATCGCCAACAGGGCAAACGGAGACAGGAACCGATGATTGGCATGGTTCTGGTAACGCATGGTCGATTGGCGGAGGAATTCATTGCCGCCACCG
>BQJF01000147.1 GCA_021604565.1 Minwuia thermotolerans | reverse complement strand
CCGTTCACCGCATCGACGATCTCCTTCTGGATGTCGGCGACCACGCGGACCTCCATCAGCCGGACGCCGCGTTCCGTCAGTTCCTCCGCGATGAACCCCATGTTGCGGTCCTTGGTACGGCCCGACAGGATCTCGTTGCCGATGATGATAAGTGCCGCCGTGACAATCCTTGGCTCGGCCATGTGCTGCGCGCGCTCCCGCCTGTTCGTTGTGATCAGGCGCAGGGCACCCTGACCGCCATCCACCATTTCCAGTACTCGCCGGATCAGGCCACCTGGTTCAGCGGCACGTTCCGGTCAAGGAATTCAAGCACCGCATCGGTGAAGATGTCGTTGCGGTCGCCCGCCACCATATGACCGGCACCGGAAACGTCAACGCAGGCTGCATCGGGGCGCAGCGAAAGCAGGTGCGCAGCCGATTCCTCGCTTGCCACGTCCGAATGTCGACCACGCACCAGCAGGATCGGGCATGTTGTCTGGCGCACCCCCTCGCACAGCCGCTGGTGCAGTTGCTCCGCGTCCTCGTCGTTTCCGTCCTTGAGGCACTTCGGATCCCAGTGCCAGTACCAGCGATCCCCCCTTTGCCGAAGGTTCTTGCGGATGGAGCTGAGATCGACCGCCCGCTTGCGCTCCGGCGTGTAGGCCTGGACGGCAGCCGCCGCATCCTCAAGCCGGGCAAAGCCGCTTTCCATGTTCTCGCGCATGAAGGAGATGATGCGATCCGTGCCGGTCCGCTCCATCAGCGGTGCAATATCGACCAGAACCAGCGCGCGGGCCTGCACCGTCGGTGCGTGGCCCAGGGCCAGCATGGCGGCGATGCCCCCCAGGGATGCGCCGATGACGACCGGCGGACGCTGCATGTGCGCGGCCCAGTCGCGCAGGTCATTGGCATTGTCCTCGAACGCATAGGCGCCTTCGGGCGACCAGTCGCTGTCCCCGTGACCGCGATGGTCGCAGGTGAAGGCGGAACAGCCGCGCCGCGCCATTTCCATGGCGGTGCCGCCCCAACTGTGACGGGTCTGTCCACCACCATGCATGAAGATGACAGGCTGGCCGTCGGCAGGGCCGTAGCGATCCGCGACAAGATTCAGCCCGTCGCGCGAACGAATCTGCGCCAGTTCCGACTCAACCCCGGTTCTGGAAGTCATCAAGAGTGCCCACCTGATCTGTTTCTGCAACCATCCGGCGACAATAGCCGGACCGGCGACGGGGATGCCACAGACGGCAGAACAGAGGTGACAGGCGTCAGGCGCGGATCAAGGGCGTCAGGCGCGGAACAATGGTGGGTACGTCCCGCGTCGCGCTATTCGTTCACGGCCCTGGGCAGGGGTGAAGGTGGTCTGTCGGCCTTCATTTCCTGCTTGCGGCGGTACATGCGCCGATCCGCCTCAGCCAGCGCCGTCGAGGCATCGTCACCGCGCCCGAACGGGAAGACGCCATGCGCCACCTCCACATGCACGATGGTGCCGTCGATATCGACCGGTTTCTCCCGGATCGCATCGACCAGTTGCTGCGCCTTGTCCCGTGCCACATCCTCGTCTGCCTGAGCCAGGATGACGCCGAATTCGTCGCCGCCGATGCGTCCGACGACATCGGTGTCGCGCACCTTCTCGCCCAGGGTCGTGGCCACGGACAGCAGGGCCTTGTCACCTGCCGCGTGGCCCATGGTGTCGTTGATCTGCTTCAGGCCGTTGACGTCGAAGAAGACCAGGCTGGAGGGTACGCCGTAGCGTTCGGTGTAGGACATCATGCGTGACATCTCGCGAACGAAGGCGCGGCGGTTGGCCACCGGCATCAGCGGATCCTTGTCGGCCAGTTCCTCCAGATCGCTGATCTTGCCGCGTGCGGCCTGCAGTTCCCGACGCAGGGAATCGACCTCGTCCATCAGGCCCAGCAGGGCCTCGCGCACCTTCGGGGTCAGTTCACCTTCCGGCACCCCGAAGAAGTCGCTGACCTCCACCGCCCGCGGCGCATCGACCGATGTCTCCCGGGTCGCGACACCTGCACCTGACCTGGCGGCTCCACGCGGGCGGTCCACTGCACGGACACCCGGCAGGGATGAATAGGCACCGATCTTCATGTGAATCCTCTCAGGCACGGTACGGTCCAGGCAGATTCGATCTGCTGTTGCTCGCAGAATGCGTCGCATTGGTTAAGAAAGCCTTCTCCCGCTTGTGGTCGGGAGCCGCATCCCTATAATCCGCCGCCTGTTTTTCGAGGGTGAGGTCCAGTGACCGGTTCAGAATCAGCAGTTGAGTCAGGCGGAACGACCGATGCACGCGTCGGCGTGATCATGGGCAGCCAGTCGGATTGGGAAACCATGCGGGAAGCCGTTTCGGTGCTGGAGGCGCTGGGCGTCCCGCACGAGGTACGGATCGTGTCCGCCCACCGGACACCGGACCGCATGTCGGACTATGCCCGGACAGCCCGCGACCGGGGCCTGCAGGTCATCATCGCCGGGGCAGGCGGCGCGGCACACCTGCCGGGCATGGTCGCAGCCATGACCGCGCTGCCGGTGCTGGGCGTGCCCGTCGAGAGCAAGGCGCTCAGCGGCATGGACAGCCTGCTCTCCATCGTCCAGATGCCGGGGGGCGTGCCGGTCGGCACCCTGGCGATCGGCAAGGCGGGTGCGAAGAATGCCGGTCTGATGGCCGCCTCCATCGTCGGTCTGGGTGACCCGGATCTGATGCAGCGCCTGACCGCCTGGCGCGCGGCGCAGTCCGCATCGGTGGCGGAAGAGCCCCAGCGGTGAGCCCATCGTCCAAAGCCGCGCCTGCACTGCCGCCGGGATCGGTCGTCGGGGTGCTGGGAGGTGGACAGCTTGGCCGCATGATGGCGCTCTCTGCCGCGCGGATGGGCTACCGGGTCCATGTCTACGGGCCGGAAGCGGACTCGCCGACGGAACGGGTCGCGGACAGGGCGACGGTCGCCGGGTGGGATGACCTGGCCGCACTGGACCGCTTTGCCGATACCGTCGATGCCGTCACCCTGGAATTCGAGAACGTACCCGTCGCAGCCGTCGAACATCTGGCGCGCAAGGTGCCCGTGCGGCCCGGCGCGCATGTGCTGGCCGTGGCCCAGGATCGACTGGCGGAAAAGAACGCGGCGCTGCAGCTCGGTGTGCCGGTCGCACCCTTTGCCGAGGTATCGTCGGAAGCCGAGCTCGAGGCCGCCGTTGCCCGCATCGGCGTGCCCGCCGTGCTGAAGACCCGGCGGGAGGGCTATGACGGCAAGGGCCAGCGCATCATTCGCGCACGCGAAGAGGCTGCCACGGCCCATGCCGAACTGGGGCACCGGGCGGCGATACTGGAAACCTTCGTGCCGTTCACGGCGGAGATCTCGGTCATTGCCGCGCGCGGTGCGGACGGGACCCTGCTGACCTGGCCGGCGGTGGAGAACCGCCATCGCGACCATATCCTGGATCTGACCATCGCGCCCGCAGCCCTGCCCGCAGCGGTGACGGAGGCCGCGACGGCTGCAGCACGGGCGCTGGCAACCGGTCTGGAAGTCGTCGGCCTGCTGGCGGTGGAGTTCTTCGTGACCGACAGCGGTGCCATCCTGTTCAACGAGATGGCGCCCCGCCCGCACAACTCCGGCCACTGGACAATGGAGGCCTGTCGGGTCAGCCAGTTCGAGCAGCAGGTCCGCGCCACCATGGGGCTGCCGCTGGGATCGACCGCGCCGCACCACCGCGCGGTGATGCGCAACCTGATCGGGGATGACAGCACTGCCTGGGCAGAGCTGCTGCGGGGAGAAGGGTCGCTGCATCTGTATGGCAAGGCGGAAAGCCGCAAGGGCCGGAAGATGGGTCACGTAACCCGCCTCTATCCGCAGGACACGCCGGTCTGGCCGCCTGTGGCGGAGGACCTGCCATGACCCGCCGCGCGTTCCGGTCACTGCACCGACCGCTCCTGAGGCCCGACCACGCTTGACGACTGACAGGGCCTTGTCTATAAGCCCGCCCTCTACAACACCCAACAGCAGTGCACGGAATTCTCAGGCATGGCCAACATCAAGTCCGCGATGAAGCGGATCCGTCAGGACGCGAAGCGCACGGAGCGCAACAAGGCACGGCGCAGCCGGGTCCGGACCTATGTGAAGCAGGTTGAAGTCGCGATTGCCGAGGGCAAGGGCGAAGATGCCCGCGCCGCCCTGGTGCTGGCGCAGAAGGAACTCGACCGCGCTGCGGGCAAGGGCCTGATCAAGCGCAACAATGCATCACGCAAGGTTTCGCGGCTGAATGCACGTGTCAGGGCGATCGCCGCAGCCTGATCCTGCATGCGCCCGAGGGCGCGACAGAAACCGACGAATACAACCAACAGGGGCGTTGCGACCGACCGGTCGCGACGCCCCTGTTGCGTCTGTCACACACCTGCGCGACAGCGAAAAAAAAGTGTCATTCTTGAATCCGGGGAATCCACGTGGGATTCCTGCGCCTTGCGACACGGGCCTCGCATGAGGGACCAACAAATCGGTCTTCAAACTGATTCGTTGTGCTTGCACAGCCCCCCCTGAACGATCTATGTTCTGGGGCGTCAGGCGGATGGGGCTTGCCACCGAAAATGCGTACAAAAAAGCAAGAAGAAAGCGCATTTTTTTGGCAAAATTCCCGGTGTCGGCGTTAATTGTAGCTTTTTGCTGTTAACTGGACACACGCAATTTCTCTGATTGCGGGGAACGGGAAAGATTTGTTCTTTCCCACTGGTGCTGCGAACCACACGAGGGAGGCGGGTTTGAGGGACGATGATTTGTCAGAAGCGCCGAGTCCTGAGCCTCAAGGCTGCGATGACAATCAACGCGCACTGGATCTGCTCTGGATCGGCGTATCGCAACGCGCCATGCAGACGGTAGGCGAGGCGTCCTACAACAGCTGGTTGCGTCCGTTGCGCCCGGTCGCGCTGCATGATGACCAGGTGGTCCTGCTGGCCCCGACCGGTTTCCTGCGGGACTGGATTTCCAACAATTACCGCACCTTGCTGGAGCGAGAGTTCCGCGTCGACATTCCGCATCTGCGTGAAGTGGTGATCGACGTCGGCATGGATGCGCGACTGGAGGCCATGGTCAGCCGCAAGGATGTCATAGCCGACGACGGCGCCCCGATGAAACGCGCGGGCAAGCCGGTCGGCGCAACCAACGGCAGCGTCTCCAGAGCGGTACCGGAAGCGCCATCGATCATCCGCCCGGGCGATGCCGAACCGGACAAGGGGCTGGTCAGTGTCCTGGACCAGAACCTGACCTTCGACAAGTTCGTCGTCGGCAAGCCCAACGAACTGGCCTATGCCGCCGCCCGCCGGGTCGCGGACGCCGACGGTGTCGCCTTCAACCCGCTGTTCCTCTACGCCGGGGTCGGCCTCGGCAAGACGCACCTGATGCATGCGATCGCCTGGCACATCCGCAAGCGGCGTCCGGACCGGAAGGTGCTCTACCTCACCGCCGAGATGTTCATGTAT
>BQJF01000146.1 GCA_021604565.1 Minwuia thermotolerans | reverse complement strand
ACGGGCCACGCCGACCGACCGGGGCGGACCGGCGCGGCCTGCCGTGGGCGCCGGTTCGTCCGTTTCAGACCGTGAGATGGGCTCTGACATCATCCTCGTTCATCTCGTCAGCCTTGCCGGAGAGCACGATTTCGCCCCGATCCATGACATGGAACGTGTCGGCGAGCTCCTTTGCAAACTCGAAATACTGCTCGACCAGCAGAATTGCCATGTCACCCCGGTCGCGCAGCAGGCTGATGACCCGGCCAATATCCTGGATGATCGACGGCTGAATGCCTTCGGTCGGCTCGTCCAGCAGCAGCACCCTTGGGCGGGTGACCAGTGCGCGGGCAATGGCAAGCTGTTGCTGCTGGCCGCCCGACAGGTCGCCGCCGCGCCGTCCAAGCATGTCCTTCAGCACCGGGAACAGGTCGAACAGTTCCTCCGACACGTGCCGCTCCGAAGCCTTCAGGCAGGCGTAGCCCGTCTCCAGGTTCTCCCGCACGGTCAGCAGGGGAAAGATCTCCCGCCCCTGCGGCACGAAGGCGATGCCTTCCCGCGCTCGCTCGAACGGTCGCATCCGGTCAACCGGCTTGCCGTCCAGCGTGATTGCCCCGGACATGATGCCCTGCTGGCCAACGATGGCGCGCAGGGTGGAGGTCTTGCCGACGCCGTTGCGACCCATCAGGCAGGTGACCTTGCCCGGCTCCGCGGCGAGTGAAACGCCCCACAGCGCCTGGGAGGCACCATAGGAGAGATTGATGTCATTCACTTCCAGCATGGTTCAGCGCCCCAGATAGACTTCGATGACGCGCTTGTCGGCGCTGACCGCATCCAGCGACCCCTCCGCCAGGACGGAGCCTTCGTGCAGCACCGTCACCTTGACGCCCAGGTCGCGGACAAAGGTCATGTCATGTTCGACGACCACCACGGAGTGGCTCTCCGCGATCTCCTTCAGCAGGCGCGCGGTCTCTGCGGTTTCGTCATCGGTCATGCCAGCCGCCGGTTCGTCCACCAGCAACAGCTTCGGGTCCTGCGCCAGCAGCATCCCGATCTCCAGCCACTGCTTCTGCCCGTGGCTGAGCGATCCGGCGATCTCGTTGGCGTGGTCACCGAGGCGGGTGATCGCCAGGATCTCGTCGATGCGCCGGCTGGCCTCGTTCGACAGCATCCAGAGCAGGCTCGAGCGCACCGAACGGTCCGCCTTCAGCGCCAGTTCCAGATTGTCGTGCACGGTCTGGGTCTCGAACACCGTCGGCTTCTGGAACTTGCGACCGATGCCAAGTTCGGCAATTGCCGCCTCGTCGTGCCTGGTGAGGTCGACATTGCCCTCGAAGACCACCTGACCGGAATCCGGCCGTGTCTTGCCGGTGATGATATCCATCATCGTGGTCTTGCCCGCACCGTTCGGACCGATGATCGCCCGCATCTCACCGGCGTCCAGCACCAGCGAGAGATCGTTCAGCGCCCGAAAGCCGTCGAAGGAGACGTTGACGCCATCCAGATAGAGGATGCTGTCGGCCATGGAGGTATTGAAGGCTGTACTCATGACCGCCCCTCCATCGCCCTGGCGGCCCGCCAGTCGCGCACCTTCGTCATGATCGGTGACGGTCCGCCGTCCCCGCTGCCATTGACCGCGCCGACGATGCCGCGCGGCAGGAACAGGGTGACGAAGACAAACAGCCCGCCCAGCGCAAACAGCCAGATCTCCGGCAACGCACCGGTCAGATAGGTCTTGGCATAGTTCACCAGGATCGCGCCGATGACCGCGCCGTAGAGCGTGCCACGACCACCAACCGCCACCCAGATCACGACCTCGATGGAGTTCGCGGGCGTGAATTCGCTGGGGTTGATGATGCCGACCTGCGGCACATAGAGCGCCCCGGCGACACCGGCCATGCAGGCCGAGAGCGTGAAGACGGCCAGCTTGTAGCGGTCCACCCGATAGCCGAGGAACCGGGTTCTGGATTCCGCGTCGCGGATCGCCGTGATGACCTTGCCGTACTTGGATCGCGTCACCGCCTTGCAGATCAGGAACCCGAGGCCGAGTGCCATCGCCGAGGCAAAGAGCAATCCGACCCGCGTCCCGTCGTTCTGCAGGTCGAAGCCGAGCAGATCCTTGAAATCCGTCAGGCCGTTGTTGCCGCCAAACCCCATGTTGTTGCGGAAGAAGGCAAGCATCAGCGCATAGGTCATGGCCTGGGTGATGATCGACAGATAGACGCCGGTGACCCGACTGCGGAACGCGAACCAGCCGAAGATGAAGGCCAGCAGACCCGGCACGAAAACGATCATGATCGCCGCGAACCAGAACATGTCGAAGCCATGCCAGTACCAGGGCAGTTCCGAATAGTTCAGGAACACCATGAAATCCGGCAGTTCCGGATTGCCATAGACGCCGCGGTCGCCGATCTGGCGCATCAGGTACATGCCCATGGCATAGCCGCCGAGAGCAAAGAAGGCACCGTGTCCCAGGCTGAGAATGCCGCAGAAACCCCAGATCAGGTCCACTGACAGCGCCAGCAGCGCATAGGTCAGATACTTGCCGATCAGGCTGACCAGATAGGTCGGCGCATGCAGCGGATGCCCGACCGGCATGATCAGGTTGGACAGCGCCAGCAGCAGGATCAGACCGAACAGGATGCCGAGGAAGATCATGCCGCCACGGTCGAAGGCACGGAAGACGAGACCACGCATGATCATGACTCCACCGCCCGGCCCTTCAGCGCGAACAGGCCGCGCGGACGCTTCTGGATGAACAGGATGATGGCTACCAGTACCAGGATCTTGGCCAGCACCGCCCCGGCATAGGGTTCGAGGAACTTGTTCGCGATACCCAGACTGAGCGCACCCACCAGTGTACCCCACAGGTTCCCGACCCCGCCGAAGACGACCACCATGAAACTGTCGATGATGTAGGACTGGCCCAGGTTGGGACTGACGTTGTCGATCTGGCTCAGCGCCACACCCGCCATCCCGGCGATGCCGGACCCCAGCCCGAAGGTGAGTGCATCGACCCGGTCGGTGCGAATGCCCATGGCACCCGCCATGCGACGGTTCTGCGTTACCGCCCGCATCTGCAGACCCAGCGGCGTACGCTTCAGCACCAGCATCAGCATGGCCAGCACCACCAGTGCGAAGACGATGATCCAGAGGCGGTTGTAGGTCATTGTCATCTCGCCCAGTTGCACCGCGCCGGACATGAAGTCGGGGTTGCCGACTTCCTTGTTGGTCGGCCCGAAGATGGAACGGACAAGCTGCTGGATGATCAGGCTGACACCCCAGGTGGCCAGCAGGGTCTCCAGCGCGCGTCCGTAGAGATACCGGATGACGGTCCGCTCGATCAGGACCCCGACGGAACCCGAGACGAGGAAGGCCAGTGGCACCGCGATCGCCAGCGAGAACTCGAACATGCCCGGCGCGTTGTTGCGGATGATCTCCTGCACCACATAGGTCGTGTAGGCGCCCAGCATCACCATCTCGCCATGGGCCATGTTGATCACCCCCATGACGCCGAAGGTGATGGCCAGGCCGATCGCCGCCATCAGCAGGACGGAGCCGAGACTGATGCCGTAGTAGATGTTCTGCGCCGTGGACCAGAGTGCCAGCGCCGCCTCGATACTCTCCACGCCCTCGGCGGCAGCGGCCTTCACAGGGCCTGTCGCAGTGTCCGGAATGCCCTTGAGAAGCGAGAGCGCGTCGCGCCCGCCCCGGTCCGCGAGGGACTGGATGGCCGTGATCTTGGTGGCGTCATCACTGTCGGAAAGCAGGACGGACGCCGCCTGGGCTTCCTCCATCGCCGTGCGGATCGCTTCGTCCTTCTCCGCCGCGATGGCCAGGCCAAGCGCCTCGACCGCGCCCGGATCAGGGCTCTTGAACAAGGACTGGGCGGCTGTGGCGCGGACCTTCGGGTCGGGCGACAGCAGGGTCAGACTGCCCAGGGCGCCACGCAGCGCCCGGCGCATGCTGTTGTTGATGCCGATCTTGCGGGCATCGCGTCTGCCCACATTCTCGACGAAAGCCCCGGTCAGGGGGTCAAGCAGATCGTTCCCTGAGTCGGCCTTGCGGGCGATGAAGACCTTGTCGTCGGATTTCCGGTAATAGAGATCACCATCGGACAGGGCCTGAAGAACGGCCACCGCGCGCGGATCTCCCGTGGCGGCAATGGTGTTCACGGTCTGCTCCATCGCTGCGTAGTCGCGCGTATGAAGCTGTTCGATAAGCCCTGGCAGATCATCCGGGTCCGCCGCAAGGGCCGGCAGGCCACAGCAGAGCGTGATCATCAGGGCGAGAAGACGGGCAATCATGCGCCGGACTCGCTTGTTGGCAATGGAGAAACTGGGGGTAGGGTCGCGTCGGTATTCGCTCGGATGGTCGGGGTGGCGACCGGCTGGCTCGGCAGAAACCGTCAGCCGCCACCCCTTCCGTCAGATCACGTGGATCAGTACATCGGCTTTTCGCAGCCGCCGCACACCCACGGGAAGGTCCAGTCAGCCGTCAGCTTGGCGCTTTCGGGAATGAAATCGGACCAGGCATCGCCAACGACGACACCATCCGTGGACCAGACCGTCTGGATCTGGCCGTCATCCTGGATCTCGCCAATCACGACCGGCTTGGACAGGTGGTGGTTGGTGTTCATCACCGCGACACCGCCGGTCAGGTTCGGCACGGTCTGGCCATACATGGCCTGACGCACGGCATCGATGTCGGTCGTGCCGGCCTGCTGCACCGCCTGCACCCACATCTTGAAGCCGATGTAATGCGCCTCCATCGGGTCATTGGTCACGCGATCCTCGTTACCGATGAACGCATGCCACTTGGAAATGAACTCGTCGTTCTCCGGCGTGTCGATGCTCATGAAGTAGTTCCAGGCAGCCAGATGACCGACCAGAGGACCGGTGTCGATACCGGCCAGTTCTTCCTCACCAACGGAGAAGGCAACGACCGGAATGTCTTCCGCCTTGATGCCCTGGTTGCCCAGTTCCTTGTAGAACGGGACGTTGGCATCACCATTGATGGTGGAGACCACGGCGGTCTTCTTGCCCGCGGAACCGAAGGCCTTGATGTCCGCCACGATGGTCTGCCAGTCGGCATGACCGAACGGCGTGTAGTTGATCATGATGTCCTCGGCCGGAACGCCCTTGGCCTTCAGGTAGGATTCCAGGATCTTGTTGGTCGTGCGCGGATAGACATAGTCCGTACCGGCCAGCACCCAGCGGGTCACACCCTCCGTCTTCATCAGGTAATCCACTGCCGGGATCGCCTGCTGGTTCGGGGCCGCACCGGTGTAGAACACGTTGCGGCTGCTTTCCTCGCCTTCGTACTGCACCGGATAGAACAGCATGCTGTTCAGTTCCTCGAACACCGGCAGCACCGACTTGCGAGACACACTGGTCCAGCAGCCGAAGACCACCGACGAGCCATTGACCTCGATCAGCTCCCGCGCCTTCTCGGCAAACAGCGGCCAGTTGGACGCCGGATCGACCACGACGGCCTCCAGCTGCTTGCCCAGCAGACCACCCTTCTTGTTCTGGTCCTCGATCAGCATCAGCATGACGTCCTTCAGGGTCGTCTCACTGATCGCCATCGTCCCTGACAGGGAATGCAGGATACCGACCTTGATCGTATCTGCTGCCTGTGCCGCACCGGCCGTCAGACCGATCGCCAGTGCACTCACTGCTGCCAGGGCTTTCGCCCTCCCAAATCCAAACATTGTCGTAACCACCTCCTGTAAACGACCCGATTGTCCCGGTTACAATTCCAAGAGATGTGCCA
>BQJF01000145.1 GCA_021604565.1 Minwuia thermotolerans | reverse complement strand
ATCAGCGGCAGCGGCACGCCGACGACGGGCAGGATGCCTGTCACCATGCCGATATTGATGAAGATGTAGAGGAAGAAGGTCGTCGCGATGCCGACAGCCACCAGCCGCCCGAACTGATGCCGCGAGCGGAAGCCGATGCTGTAGGCATAGATCAGGATCAGCATGTAGAGGCCCATCAGCGCCAGTCCGCCGACCATGCCGAACTCCTCCGCCAGCATGGTGAAGATGAAGTCGGTCCGCATCTCGGGCAGGAAGTTCAGGTGGCTCTGCGTCCCCTCCAGGAAGCCCTTGCCCGAGATACCACCTGATCCCAGCGCGATCTTCGACTGCATGATGTGATAGCCCGCGCCCAGCGGGTCACTCTCCGGGTTCAGGAAGGTCATGATGCGACCCTTCTGGTACTCGTGCAGTTGCGACCAGGCGATGGGCATGGCCGCCAGTGCCGCGCCGAGCGCCAGCGCGAACTTCCACAGCCGCACCCCGGCGAGGAACAGCACGATGGACCCGCCCGCCGCCAGCAGCAGCGCCGTGCCGAGATCCGGCTGCTTCAGCACCAGCAGGGTCGGCATGCCGATCAGCGCCAGCGGTGGCAACAGGTAGGTGATGCGCCCCGTATCCTCCAGCGAGAGACCGTGGAAATAGCGGGCCAGCGCCAGCACCAGCGCGATCTTCATGACTTCGGACGGCTGCAGGTTGAAGAACCCGAGGCTGATCCAGCGGGTCGCCCCCATGCCCGTCGTGCCGACGAACTCGACCGCCAGCAGCAGCACCAGCGCCACCACGTAGATCAGATAGGCCCAGCGCATCCAGAAGCGGATGTCGATCAGCGCGATCACCAGCATCAGGAACACGCCACCGCCGAAGCGGATGATCTGGCGAATGGCCCAGGGCTGCACATCGCCCCCGGCAGCGGAATAGAGCATGGCAAAGCCGACGGATGCCGTGATCGCGATCAGCAGCACCAGCCCCCAGTTCAGGCTGAGCAGCTTCCTGCCGAAACGCAGGTCCGGACCGTCATCGCGGTAGCCCATGGACACGGCTCAGCCCTCCTGTTCCGGGCTGACTGCGACGCGCTGCTTACGGTTGGTGGCCGGATCAAGCTCCAGCGTCGCCTCCATGATCGTCCGCGCGACCGGCGCCGCGGCGGCAGAACCACTGCCGCCATGTTCCACGACAACGGAGAGGGCATAGCGCGGTTTGTCCACCGGGGCGAAGGCGACGAACAGGGCGTGGTCGCGGCTGCGCCACTCGATATCCTCGTTCTTCAGCACCCCGGACTCGCGTTCGGCGCGGGTGATGCGGCGGACCTGCGACGTGCCGGTCTTGCCCGCCATCTCCCAGCCTTCCCGGGTGATCCGATGGGCGCGCGCGGTGCCACGCTTGCCATTCACCACGTCGATCATGCCCTGGCGCACGTGGCGCAGGGCATCCTTCGACAGGCCCAGCGGCGGAGCCTCCACATCCGGTTCGTCGCGGAACACCAGCCTGGGCGAGACCGCACGCTCCCCGTTCGCCAGCCGCGCGGTCATGGTCGCGAGCTGCAGCGGTGTGGCCAGCAGATAGCCCTGCCCGATGCCCATGATCAGCGTCTCGCCACCCTGCCAGGCTTCGCCGATCGCGCCTTCCTTCCAGGCCGGGTTCGGCACCAGTCCGGCGCTCTCCCCCGGCAGTTCCGGCAGCAGGGTCTGGCCGAGGCCCAGGCGTTCCGCCATCACGGCGATCTTCTCCACCCCGATCCGGCGGGCGATATCGTAGAAGTAGACGTCGCAGCTCTGTGCCAGGGCGTCGTTCAGATCCATCCAGCCGTGGCCCCAGCGCTTCCAGCAATGGAAGGTGTGATTGCCCAGCACATGCTTGCCGTTGCAGAACACGCGGTGTGCCGCGCCCGCCACATTGGCCTCCATCGCCGCCAGCGCCACGGCCATCTTGAAGGTGGATCCCGGCGGATAGCGCCCGGCGATGGTCTTGTCGGTCAGCGGCTTGCGGCTGTTGCGCAGCAGCCTCTGCCATTCACTGTTGCCGATGCCGACATTGAAGGCATTGGGATCGAATCCGGGCGTCGAGGCCAGGGCGAGCACATCGCCGTTGTGGATGTCCATCACCACGGCGGCCCCGCTTTCCGGTCGCAGTGCCTGGGTGGCGATGCGCTGCAGCCGCGCATCAATGGTCAGTTGAATGTCGGAACCGGGACGGCCCTCCGTGCGGGACAGTTCCCGGATCACCCGGCCGAAGGCATTCACCTCCACCCGCTGGTTGCCCGCCGCTCCGCGCAGCGTGCCCTCGAAACTGCGCTCCAGACCCCGGCGTCCAGTACGGAAGCCCGGCAGTTCCAGCAGAGGGTCGCCGTCGCCTTCCTTCAGGTCCTTCTCGCTGACCGGGCCGACATAGCCGACCGTGTGGCCCAGATAGACCCCCAGCGGATAGTCCCGGGTCTGGCCGACATCAAGCTGGATGCCGGGCAGGTCGGGACTACGGACATTGATGCGGGCGAATTCCTCCCACGTCAGATTGTCGACGACGGAGATCGGCACGAACCGGCGCTTCCGGCTGACATCGCGCAGCACCCGCGCCCGCGTCGGATCGCTGACCGGGACGATCTGGTTGAGGCGATTCAGCGTCTCCTCCACCGACTTCGTCTGTTCCGGCACGATCAGGACGCGGAAGTTCTGGCGGTTGGTCGCCACCGGCACACCGCGCCGGTCCAGGATGCGTCCGCGCGGCGGCGCCAGCAGGGCGAGGTTGATGCGGTTCTCGTCGGCCAGCATCCTGTACTGGTCACCCTCGATCACCTGCAGGTAGTACATGCGCGCGCCAAGTGCTGCGAACAGCGCCGCCTTCATGCCCCCCAGCATCAGCGCACGGCGGGTGAACACCGGATAGCGGGCCTTTTCGACGCGCCCCCTCATGCAAAGGCCTGCCCGGTCATGCGATGGCTGAGCAGCAGCAGCGGCGCCGCGACCAGCGGGAACAGGGTAACCGTCACCGCCACCTGCAGCAGGGCAGCCACCGGATTGACGAAATCGAGGAAATAGACGCAGGCGATCAGCCAGGAAACGCCCGCGGCGGCCAGCGCCACAGCGACGAAGGCGGCCCAGCCGAGCACGAAGGGACGCCCGATCAGCACCCGGCGCTGGCTGGCCGACAGGGCCTGGACACCGAGGAAGACCAGAGCGGTCAGGCCCAGTGGCCCGCCGGACAACAGGTCGGTGACGAGGCCGAGACCGAAGGCCAGCCAGTGGGGCATCAGGTCGGGCCGCTGCAGCGCGAAGACATGCACCGCGATCAGACCGAAGGCCGGCAGCACCGGCCCCAGGAACGGCACCCCGATGGGCAGGCTGCCGAGCAGTACCAGCACCAGCGACACCAGACCGGGGATCGCCAGTCCAAGTCGCCAGAAACCGAGTTGCGGCAGGCCGGGGCCATCGCCAAGGCGGCTGCTGGCGGACTTGCGGCGGCGCGGCCTCATGGCCCGTTCCGGTCATTCACCAGCGAAGGACGGCGATAGCGCAACACGTTCACCCGCTCCAGCCGTGCCAGATCGACGAAGGGGCGCAATCGGACCTGGTTCTCGGTGACCGAGGCGACGACACCGACCACCAGTCCGGGGGGCAGCATGCCGCCATGGCCGCTGGTGACGACCCGGTCACCGGGCTGCACCTCCGCCTCCGCTTCCAGGAAGGCAAGCAGGGGACGGCCCGAGTTGTCGCCGGACAGGATGGCGCGTCGGCGACTGCCCTCCAGCATCACCGGGATGCGGCTGTTCAGGTCGGTGATCAGCAGGATCCGCGCGGCATTGCGCCCGGCCTCCGTGATCCGCCCCACCAGCCCGAGTTCGCTGACCACTGCCTGGTCGGGTTCGACGCCATCACGCTCCCCGGCGGCGAGCAGCAGGGTCTTGACGAAGGGCCCTCCGGATTCACCCACGACGCGGGCGGTGATGTAGGTGACATCGGAGCGGGCGCGGACGTTCAGCAGGCGGCGGTACTGCGCATTGTCGCGTTCCAGCGCGCGCGCCGCGGCCTGCCAGTGCAGCAGACGGGCGTTCTCCTGCCGCAGGCGGTCATTCTCCTCATAGACACGGGAGAGCTGCTCGATCTCCGTGGCCAGATCGTTCACGGCAGCGACGGGGCGGGAGATGACGTCCAGTACAGGAGCCAGCAGATCCAGCAGCCCGGTGCGCACCTGTTCCACCGGGCCGATGCCGGAACGACCCGCCACCAGCAACGTCAGGCCGAGCGCCAGCAGGAACGCGAAAGCGAACCGGTTGAACAGCAATCCCATCGGGCTGGCCATTCGCGACGCCAGTGGTTTGTTCGAACGACGCACGTCGTTACTGCTCCGGGCAGGTCCGAATCGCCGCTATCGGCGACATGTCAGTGAAGGCGGTTTTCTAGCGCCGATCAAGGCGCGATGGCCACCGGAATCTGCCTGATTGCGGGCATTTCCACCCTTCTTGTCTGCATTGTTCACTGACCGGGCCACCCCTCTCCCCCTCCCGACCACCCACGCAAGTATCCTGAAATGGGTGGTCGGGAGGGGGAGAGGGGTGGCCCGGTCAGCAACCGGTCACCTCAGTCCTGAAGCCAGTTTCGCAGTTCACGATTGACCGCTTCCGGCTGCTCCAGCGTCGAGAGGTGACCGCAGTCCTCGATCACCGAAAGCCGGGCACCGGGGATCAGGTCCGCCATCTCCTGATGCATCGCGAGCGGTGTCAGCGCGTCCTGCCGACCGCACAGCACCAGTGCTGGCACACTGATGCTGCGGCAGACGTCATGTGCGGCGCTGCGGGCCATCAGGGCGCGGGTCTGGCGCACGAAGCCATCCTTGCCGATGTCCGCCGCCATCTGCCGGATGGTGTTCAGCAGCGGTTCGTCCTGCAGCCGGTCGGGATGCACGAACAGAGGCATCAGGCGGTCATGCACGCCGGTGAAGCGGCCCTTTTCCACCAGCGCCAGCAGCTCCCGCCGCCGGACCAGCTCGGCTTCCGAATCCGTGCTGGCGCGGGTGTCCAGCAGGGCGATGCGCGTGACCCGCTCCGGGGCCTGGCGCCAGATCTCGAAGGCGATGTAGCCGCCCATCGACAGTCCGGCCAGGGCGAAGGTCGGCGGCGCCTCGGCCAGAATGCGCTCCGCGATCGCGGTGATGGTCAGATCCCGCGTATGGTCGCCGACATGAACATCGGCGAGTCCGGCCAGGGCAGCCATCTGGGGTGCCCAGAGCTGTTCGGTACACAGAAGACCGGGGATCAGAAGCAAGGCAGGTCGGGTCATCAAATACTCCACACGTGCGCAGACGCCACACCCCGAACACTGTGTTCGTGATTGACAGGGCACTCCGCCTTCAGTACTTCCCCCAAAGCCGTGCGACAAGCGCCTGACCTGTCATGTTACTGTCGTCACTGCAAAGTAAACTGTTCAGGGCCGGTATCCGACAACGACAAGGGCGGAATTTCCGGAAGGGTTGCAGACCGTATCAAGGCCGGTCGCTCGTCCGAACCCTGCAGTCCATCACCTGAAAGAACCATCCCAACGGGGAGCACCCACATTAGCGCAATGACATTTCCGGACCTCGGTCTGAGTGACGAGGTCTGCAAGGCAATTTCGGAGGCGGGATACGAAACCGCCACCCCCATCCAGCAGAAGTCCATCCCGCATGTCCTGATGGGCAAGGATCTGCTTGGCACGGCGCAGACCGGCACCGGCAAGACCGCCGCCTTCCTGCTGCCGATGATCGACGTCATGGCCCAGGGCCGGTCGAAGCCGCGGATGCCGCGCGCCCTCGTCCTGGAACCGACACGCGAACTGGCCGCCCAGGTGGCGGACAGCTTCGACATGTACACCAAGTACCAGAAGCTATCCCGCGCGCTGCTGATCGGCGGGCTGGGCATGAAGGAACAGGAAGCGGAACTGGACGGCACCTGCGATATCATCATCGCGACGCCCGGCCGCCTGCTGGACCTGTTCGACCGTGGCCGCATGATGCTGAGCCAGATCCAGTTCTTCGTCATCGACGAGGCGGACCGGATGATGGACATGGGCTTCATGCCGGATGTGGAGCGCATCGTCTCCTGCCTGCCGCCGCGTCGCCAGACCCTGTTCTTCTCCGCCACCATGCCGCCGTCGATCCGCAAGCTGGCCGACAAGTTCCTGGTGGAGCCGCGCGAGGTGGAGGTGGCACCGCCCGCATCCCCCGCCGCGACCGTCGAACAGCACCTGACGATGCTGGACGAACGTGACAAGCG